>NZ_CP032684.1:3141000-3465000 GCF_003627795.1 Rhizobium sp. CCGE531 | reverse complement strand
TCGAAGCCCGTTTGGGCTTCGCAAGGCCAGAGGCCGTCGCTGCTGATGCAGCGTAGCCTCGACGGGCTGGTGGCTGGTAAAACACTTCAGGTTTCTAGGTATTGTTATGAGGTATCTTCACCTGAATAAAATAGGGTGTAAGAAGCGAACGCAGGGAACTGAAACATCTAAGTACCTGCAGGAAAGGACATCAACCGAGACTCCGCAAGTAGTGGCGAGCGAACGCGGACCAGGCCAGTGGCAATGAGTGTTAAAGTGGAAGAACCTGGAAAGGTTTGCCGTAGAGGGTGACAGCCCCGTACGCGTAGATACACTTATTGTCCTAGAGTAGGGCGGGACACGTGAAATCCTGTCTGAACATGGGGAGACCACTCTCCAAGCCTAAGTACTCGTGCATGACCGATAGCGAACCAGTACCGTGAGGGAAAGGTGAAAAGCACCCCGACAAGGGGAGTGAAATAGAACCTGAAACTGGATGCCTACAAACAGTCGGAGCCCGCAAGGGTGACGGCGTACCTTTTGTATAATGGGTCAACGACTTAGTGTAACAAGCAAGCTTAAGCCGGTAGGTGTAGGCGAAGCGAAAGCGAGTCTGAATAGGGCGATATAGTTTGTTGCATTAGACCCGAAACCGAGTGATCTAGCCATGAGCAGGTTGAAGGTTGGGTAACACCAACTGGAGGACCGAACCCGCATCTGTTGCAATAGATTGGGATGACTTGTGGCTAGGGGTGAAAGGCCAATCAAACTCGGAAATAGCTGGTTCTCCGCGAAATCTATTTAGGTAGAGCGTCTGACGAATACCCCCGGGGGTAGAGCACTGGATGGGCTATGGGGACTCACCGTCTTACTGATCCTAACCAAACTCCGAATACCGGGGAGTACTATCAGGCAGACACACGGCGGGTGCTAACGTCCGTCGTGAAAAGGGCAACAACCCTAACCTCCAGCTAAGGTCCCCAAGTCATGGCTAAGTGGGAAAGGATGTGAGGATCCCAAAACAACCAGGATGTTGGCTTAGAAGCAGCCATCATTTAAAGAAAGCGTAACAGCTCACTGGTCTAGTCAAGGGTCTTTGCGCCGAAAATGTAACGGGGCTGAAGCCATGCACCGAAGCTGAGGATTTGCAGCAATGCAAGTGGTAGCGGAGCGTTCCGTAAGCCTGTGAAGGGGTACCTGTGAGGGGCCCTGGAGGTATCGGAAGTGCGAATGTTGACATGAGTAACGATAAAGAGGGTGAGAGACCCTCTCGCCGAAAGACCAAGGGTTCCTGCTTAAAGTTAATCTGAGCAGGGTTAGCCGGCCCCTAAGACGAGGCGGACACGCGTAGTCGATGGGAACCACGTTAATATTCGTGGGCCTGGTGGTAGTGACGGATTGCTTAACTTGTTCACACTTATTGGATTGTGTGGGCGGGGACGCGGTTCCAGGAAATAGCTCCACCGTATAGACCGTACCCGAAACCGACACAGGTGGTCAGGTAGAGTATACCAAGGCGCTTGAGAGAACTATGTTGAAGGAACTCGGCAAATTGCACGCGTAACTTCGGAAGAAGCGTGACCCTTATGTACGCAAGTATGTGAGGGTGGCACAGACCAGGGGGTAGCGACTGTTTACCAAAAACACAGGGCTCTGCGAAGTCGCAAGACGACGTATAGGGTCTGACGCCTGCCCGGTGCTGGAAGGTTAAGAGGAGGGGTGCAAGCTCTGAATCGAAGCCCCAGTAAACGGCGGCCGTAACTATAACGGTCCTAAGGTAGCGAAATTCCTTGTCGGGTAAGTTCCGACCTGCACGAATGGCGTAACGACTTCCCCGCTGTCTCCAACATAGACTCAGTGAAATTGAATTCCCCGTGAAGATGCGGGGTTCCTGCGGTCAGACGGAAAGACCCCGTGCACCTTTACTATAGCTTTACACTGGCATTCGTGTCGGCATGTGTAGGATAGGTGGTAGGCTTTGAAGCAGGGACGCCAGTTCTTGTGGAGCCATCCTTGAAATACCACCCTTATCGTCATGGATGTCTAACCGCGGTCCGTCATCCGGATCCGGGACAGTGTATGGTGGGTAGTTTGACTGGGGCGGTCGCCTCCGAAAGAGTAACGGAGGCGCGCGATGGTGGGCTCAGACCGGTCGGAAATCGGTCGTCGAGTGCAATGGCATAAGCCCGCCTGACTGCGAGACTGACAAGTCGAGCAGAGACGAAAGTCGGTCATAGTGATCCGGTGGTCCCGCGTGGAAGGGCCATCGCTCAACGGATAAAAGGTACGCCGGGGATAACAGGCTGATGACCCCCAAGAGTCCATATCGACGGGGTTGTTTGGCACCTCGATGTCGGCTCATCGCATCCTGGGGCTGGAGCAGGTCCCAAGGGTTTGGCTGTTCGCCAATTAAAGCGGTACGTGAGCTGGGTTCAGAACGTCGTGAGACAGTTCGGTCCCTATCTGCCGTGGGTGTAGGAATATTGACAGGATCTGTCCCTAGTACGAGAGGACCGGGATGGACATATCTCTGGTGGACCTGTTGTCCTGCCAAGGGCATAGCAGGGTAGCTACATATGGAATGGATAACCGCTGAAGGCATCTAAGCGGGAAACCAACCTGAAAACGAGTGTTCCCTATCAGAGCCGTGGAAGACGACCACGTTGATAGGCCGGGTGTGGAAGTGCGGCAACGCATGAAGCTTACCGGTACTAATAGCTCGATTGGCTTGATCGTTCCCATTGCCAGTGCTCATCAGACGAACGTAAACGTTCATCTGCATTGAGTTTTGTCCTCACGCTGTCGCGATCTTCGATCGCTACGCTGCGGACGGCGCGCCGGACGTCCGGCGACGCGCTTTGCGCTTGCGGACTTTGTCCGGAAACGCACCAAAGACGTGTTCAAATAGACAAACGAAGTGAAAACTTCACCAGCTTCTCATCGCGCTAAACCCGCAAGGTTTAGCGTGCAGGGCATAAACCGCTGGCGCGGTTTAGCCCGAAGTTGCGCTTTGCCGACCTGGTGGTTATGGCGGGGTGGCCGCACCCGTTCCCTTTCCGAACACGGCCGTGAAACGCCCCTGCGCCCATGGTACTTCGTCTTAAGACGCGGGAGAGTAGGTCGCTGCCAGGTCTGCCAAACGCAACTTCACGCTAAACCGCATCGGCGGTTTATGCGTCGCTAAATTGCATAAGCAATTTATGCCTCACACAATCTTCTCATCACAAACGCGATAAACCCAAAAGGGTTACGCTGAAACGGCCTAGCCGTGTTACAATAGGCCGCTTCAAGCGGCCTTTGTCGCTTCTGAAAAGCAAGACATTACCCCTTACACACCTGAAATACGGTGCCACGGGCGCGACAAATCCTCCGGATTTGCGCTGAGAATACACGATAAACGGCTGAAGCGGTTTACGTGGATAAAGCATGAACCGCTTTGCGGTTCACGCAAGCGCGATAAACCCTTCGGGTTTACGCTGACGCGACAAACCGCAAAGCGGTTTGCGCTGGTGACGCGGGGTGGAGCAGCCCGGTAGCTCGTCAGGCTCATAACCTGAAGGCCGCAGGTTCAAATCCTGCCCCCGCAACCAACATAAGACGAAAAAACCTTGGTGGCACAATAGGTTACCGGGCTTTTTGTATTGCGCCAAAATCGGCGCTGCGATTCGCCTTTCAATAAAATCAACTACTTCGTTCCGCAGGTGCAAATCGGGTTGGCTGACACCCGCAACCAATTGCGATGCGGAAAATCGGCTGCTTTAGCCATCAATGGCGTACCAAAGCGTGAAATAGCGTCTACCACTGAAAGCGTTTCCTCTGGATAGCCGATGTTGCGGCTTCTCCCTGGCTCTGATCGCTGGCAAAGACCTCCGCTTTGAAAATGCCAGGAATGCCGATGCCCCGTGTTGTGCTCTACGCCCGCTACTCCTCCGACCTCCAGAACCCCAGATCGGTTGATGATCAGTTCCTCATTTGTCGCCAGTTTGCAGAACAACAAGGATGGCAAGTGGCAGGGTGCTATCGCGACGAAGCGGTCTCCGGCGCCAGCCTTCGAGGACGGGACGGGATACGCAGTCTCCTCGCTGACGTTAAGGGAGGCCAGTTCGAATTTGTCTGCGCCGAGGCGCTTGATCGGATCTCTCGGGATCAGGAAGACATGGCCCATGTCTACAAACTCCTGCGCTTTGCAGGGGTCACACTGCACACCGTTTCTGACGGCCGCGCCGATGAATTGCAGATCGGCTTCCGGGGGGCGATGAATGCTCTGTACCTGAAAGATCTGGCGGATAAGACGCGCCGTGGACAAAGAGGAAGGGTTGAGAAAGGGCGATCCGGCGGTGGTCTCGCTTACGGGTATAAAGTCATCGCCGATAATGAGGGTGGTGCTGGCGGTCGGCGCATCAACGAGGCAGAAGCAGCCATTATTCGCCGGATCTTTATGGCCTTTGCCGAGGGTAAGTCGCCCGTTGCCATCGCCATGACCCTGAACAAGGAGGCCATTCCCGGACCGGCGGGACGCCCATGGGCAGCGAGTACCATTCGAGGACATAGGTCAAGGGGAACCGGCATCCTCAATAACGAGCTTTATCGCGGCGTGCTCATCTGGAACAGGTTACGCTACATTAGGGATCCGGACACAGGGAAGCGTCAGGCTCGGCGCAACCCGGAGACGAATTGGGTCAAAACGGAAGTCGCCGGCCTGCGCATTATCGAGGAGCCGTTGTGGCAGGCTGTCAAAAACCGGCAGCAAGATATCGAGCAGTGCTTCAAAAATGTGCGCGAAGGGGTTCAGAATTCCAGGGAGGCCCGAGCTCGCGGTCTGACGGTCTCCGCCTCGTATCTCTATCGATTGTTGATATGCGCGGAATGTGGCTGCGACTTCTGCCATGTCGGAAGAGATCGTTATGGCTGTGCGGAGCACTATCGGCGCAAGTCCTGCGACAACCGCAAGACGATTCAGCGTCACGTCATGGAAAAGCAGGTGCGAGAGTTTTTGGCGGAGACTTTATTCACCATTGATCGACACTCCGCCGCTTTGGTCACCGAAGGCCGGCTCGACCACCACGAGCGGAGCCGCCAGATCCAAAATGATCGACGAGAATTGGAGAAAATCGAGGGGAGGCTGCGCGGCCTCCTAGCGGCCATAGAGGATGGACTCTACACCCCGCGTCTGAAGGAACGATTCCAGCAACTAGAAGGCCAAGCCGAAAAGCTCCGCGCGAAACTCGAAATCTACCAAGAGCGCATGGAAACCAGGAACTTTACGTCGCAGTCATTTTACAGCTGTGTCAGGGCACTGATCGAAAACCTGTTCCATAGTGACGATGAGAAAATCATTCTGCAACTTAGGCAAATAGCCGGCCCCATCAGGGTAACACCAGGACGGAGCCGCAAAGAGTTTAAGTTTGCCTTGGCGACGCAAGGCAAGCTGATCAGCCGAGACTTCCGCGATTCGTAGCCAGGCCGCCCGTCTAGCGCATTGGCATTAGACGGCGAAATCAGCAGAGAACACCCGTCGAACTGGAACAGCAGGCGACGAAGATGGTGAATTGGAATAGCAACAGCCTTGCGACGGCTGTCTATGAAGTCTGCCGCTAGTTTACCTGTCCAGCCATAACGTCAGATGACCAACTTGAGGTGGCTGGACAAAACCAGGCCGGCGGCGCCGCGCAAAGCGGTATGCCCTTCACCGATGCCGTTGACGGTGATGGAAATCTCCTGGTTCGGCCGCTTCCTGACAAGGCGTTCGACATGTTGCCTGACGCGTTCGGCAGCGTCTGCGCCACCACCTGCGATGTCGCCGTGCAGAACATAGGAATTGAGCGACAGTGTCTGTTGCAGGTTGAGAATCCCGAAGGCGACATTGCGGGTATAGCGATTGAGCAGATCATCGGCGGCCTTCGATCCTTCCGCCGCCTCTTTGACGAGGCGAGCGCAGGTAACGCCCTCAGGGTTCGCCATACCGAGACGAGCCGCTTCTCGCCGTAACCAGGGCAGGGCGGCGACGGTTTCCCAGCATCCATGCTTGCCGCAATTGCAGAGCTCACCATCGATCTGGACGACGGTGTGTCCGAGTTCGCCGCCGGAGCCGGCAAGTCCGCGGTAAACCCTCCCATCGATATAGAAGGCGCCGCCCAGAACCTCACCGGTATAGATCGCCGCGAACGTCTGCTGGCCTCGTCCCGGACCGAACCAACGGTCGCCCACGAGGAGCGCGCGCGGATGATGATCGATGACGACAGGCAACGCGAAATGCTCCTGCAGGATATCGACCAACGGCAGGCCCGATAGAACGGGCGCGAGATTGACGGCAAGGATAACCCCGTTGTCGCTGTCGATCATTCCTGCAGATGCGATGCCGATCCCGAACGGCGCCCGATGAGCCTGGGAGAGCGTTGCGGACAAGGTGTCCTTCAAGATCTGCAGAAACATATCTCTTTCGCCACGCGGATCGAAGTCGGCCTTCGTAAGTGCGCTGATTTCGCCGCTCAGCGTCACCAGGCATGTCTGGATCCTGCCGGGCAGGAGAAGCACGGCCCCGAGCATCGGGGCTTCCGGATTGAAATAGATCGGACGCGCCGGCTTTCCGCCCTTGAAGTCGGAGGGCACCGCATCGCCTTCAACGAGCAGTCCCTCTTCGATCATCGGCTGGACGATTCCTGTAATCGTGGTGCGGTTGACGCCTGCCAATCGGGCAAGTTCGGCGCGGCTCTTCGGACCATTGTCGTACAACGCCTGGAGAACGCGCCCACGATTGATCTCGCCGAGGGTCGACTGGGAGACGAGGGTAACGTTGACGCCACCCTCGCCAGGCAGAACTTCCTTGTTGGAAGGACTGCGCTGCCCCAGTGAGTAGGATGACTTATTCTCGAACTTCAACGTCTCTCTCCGATTTGCCGGCTCGTCTTTCTAACCTGTGAGCGCTTGCTCGACCAGATGGCGCTTGTTTGCTTACCGTAGACCAAATTTACGGCGCGTCGGGCCACGCCCGGGAGAATCCTTGTGACGACTTCTTGACAGTATCATAAGTTTGTGCGAAGTACAAACATACTGCTGAAAAGGCAGATCGAGGGTAACAATCTAATCGAGCGCGGCGCCAGACTGGCTTTCCGATATCGAGTGAGGTTGGATTTACGGGCAATTGAGGAGGAACTCATGACATTCGATATTGGAAATATGTCGCGCCGGAACATGCTGAAGTCCGCATCGGTCGCGGCTCTGCTGGCTTCCAGCGCAGGTTCGCTGGTCGCGCCGCGGCGCGCGTCTGCCCAAGACGCCAAGACCGTGCGCGTTCTGTCGGTAGAAGATCCGTTCTTCTTCTCGATGAAAGCGATGATCCCGGAATTCGAAAAGGAAACCGGCATCAAGGTTGAACTCGAAAGCCTTTCCTACGACGCGCTGCAGACGCGTCTGGTCTCAGCCTTCGTCGCAAAGACCTCGGATGCCGACGTCATTGCCGTCGACCAGATGTGGCTTGGCCAGTATCTCGACAACGGCTGGATCATTTCGCTCAACGACTACATCGCCAAGGACAGTGACATCGACCTCGCCGACTTCATCCCGGAGGTCCTCTATTCGTCGAACATGTGGCGCGGGCAGATCGCAACGCTGCCGGTCGCGGCCTACGCACAAGGCGTTATGTACCGCAAGGATATCTTCGAAAGCTTCGGCATCGCCGCGCCGCCGACCAAGGCTGCCGAAGACTGGACGTGGACGAAATATATCGAGACGTTGAAGGCACTCGAAGGCAAGTCGTTCGACGGCAAGCCGCTGTTCCCGACGGTGATCTGCGGCTCACAGCCGTCGCCGATCACGCACATGTTTACCCAGCTTTCGGCAAGCCACGGCGCGAACTGGTTCAAGTCCTTCCCAGACGCGCCCTGGGATTTCTCGCCGCAGCTCACAGGTCCGGCTTGGGCGAAGTCGGTGGATGTCTACCGGCAGCTCTATAAGCTCTCGCCGCCTGAAGCGATCAACTATGTCTGGTTCGATGCCGGCACACGTTTCGCCAAGGGCGATATCGGCATGTTCTACTGGTGGACGCCATACTTCTATCTGGTGAAGAATTCCGGTTACATGACCGGCAAGAAATCCGATGTCATGGACAAATACGCGACCGCGGCACTTCCCAAGGCCGAGGGCGTTGCTCAGACGGTCAGCCTCGGCGGCTGGAGCCTCGGTGTTCCCTCCAGTTCCGACCGCCAGGACAACGGCTACGCCTTTATCAAATGGGCGACGTCGAAGGCGACCCAGAAGAAGATGGCTGAGTGGCCGGACCTCAATTTCCAGTTCTCGGATTTTGCCCGCAAGTCGCTCTACGAGGATGCCGACGTCAAGAAAATCTATCCCTACCTCGATGTCCAGTACGACATGATGAAACAGGGTAACGGCAAGATCACCCGTCCGCCGGTTCCCGGTTACACCGCCGTCGAAAGCGTGCTCGGCCTGACGCTCAATCAGCTTCTGACCGGCGGCGAAGATCCGAAGACGGCGCTTGAGCGCACCAACAGCCTGTTCGAAAGCATCCTCAAGGGCAATCTCATGATCCCCTATCAGAAGGAAAGCTATGCCGACACGCTCGACGGTGCCAAGGCCCTGATCGGCAAGCTCGGCAAGGCGTAATAGAATTCTCCTCGGGGCCGGCGCGTGCAGACGTTCGCGCCGGCTGAAACGAGTGAAGAAGAACTGGACTTCGACAATGCACGCTACCACCCTTCGCTCGCCGCCGGCGCTTGCGCCCGTGCGGCGCGGCTTCGTCCGGCGCAACCTGCCATACTTCCTGATCGCGCCTTCGGTGATCATGCTGCTCGCGCTGATCGCCTATCCGCTGCTCTTTGCCCTGAAGTCGAGCTTTTATTTCTGGAACCTGCAGGTCGGCCCACAGCCGCTGGCCTTCGTCGGCTTCGACAATTACGTCCAGGCGCTGAACGCCTTCGATTTTCGCGCGGCCCTGACCAACACGCTGATCCTGTCGATTCTGGGCACGGCAATCGAGTTCTCGCTCGGACTGGCCATTGCGCTCGTCCTGCTCAAAGCGCTGCCCGGCATGAATGTCGTGCGGGCACTTCTGATCCTGCCGACAACGATTGCGCCGATCGTCGTCGGCTTCCTGTTCCGCTATCTCTACGATCCGGGCGGCGGCCTTGTGACCTGGGTTCTGCAGTCGCTCGCGCTGCCGGTGCCGGCGGAAGGTATTCTCGGCTCGCCGTCGACAGCCCTTGCCGCAATCCTCTTCGTTGATATCTGGCAGTGGACGCCCTTCTTCGCCATCGTTCTTTATGCGAGCCTGCTTGCCGTTCCCGACGAAATCATCGAGGCAGCCAGGCTTGATCGGGCGTCGGCCTGGACGATCCTGATGCGCATCAAGCTGCCGCTCATCCGGCGCACCGCGATCATCATCGTCATGCTTCGCTTCATGCAGATCTTCAACACCTTCGACACGGTGCTGGTGCTGACCCGTGGCGGGCCGGGGACCTCGACGCGCACGCTCGGCTATTCGCTCTACGAGCAGGGGCTCGTCAATTTCAATGTCGGGCTTGTCAGCGCTCAGACCTGGATCGCGGTGCTGATCGTCAACATCATCGTCGCTCTCTACGTGTTCTTCGCCTTCCGGAATGAGGAGTGGTGATATGAAAAGCCGCACGACCTTCTATACGGCGCTCACCTATGCCGCGGGCCTGTTGTTCCTGGCCGTCTTCATCGGCCCGATCCTGTGGTTCCTGGCGCTCGCCATTCGTCCGGCCGAGACGGCGTTCGCGATGCCGCCGCAGCTGACCTTCGAGCCGACGTTCGACGCCTTCCGGCATATCCTTGTCGACCCCGGCACCAATGCACCGCAATTGGTGAATTCGCTGATCGTGGCGATCGGCGCTGTGCTGCTCAATCTGCCGTTCTCGGTGCCGGCCGCTTACGCGCTTTCCCGCTTCAAGCTGCGGGGCAAGAAGAACATCATGCTCTGGTATCTCGGCTTGCTGATGGCGCCGCCGATCGCCTTCCTGATCCCGTATTTCGTGCTGATCACGCGGATCGGCCTGCAGGGGTCGTACTTTTCGATGGTGCTGGTTCTCCAGACGCTGACGATCCCGTTTTCGGTCTGGCTGATGAAGAGCTTCATCGACGAGGTGCCGGCGGAGCTGGAAGAGGCTGCCCGCGTCGACGGTGCCCGCTGGTACACGATCATGTGGCGCATCACGCTGCCGATCGTTCGTCCCGGCATCATCGTCACCTCGATGTTCGCCTTCGTCTTTGCCTGGAACAACGCCGCCTTCCCGCTGGTGCTGAGCTCGCGTTCGACCGCCACGCTCCCGATCGGGACGCTTGGATATTTCGCCACCAGCGGCGTGACCTGGAACTATATCGCCGCCGCCGCCGTGCTCGCGATGATCCCACCGATGATCATCTTCCTGGTGTTCGACCGCTACGTCGTCCGGGGCCTGACCTTCGGTTCGGTCAAAGGCTGAGCTTTTCTAAAGTCTGAATGGAGTAAAAAAGAATGAGCAAACTTCGTATCGGCGTTATCGGCGCCGGCCTTTGGGGCAATAATCACGCCCATACCTTCAACGTCCTGCCGGAGACCGAACTTGTCGGCGTCTGCGACCTCGACGAGGGCAGGGCGCTCAAGATGAAGGAAGGCTTTGGCGCGGCAGACGCGTTCACCGACTACAATAAGCTGATCGCCAGCGACCGCATCGATGCCGTGTCGGTGGCCACTCCCGACTTCACCCATACGCCGATCATCCTTGCGGCGCTGAAGGCCGACAAGCACGTCTTGAGCGAAAAGCCGCTGGCGACGACCGTCAAGGAGGCGGAAGAGATCGCCGAGGCTGCCGCCAAGTCGAAGGGCAAGCTGATGATCGACTTCCACAATCGGGTGAACCCGATCCTGGCGCAGGTCCGCGATATGATCCAGGATGGTCAGATCGGGCTTGCCAAGCATGGCATGGCGCGGCTTTCGAACACGACCTTCGTTCCCTTCGAGATGTTGAGCTGGGCTGCGAAGTCTTCCGCGCTCTGGTTCCTCGGCAGCCATCTCGTCGACGTCCTGCGCTTCATCCTCGAAGACGAGGTTACCCGCGTTTACGCCGTTGCCCGGTCCGGCACGTTGCAGGCCGGCGGCGTCGACACCAAGGATTTCCACGCGTCGATCCTCGAATTCTCCAAGGGCACGGTCGTGACCATGGAAAACAGCTGGATCCTGTCGCGCGACAATCCTTCGCTTGTCGATTTCAAGATCGAGTTCGTCGGCGAGAAGGGCCAGATCCAGGCCGATCCGACCCATAGCGGCGGTCTTCGCCGCATCGTCGATGGCGGCATGCGTTTCAATGATTACATCGGCATGACGCCGACCGGCGCCACCCGCATCGGCGGCTTCGTCCAGGAATCCATCGCCCGCTTCGTCGACAGCGTGGTGCGCGACGTGCCCTTGCTTGCTGACGCGAACGATGGGCTCGCGAACACCAAGGTTCTGGCGGCGATCGAGGAGTCCGTTGCCAGCGGCAAACCTCAGACCATCGGCTGATGCCGTCACCAATCCCGCGAGGCATTCATCCGGATAGATAGGCTGCCTCGCCTCTTGATACTGGGAGAAGAATTATATGGCATCCATGACCTTTGACGGGATTGGAAAAACTTATCCGGACGGGACCGTCGCCGTCGCCAATGTGAGCTTCACGGTCGCCAACGGCGAGTTCGTCGTGCTGGTCGGACCGTCGGGCTGCGGCAAATCCACACTTCTGAGGATGGCTGCCGGGCTCGAGCTGCTCAACAGCGGCCGGCTGCTCATGGACGATCAGGATGTCACCAACACCGAGCCGCAGGACCGCGACATCGCGATGGTGTTCCAGAACTATGCGCTTTATCCGCACATGACGGTCTATGAAAACATGGCCTTCGGCCTGCAGCAGCGCAAAATGCCGAAAGACAAGATCGAAAAGCTCGTGCGCGATGCAGCCGAAATGCTCGATCTTTCGAAATACCTGCACCGCAAGCCGGGTGCACTCTCCGGTGGTCAGCGCCAGCGCGTCGCGATGGGCCGGGCGATCGTCCGTCACCCGATGGCCTTCCTGATGGACGAGCCGCTTTCCAATCTTGACGCCAAGCTGCGCGTCCAGATGCGCGCCGAACTGAAGCTTTTGAACCAGCGCCTCGGCGTCACCACCCTCTATGTCACCCATGACCAGGTCGAGGCGATGACGATGGGTGACCGGGTTGCGGTTCTCAAACCTGTTGCCAATGCCGGCGAAAGCAACCTGCAGCAGATCGACACGCCGCAGCGGCTCTATGACAGGCCGGCGAATTTGTTCGTTGCCGGCTTCATCGGTTCGCCGGCGATGAATTTCGTGCGGGCAGACCTTGAGGCGGATGGGCCGAGCCTGCGCGCGACGATCGCGGGGACCGGCATCACCTTCCCGGTCCCCACGAGCGCTGGCCTGTCCGCTTATGCCGGGCGCCAGGTCATCGCTGGGATACGCCCGGAGATGTTTCTGGTGTGCAAAGAGCATGAAGCGCTGTTCAACGAGCCGATCCCGGTTGCCGAAGCACTGGGTGCCGACACCTTCGTCTTCTTCGACATTGCCTCCCCGCCGGTCGACATCATCGACGCGGAGGATCCGGCAGAACTCAAACGAAAGAACACCAACCGGCTGGTGGCGCGTATTCCGCCGGCGGCGACGCCTGCGTCCAACCAGCGGCTGCCGCTGACCGTCGATCTGGCAAAGCTCCACTGGTTCGATCCGCAAACGGGAGCCGCAATTCGCGACTGAGCGGAAAAGGAATTGGCGGTTCGGACTTTCGAGCCGCTTCCCCTGCCTCCCAAGGCGACTGGGCTGTCGTCGTACAGGTCGCGACGGCAGCCCCTTTTTTGGTGGCGCAGCATTCGGAAGCAAGGGCCGCAGTCCCTATTGCAACATCATCTTACAAGGGAGTGGTGCGTGAAACACGTTCCGATCGTTGGCAAATTCCTCGTCATTGTCGGCATGTTCGGGCTGATGGCTCTCGCAATTTCCGTCTACGAGACAAGGGAGCTCTTCCGGATCGACGCAGGTTACGCCGATCTCCTCGAAAAAGATGCGGCCGCCGCCCTTCACCTCACGCAAGCCAACCGAAGCCTCCAGGCAGCCCGCGCCAGCATCGGGGACATGATGATGGCGCGGTCGAAGGACGGTAAGGAGCACGCGGAGGCGAGTTTGAAGGAGGCGCAGGACAAGTTCGTCTCCTCCATGGATCTGGCAATCGCCGCATTGCCTGCTCAAGCGGACTTGCCGCCATTGAAGACAGATGGCTTCGCGATCCTGACGACCTCATGTGGCGCCCCGATCGCGGTGGGGCGAACGGCGAATGACGAAGCCAGCATCGCTATGGTTCAGCAGCTGTTTCTCGGTATGTGCCAGCCGGCCTTCGCGGCAATATCGCCGAGATTCCAGTCGGCTGCAGCGGCGATGATTGACAACGCCGACAGCAAGAGACGAGACGTTTCCGCTCGTGCCTACGAGACCTCGAAGAGGGCGATGGCCGGCGCAGTCATCGCGCTGGCAGCTGTCTTGGTTTTGGGCGTGCTTGCCATCCGGATGTGGATCGTCAAACCGATCGGAAAGATCGCAGGCACGATGACGGCGCTGGCGGACGGCGATCTTTCAGCGATTGTCCAGGGAACCGATCGTCGCGATGAGCTGGGTATCATGGCGAGGTCTGTGCAGATATTCAAAGACAACGGGCTGCGAGCGCGTGACTTGGAAAGAGACGTCGAAGCTGGGCGAGCCGAGCGCGAGCACGAGCGGGAACGTTCAGAGGCGACGGAACGCCAGCGGGTAGAAGAAATGAGGCGGGCGACCAAAAGTCTTGCCGAAGGTCTGCAGCATCTGGCAAGCGGCAACCTCACCTTCCGCTTAGACGCGCCCTTCACCAGTGATCTCTCGCAGCTGCGAGCCGATTTCAATGCCGCCGGCGAGCAGCTCGCCAGCAGCCTCGGCACGGTGGCGGCCGCGACTGCTGCGATCGACGGGGGTGCCGCGGAGATCAGTCAGAGTGCGCAGGATCTATCGAGGCGGACCGAACGGCAGGCTGCATCTCTGGAAGAAACGGCCGCCGCCCTCGATCAGGTCACGCAGAAGGTTTCCATGTCTTCGAAACGGACGGAGGAGGCACGCCGGGCTGCAATCGAGGCAAATGAATCCGCGCGCAGTTCAAGCGCGGTCATGTCGAAGACCATCTTTGCCATGCAGGGTATTGAAGGTTCATCCAACGAAATTGCGAACATCATCGGCGTTATCGACGAGATCGCCTTCCAGACGAACCTGCTCGCCTTGAACGCTGGCGTTGAGGCGTCGCGCGCCGGCGAAGCCGGCAAGGGGTTCGCAGTCGTTGCGCAGGAGGTTCGAGAACTCGCGCAAAGATCTGCCCGGGCCGCCAAGGAGATCAAGGAATTGATCGGCAAGTCCGTCAGTGAAGTGGAGGCTGGCGTAAAGCTCGTTCAGGATACCGGTCAACTGCTCGCAACCATCGAGCAGCAGGTCGCAGTCATCAACAGTCAGCTCGAAGCGGTCGCGACGTCGGCAAAGGAACAATCGGCCGCGCTCGCGGAGATCAACAGCGCCGTCAATCAGATGGACCAGGTTACGCAGCAGAACGCATCGATGGCGGAGCAATGCACCTCCGCAAGCACAGCTTTGGCAGCCGAAGTCGGTCGTCTGCGTGAGATCGTTTCGGAGTTTCGCCTTGAGCTTGACGAAGATGATGACTGCGCACCCGATCAGACGGCCAGCTTTGAAGACGCGTCAAAATCACCGGTGCTGCGGCTCGTTAGCGACATTGGCGAAGCTCTTGGACATGCCGGGGGCATCGCCGAACGTTGATAACCGGAAGGCTGGTTGCCGCGCCGGCTTCCAGTCGACCTATCCGATGAGCGTTCATAATGACGTTGAGACTTTCGCCCATTGAAAGATCGTGTCTGCGCTGGGCGTTGCTCGGATGGTCGGTGTCGGACATCGCCTTGCTTCAAGGCAAAAGCGACAGGGAGGTCAGGTCATGTCTAACCCAAGCAATCGCTCGCCTGGGGGCGACCTCGCTCAAAGACGCGCTTACCAAGATGACGATGTGAGCCACGTTGAATTCTTTTTCCGCCCCGATGATCGGCGCAGTTCCGCCGCCCGGGATCGGCTCGCCATGATCCGAGATTCCGGTGCTGCGCCTGATCCCGCTAGGCGGGGCCGCCACGTGCTTCCGATAGCGGTAATCATAGACCTCTGGCCGACCGGTGTCGTGCGTCAGCCGGCTGCCTTTTTCGCATAAGGGCGCGCCGCACGCCAGACGAGCGGCACCAGAACCAAGGCGACAGCCGGCAGCACTATCCAGTTGATGGTTTCCCAGCCGGAACTGTGAAGCAACGAGCCGGCGGAGAAAGAGGCGCAGGCGACCGTGCCGAAGACGAGGAAATCGTTCGCACCCTGGACCTTGTTGCGTTCGGCCGGCCTATGGCAGTCACCTACCATTGCGGTCGCGCCGATGAAGCCGAAGTTCCAGCCGATGCCGAGCAGGACAAGGGAGAGCCAGAAGTGGGCGATGTCGAAGCCCGAAAGCGCGACCGCCGCCGAGCCACCGATCAGAAGGAGACCGACGGCCGCAACCCGCTCCTTGCCGAAGCGCACCATCAGCCGCCCGGTGACGAAGCTCGGGGCATACATGGCAAGGATATGCCACTGGATGCCGAGAGCCGCCTGATCGACCGAATGCCCATGCCCCACCATGGCGATCGGCGAGGCAGTCATCACGAAGGTCATCAGCCCGTAGGAGACGACGCCTGTTGCAATCGCCAGCAGATAGCGCGGTGACGTCAGGATTTCGAAGAGCGGCCTTTCGCCGGCATGGTCGCGCGCCTGCACTTTCTGCGGCGGCGAGGCGCGAAGGAGGAAGAGCACGGGAAAAGCGAGCGCCGCCATGGCGGCCTGGCTGAGGAAGCTGCCGGCAAAGGGCGTGCCGGGCACCGCGTCACGCGTCCAGATGACGAGCTGCGGCCCGATCACTGCCGCTGCGAGGCCGCCGAGCATGACGCGGGCGATCGCCTTCTGGCTTTCGGCCCCGCTGGCGCTGTCGGTCGCGGCGAAGCGGTAGCTCTGGACATAGGAGGAATAGAAGCCAGCAAGGCAGGTGCCGAGGCAGAAGATCAGGAAACTGCCGAGGGCGATGCCGATTGCGGCAATCAGGCCGGAGACTATGCCGATCATCGTTCCAAGCAGATAGCCCGCCCGCCGACCGAAGCGGCGCATGACATAGGCCGCGGGCAGTGTGCCGGTCGCGAGCCCGAGGTTGAGCAGGCTGACGGGCAAGGTGACGAGATCGGGGTCGGGCGACAGGTGCTGGCCTACCAGACCACCGAGCGAAATGACGATCGGCGCGTTGGCGCCGCCGAAAGCCTGCGCAATGGTGAGCACCCACGAATTGCGCCGTGCGAGCGCGGGGCCTGCCGGGGCCTGATGCATGCGATTCATATACGGTCGACTTTCGAAAGGATTTTGGCAACCGCCTGTTCGGCGGCTGTGACGGCGCCCGAGAGATAGCCGGGCTCGGAGGAGCTTGTTTCGCTACCGGCGAGCAAAAGGCGGTCCTTCCACGGTCCCGAGACCCACTCCTTGCTTCCGGGCACGGGGTGGGCGCCGCCGGCGCGGTCGTCGGCGGTCGCCGTCAGCGGATCGGCCGCCCAGTCCTTGAGGATCGTTGCGCGGGGCTTCAGCGCCTGTGGGCCGAAGAGCCGCCCCAACTGTGCCAGGCTGGCCTGTTTCAACGCCTGCTCGCCGGTCGCGGCGCGCTGATCCGCGCCGACGCCGATAAAGCCGAACAGCGCCGCCTCACCGGACGCCGTCGTCGCGTCGTGGATCTCGACCATCGGACCGACCATGCTCTGCGCCGTGCCCGAGAGGCCGTCCGTGCGCCAGAAAGGCCGGTCATAGATCGCAAAGAATTTCGCGTGCGGCGCCATCCATGTCGCCGTATCGCGCCAGCGGGCGGCGGTCTCGGGCTCCTGCGCGGGCGCAAAATGCACCGTGGCTTCGAGAAGCCGCGGCGGCAGGGCGGCGATGACCTGCTTGGCTAGCAGACGAGATGTGCTCCCGTCGCCGGCTTCGACGGTCAGTTCAACGCCTGCATCGGCAATCGCCATGGCCGTCACCTGCGCACCGCGCAGAATGCGGCCGGTGGGCAGATCGGCGACGAGCGCCCGCACTAAAGCTGCAGTGCCGCCGGCAAGCCGCATCGATTGCTGCTCCGTCGCGGTCGGGCTGTAGCGCTCCGGTCTCTCGCGCGACATGCGCTCGAAGATGACGTCGCCCTCGCCGTTCTGGCAGAAGAATGAAAGCCCGAGCTGACCGACGAGTGTCGCCATCGCCGGCTGCATCTGCGGCCAGTACCAGGAGGGGCCGAGGTCGAAGCCGTCTTCGCTGGGAAGACCGTGTTCATCGGCCGTGAGGATGCGGCCGCCAAGGCGGTCGCGCGCCTCGAGGAGGACGACGTCGAGGCCAGCGGCGTTTAGCGCCCGCGCGGCATAAAGGCCGGAGAGACCGGCACCGACGATAGCGATCTGGCAGGTTTTCATGTGTTGTTCCGGGAGGTTTCGGGCTGCGATGACGTATTGTCGAAGGCGCAGACATCCGCATGAAGGAGCGGTGCGGCCTTGTACCAGACGCGCGCGCCTCCAGGGCCTACCTTCGCATGGAAATCCTCTCCCGCTGGGAGCCGCAGCCAGCTCCAGCGCGTTATAAGCTCAACCGCTTCGGTCAAGGCGCCGTCGAGCACCAGCAGCTCGAGGCCCCGCGGATTGGCGATTGCTACCTCCGCGCTCGGTTTCCAGGTCTCCAGCATCACCCGCTCGCCCGCGCCATCGAACAGGATCTTCGAAGCGGCGACGCCGGCATGCAATTCGCCCGTTTCGCCTTCGCCAGGCTTCATCACCACACGCTCGCGGTCATCAGCCTTGAATTGCCAGAGCTTCACCAGAATCACACAGCCGCCTTCGCTTCGCGGCGCGTGGCCGGTGCCGGGCGGATTGCGGACATAGGCGCCGGCCGGGAAATCGCCGCTCTCATCCTGGAAGACGCCGTCGAGCACCAGAAATTCCTCGCCGCCCGGATGACCGTGATGCGAAAAATGGCTGCCGGCGGCGTAGCGGACGATCGAGGTGGCGCGCGCCTTTTCCTCTCCGATCCGGAAGAGCATGCGCCGGTCGACGCCCTTGGCCGGGCTCGGCATCCAGTCGAGCGTGGCGGCGTGAACGAGCGTGCGCTTCGAGAGATCTTCGTTTAGCAGCATGTCAAAGCTCCGATCTGCCGCCGTCGACGACAATCTCGGCACCGAGCATATAGCTCGAAGCGTCGCTGGCCAGGAAGAGCACGGCGGCGGCGATCTCTTCCGGCTTGCCCATGCGCCCGAGCGGCACCTGCGCGCCAACCCGCTCGGCATAGGCGCGGAACTGTTCTTCGCTTTGACCCTTGGTGCGGTGGATCGGCGTCTCGATCGAGCCGGGACTGACGGCATTCACCCTGATCTTCCGGTCGATGAGCTCGGCCGACATGGTTCTGGCGAAGGAGCGGACGGCCGCTTTCGAGGCCGAAAGGATCGCCCGGCCGGGCGTGCCCACCTGGTTCAGCCAGGAGGTGTTGAGCACGATCGAGCCTCCCTCGCGCATCAGCGGCAGGACGGCCTGCACGGTGAAGAAGACGCCCTTGACGTTCACGTCCATGATCCTGTGATAGGTCGCCTCGTCCGCCGTCGCAAGCGGCGTGCCGAGTGCAGCGCCCGCATTGGCAAACAGGACGTCAAGCGAACCGAACGCATTCTGTAGCACGCTCTTTACCCGGCCGAGATCGTCGAGCGAGGACACGTCCGCCCGGATCGCCAATGTGCCGCCGCCAATCTCGGCGGCCGCAAGATCGAGCTTTTCCTGTGACCGTCCGGTGATTGCCACCCGGGCGCCGTTGGCGCGCAGCGCCTTTGCGGCGGCAAGGCCGATCCCACTGGAACCGCCGGTGATCAACGCCGTCTTTCCTTGAAGCAGCATTCACAAATCCTCTCGTCTGACACGGACTCTAGCGCCAGCGATTGCTTTGACGAGGAAAACCGGACATATCGGATAGAAAGAAAAACTTTGTCGTGAGCGCTATGAGAAACCTGACCAGACTGCGATCACTCCAGGCGTTGGAAGCCGCGGCAAGGCATGGCAGCTTCGTCGGCGCGGCAAGCGAACTCGATGTAACGCCGCCGGCCGTCGGCCAACTCGTGCGCTCCCTAGAGGATTGGGTCGGCTACCCGCTGTTCAAGCGCAGCCGCTCCGGCTCCGAGCGCCTGACACCGGTCGACGAGGCCGAGGAGGCTCTCGAAGAAATCGCCCATGGGCTCGATTTACTGGAGGCGGGCCTGCGCAAGCTGCGCGGCCGCAAGGCGCGCGCCGTCGTCGTGGTCACCGCCTCGCAGGCGCTGGTCGCCAACTGGCTACTGTCACGGCTGGACGATTTCTCGACAAACTGCCCGAACATCGACGTTCGGCTCGACGTCTCCGACAGGGTAATCGACCTCGCCCAGGGCGAAGCCGATATCGGTATCCGCTGCGGGCTTGGCACCTGGAAGGGCGTCAAATCCACCTTCCTGATGGGCGAGGAGATCATTGCCGTCTGCCACAACCGGCTTCTGCCTGGGGATCGCGACGTTACCGCCGGCTGGATCGCCGAGCAGACGCTGATCCACGACGGCACGCCGCATCCAGGCGGCGACTTCCCTTCATGGGCGGACTGGCTTTCCCGTTCCGGCGCCAACCAGGTGCCGGCCGACCGCGGACTGAAGATCAATTCTACAGCAGCGGTGATCCAGGCGGCGATTGCCGCGCGCGGTGTCGCGCTGGTGCGAAAGGCGCTGGTTGCCCAGGAGCTCGAAAGCGGTCGCCTTGTCCACCTGCTGCCGGAGATCCACTGGCCGGTGAAATGGGGCTATTTTATCGTCGCGGCTCCAAAGGCGTTGCGGCGCCACGAGGTCGCTGCCTTCCACGACTGGCTCTGGAAAACTTACGCCTCTTGATTTCTGAGCAGGCCGACGGTCGGTTTGCGACGGCGTCGGGAAACGCGGCGGACACGATCACCGCATGCCCCGCCTGGAACGGTCGTTCGAGGTGTGCGGGATAGTCCACTGCAGGTCGAACCCAAGGCTGCCGGCGTCCCCGACAGCTGTTACACGATAGCGGCTGTTCCTCGCTCGAATAGAGCAGGATCATCCAGAAGAGTGGCTGCGAGCATCGCCCCCTCCAGTGTCACGAGGGCCTGGATCGCCGCATCGCCGCTAAGGCCCGCTTTCGTCAGCTTTTCGATGCCGAGCAGGAAGAACCTTTTCACCTCGTCGCGGACTTCCGCTGCGAGATCGTGCGAGGTCGCCGCCATGGCGCCGCAAAGACACATGCGACCATCCCGCTGGAGCGCTTCACGGAAAGCGTCCCGCCATGCCTGGACGATATCGCTGCCCGCTGCCGCCTTCCGATCGACCGTGTCCAGAAAGCGATCGGTGTAGCGCCGCGCCACCGCTGCAGCGAGCTTTTCCTTTGCCGGGAAGTGATAGTGGACCGAGGAGGCTTTGACGCCGACGTCGGTCGCGACATCGCGGTAGCTGAAACCGCTGTAGCCCGCGTCGCGAATTCTCTCCTCGGCGGCGTCCAAAATAGCATTTGCCGTTTCACTCATGCGCATATCCTCTCTATCTAATGTTAGATAGGGGTTGCGCTTCCCTCTGGCAAGCATTATGTGTCGCTCCGCATCTATCTAACGTTAGATAGAGAAACAGGAGCAAGACAATGCGATTTGAAGGTAAAGTGGTTGCCGTCACCGGCGGTGGTTCCGGGATCGGCAAGGAAGCAGCAGCACGTTTCATCGCCGAAGGCGCGAATGTCGCCATCAACGGACGCAACCTTGAAAAACTGGAAGCGGCCGCGCGGGAAATCGACCCCAGCGGGAAGAACATCGTCGTTTCCGCTGGCGATATTGCACAGCCGCAAACCGGGGCGGCCCTCGTCGAAGCCGCCGTTTCACGCTTCGGCAGGCTCGACGTCCTCGTCAACAATGCCGGCGTCTTCAATCCCAAGCCGTTTCTCGACCTGACCGAAGGCGATTACGACTGGTATCTGGACACGATTCTGAAGGGCAAGTTCTTCACGGCCCAGGCCGCTGCCAAGGCGATGAAGGAAAAGGGCGGTGCCATTGTCCAGACCGGCTCGATGTGGGCGATCCAGGCAATCGGCGCGACGCCTTCCGCGGCCTATTCGGCAGCAAACGCCGGTGTCCACGCGATGGTGCGCAATCTGGCGATCGAACTCGCGCCCTTCAACATCCGCATCAATGCCGTGGCGCCCGCCGTGGTCGAAACGCCGGTCTACAACACCTTCCTGTCGGACACTCAGGTCAAGGAAGTTCTGCCGACCTTCAACGCTTTCCATCCGCTCGGACGCAACGGTCAGCCCCGCGATGTGGCCGAGGCGATCCTCTTCCTTGCGTCCGAGCAGGCCTCGTGGATCACCGGCACGATCCTTCCTGTCGACGGCGGTGTGACCGCCGGACGCCAATAAGAGAGAGACCATGGACAAAATGCAGGACTGGAACGCCTATCGCGATACCCTGATCGGCCGCGTCGGCGACTTTGCCAAACTGAGCCCGGACGTGCTGCGCGGTCTTCACACGATCGAAGGCAGCGGAGCCAAGACGGGCAAGCTCGAGCCGAAGATGCACGAACTGATCGCGCTCGCCGTCGCCGTCACGACGCGCTGCGATGGCTGCATTGCGGTGCATGCGAAAAAGGCGGTGGAGCTCGGAGCGTCGAAGGAAGAGATCGCCGAGGCGCTTGGGGTGGCTATTGCGCTCAATGCGGGCGCGGCGCTCACCTATACGGCGCGCGTATTCGACGCGATCGAAGCGCTGCCAAACACGTGATCCAGAACGGCGCGGGCGGATAATTTCGCTCCCGCGCCGCTAGTCTCGTCGTGATGGAGGCGCAGAAACCGCCGGCCATGGCGATGGGAGCAGCGACCCTTCCTCCCGTGACGGGGGCGGAATTGCCCTGCCGCTGCTACTGCTTTTGCAGGAAGTCGTCCCGACGCGGATTGAAGGTATCGATCAGAAGGCCCTGGGTTACGGCAACCACCCCATGAACGAGGTGCGGCGCAACGATAAAACTGCTGCCCGGACCGAGGCGGACGGTCTGCCCGTCGACAGTCACATCGAAAGTGCCTTCAGCCACGTAGCTGACCTGGGTGTGCATGTGAGAGTGGAGCGGACTGATCCCGCCTTCCTCGAATCGGAATGCAGCAA
The DNA here is from genome assembly GCF_003627795.1 of Rhizobium sp. CCGE531. Taxonomy (NCBI): domain Bacteria; kingdom Pseudomonadati; phylum Pseudomonadota; class Alphaproteobacteria; order Hyphomicrobiales; family Rhizobiaceae; genus Rhizobium; species Rhizobium sp. CCGE531. Next base: position 3,442,699 of record NZ_CP032684.1, on the reverse strand, counting down.
GCATGAGTTCTGGGCGCTCGCTTAATATGGCTCGGCGGTTGCCCGGCGCGACTTCGATCCATTCGAGGTTTTCAGGAAGCGTATAGATCATCAAATCCTCACTTTTTCGGGGAATATGCGGTGGGAGATGCAAATCGCAATCCGAAACCCACCAATCTCTATCAGGGCTATTTGTCGATCACCTGTTCGACGACTGCCAACGCGCTGTCGGTGTCCCTTGCCTCGATCGAATTCAAAAGAGATGACAGGCTCGCGTTGCGATCGATCAACATCCAGCTTTCCGAGACGACGGGCTCGTGATCGTTTCGAAGCGCTGCTGCGAGGCTCACGTAAAGATCGATGAGCATCTTGTTTCCGGAGCTCGAAACGAGTCGACGGTGAAAGTCGGCCGTGCCGTGATCGCGATCTGCGGGATCCGATTCCGATCGATGCTGCTTGACGAGAGCGCTTCTGATTTCCTCAATCTGGGACGGCGTCGAGCGCCGGGCAGCCAAACGGATCGCCTGCCTGTAGATCGCGTCAAGCACTTCCTGCTTGTCGCGCTGGCTGTAGTGTCTGAGGTTTTTCTCGAAAGGAGCCGCTGCAGGAGAACACACAAAGGTTCCCGATCCCTGGCGCGTCTCGAGCACGCCTTCGGACACGAGAACCCGTACGGCCTCCCGGATCGTTCCCCGGCTTACCGCCAACGTATCGGCAAGAACGGATTCATTTGGAAGACGCGTCCCGATCGGCCATTTGCCACCGCTCACTTGCGCTCGCAGCATGTCGGCGGCAGTCTCGGAAATGTTTCTACGACGGATCGGACGCACGATTGTTCCCTACGGCCTTCCGGCCGGTCAGCGTTGTAGCGGCAAATGGGTCTCGCAAGTTGTCTTGGCCGGCTATGGCAGAAGCCGTGAAGATCAGGAGACTGGCTGTCGAGCCGACAGTTTCGACCGGGCCTTCGGCTTTTCCTGTGCGGCCTGGAAATGCTCCAATATCCGGTCGCGCTGCCGCTCGATGTGATTTCTGATCGTTTCGGACAAGCCTGCCAGGTCGCGGCGTTTGAAGGCATCGAGAATGGAGCGGTGCTCTTGCACGATGACCATCGAACATTCCGGATAGCGGTCGTAAAGGTTCTCGAACCAGTCCAGGTAGACGTCGCAGTCGCGCCCGACTTCGTTTACCGCTTCATTGCGGCAAGAATGCCGGATCTTGAGATGGAACTTGTGGGAGACGCTCTTGTAGGTCCTGACATCGTTCTGTTCGACTGCGGTCGCCATCTGTTCGGCGTATCGCTCAAGCTCGTCGACGTCGTCCTCACTCGCGGACAATGAGGCGAGATAGGTGCGACCGACATCGACGATCCACCAGAGTTCGAATTTCTCGCGGATCATCTCGAGGCTTGGGACCGTAATCTTGCGATCCCGCATGCCCGACCGTTGGGTAAGCCCGGCGCGTTCCAGTTCCGCCAGCGCCTCGCGAGCCGGAGACCGGCTGACACCGTAGGTTTCGGCCAGTGCCTCTTCCGAGATGGGACTACCTGGAAGCAGTTGTCCCTGTAGGATGTCGTTTTTCACCATCGAGTAGAGCTGGGAAGAGAGCTTGGATCGCTGCATTTGGCGCTTCGGACCGGTCTCTGAAACCATTCGTATTCATCCTTCAAAGTTCATTTCGGCAGGCGCGGCTGCGCCTCCTGAAAAACATAAGTCGCTCGGGTCTGCAGGCCACGAACCCTGAAGGTGACACGCACAACGGCCCTCCCTCAGCTTTTCGCATGTCAGCTTGCCCTCTAACCAAATCGTTATCTGCGATCATAAACCACTTGCAATCGCTTGTCACGTATGTATCCTGAATCCCGTATTCTGTATCCGAAAGACATGCAGATTAAGTTGGCGCCTTCGCTGCCGACAAACCGCGTCATCGGGCCGTTGACTGGCTGAACGAACGCATCAATGAGGAGGAAGTTAATGGCTGAAGTTGTTTGCGCCCTGAGCATGTCCCATGCCCCCGGCGTCCTTGGATGGGCAGACGCGCCGTCCGAAGCGGTTAAGAAAAGCATCCACGAAGCCCATCAGGAATGCGCTCGGCGTCTTGAGGCCGCGCGCCCCGACTTGATCATCGCCTTCCTGGACGACCATTTCGAGAACCATTTCCGCAACATGATGCCGGCCTTTGCCGTCGGCATCTCGGCATCCCATAGCGGCCCGGCCGACTATATGATGGAAGCTCTCAAGTTCGATGAGAAAGTCGTGATCGAGAGCAATGTCGAACATGCGGAAGCATTGCTCCGCGGGCTGATCAAGCGCAATTTCGATGCGGCGCGCATGGGCGAGATCGAATACGGCAACAATCTTCTCGTGCCGTGGAAGCTGATCCGGCCGCAATACGACATTCCTGTCATTCCGATCTACACGAACGTGTTCTCGCCGCCGCTACCGACCATGGCCCGTGCATATGACATGGGTGCAGCCGTGCGCGACATCGTTGAACGCGAATTGCCGGCCGGCCTTCGGGTTGCGTTCCTGGCGACCGGCGGCCTGTCGCATTGGCCTCCCGTCTGGACCGAAGGTGCGCCGGAAGACGACCAGTTCCTTCAGCGCATGAAGCGGTATCAAAGTGAAGGAAAGCATGTCGCGGAGGAAGATCCGACGCTCTATTCCGACCTGGCTGCCTACGAGATCGAGATGGCCGACAAGATGCAGTGGCCGCTGCGCCATCAGCATCCGCTGGTCAACGCGGCCTGGGACCGCGAAATCATCGAAGCCTTCGGAAGAGGCGACACCGAGTATCTTCGCAACTGCACCTTCGAAAGCGTGGAAGAGGGTGGTGGGCACGGTGGTCACGAGATCCTCAACTGGATGGCCGTGATGGGCGCCATGGGCGGGTCGAAGGCCGACGTCATCGGCTATGAGCCGGTTGTCGAGTGGATCTGCGGCATGGGCTACATCGCCTACGACGCAGCAGCATAGCCGCAGTCAACCACCAAGTTGCCGAACGCCGATAGCCCGCACAGGCATGTGCGGTGCGGGCTTTCGCATACCGTTCGGCAACCCCTCAGCTGGCGTTTCTGGAGATTGGCATGCCTCATTTTGAAGACCGAGAGTTCTCGATTGACGGCCATCGGGTCGCCTATATCGAAGGCGGCAAGGGATATCCCCTGCTGATGATCCACGGGTCCGGGCCTGGCGCATCGACATTGGGGAACTGGAGCCGGGTCCTCGGCCCCCTGTCCGAGCGATATCATGTCCATGCAATGGATCTGATCGGTTTCGGCAAGTCGGACCGCAAGACATCGGAGCCATTCTTCGATCTCGATCTCTGGATTCGGCAATGCAAGGCGATGCTGGCAAAAATCCCCGGTGAAAAGGTCGGGATCATCGCCCATTCCATTTCAGCGTCGCTCGCCCTGCAGGTCGCCGCTTCTGAAAGCCGCGTCGGTCAAGTCCTGACCACCGGGGCCATGGGTGCGAAATTCACGGTCAACGAGGGGACCGTCGCTTGCTGGACGTTTCCGGAAACCCGGGAGGATCTCAAGAAAGCGATCGGGTTCCTGATCAACGACAAATCGCTTATCGACGACGCCTATCTCGACGCGCGGGTGAAGGTCCTCCATGAGGACCCCACTTACAAGGACTACTTCTCGCGCATGTTTGCCGGGGACCGGCAGCGCTATGCCGATCAAGCCATCATCGACCCATCGGTGCTGGCCCGCATCAAATGTCCAGTGACAATGCTGCACGGGAGAGTGGACGAACCGTTCCCGCCAGCCACCACTCTCAAACTTGCCGACCACATACCGCAAGCGGACGTCGTCCTGCTGGCAAACTGCTCTCACTCAGTGGCGCTTGAACGAACGGACGCGCTGTTGTCCGCCGCTCACACGCTATTCCCGCAACCACAATAAATAACAACACCTTAGAGGGGTTCTACCATGGTTACCGGAATTTCGAAATACACACTCGGCTTTGCCCGCATCGCCTGTGCTGTCGTCGTTGGATCACTTTTCGCGTCGCCCACCTTTGCCGAGGAGCCCGACCGCCTGGCCGGTATCGTCGAGCCGGTCGTCGCGAAAAAGCCGCTCAAGCTCGGCGTAACGCTGGTCCATCTCAACGACGATTTCTGGAAGGGCATTGCCTACGGGATCGCCGACGAGGCAAAGCGAAGCAATGTCACGGTTGCTCAGATCTCGATCGCCGGCGCCTACGGAAACGTGACGCAGCAGTTCTCGCAGATCGAAACGCTGCAAAGCCTTGGCGTCGACTATGTCGTTCTCGGCGCTGCTGCTTACAAGGGTTACGACCCCCAGCTCAAGCGGCTGAAGGATGCGGGCATCGGCGTCATCGCGGCTGGCATCCCGGTCGACAGCAAGAACGTCGACTTCGGTGTCACGCAGGATGACGGCGCGATCGGCGTTGGCCTGGCCAAGGAGATCTGCGAAGCCGCAGGATCGGACAAGTCCGGCGTCATCGCGCTACCGGGACCGGCAGGCGCTGAATGGGCGCGCTTGCGGCTCGATGGTTTCGAGCAAGCTCTCAAAGCCTGCCCGAACGTAACCTTGGTCAAGGGTGCCGTTACCGGCGGGCTTGAGCTTGAGCAGGGCCTCACCCAGGCATCGGATATGCTTCAGAAAAATCCGGACACCAAGTTCATTTTCACGCCCGTAATCCCGCTTGGACTTGGTGCTGCCCAGGCAGCGCGCCAAAGCGGCATCCAGGCCCAGGTGGTTTCCGCCACCATTGTCCGGGAAGCTCTCCCCTTGATCAAGAATGACCGTCTGCTGGCGCTCACCTCTGAGCCCGGCATCCTGATGGGGCGCCTCATCGTGCAGTTCGCCATTCGAGATCACGAAAAGCTCTCGAAAGGCGCTGAGTTCAAGACTGAGGGCATGGCCTACCCGACGATCTTCACCAACAATGCGGTGATCACGAAGAAGAACGTCGATACCTACGGTTACGATGTCTACGACCTTCCGCCGAAGGATTGGTCCTTGAACATCAAGCAGTGACGGTGCTCTGATGACACCACTCCTGCGACTAGTCGACGTCAGCAAGTCCTTCGGAGCGACAAGGGCGCTCCGGGGGGTCTCCATTGATATTTTCCCGGGTGAGATCCACTGCATCATCGGGGAAAACGGGGCGGGCAAGTCCACGTTGGGCAGGATCTGTGGCGGCTTTGTTCGGCCAGATACCGGCAGCTTCTGGTACGATGGCAATGAAGTCCCGTTTTTCAGCCCTGAAGAAGCACGGGCGGCCGGCTTGGCGATGGTTTTCCAGGAGCTTTCGCTGGCGCCGGATCTCAGCATCCAGGACAATCTCTTCCTGGGCGCCGAACCGACCCGCAACCCGCTTCGGGTGCTCAGACGCTCGAAAGAGCGGTTGGATTGCCGGAGCGTTCTGGATGCGGTGGGGCTCGGCAGGATCGATATCAGGCAGCCCGTCGGTCAACTCCCGCCGGGCCAGCAGCAGCTTGTCGAAATCAGCAAGGCGCTGGCGCGCAAGCCGAAGATTCTCGTGCTCGATGAACCCTCGGCCATGCTCAGCCTGGCCGAGCGCAAACACCTGCACGGCATCATGGCCGAGCTTAGGGCCAACGGCACAGCCATCGTCTTCGTTACCCACCACGTGTCGGAAGTCGCCGAGCTCGCCGACCGCGTCACGGTGCTGCGCAATGGCGCTCTCGTCGAAAGCATTGCAGGGCGCCAAACCGTCGATCAGATCGTCGAGCGTCTCGGCGGCGGCGGGATGCCCGCGCCGCATCGACCCCAGCGCCAGCTCGTTCAACATGCCGATAATGCCACCGCCGATCTGCTCTCGTTTGTGGTGCCGCGTCTGGACGGTAGCACCGAAGCAATTCGCATAGCTCCTGGCGAAGTCGTCGGGCTCTATGGCGTCATCGGCTGCGGTAGCGAACGCATTGCGTCAATCGTATCGGGCCAAGCATCTGATGCCGCATCGGTTGCGTTGGAAGTTGAGGGGCAAAAGATCGCCGTCAATACGCCTGTTCGGGCTCGCAAGCTCGGAATAGGGCATCTTCCAAACGGCCGCGCCTCAAACGGGATCCTCCCGACGAGAAGTATAAGCGAAAATCTCTATCTGCGTCCTCGCAGCCGCAATCAGCGGGTGACGCTCGCTCCGACGGGCGGAGATCCTGACAAGGAACTGTCGGAAATCGGCGTCCGGTATGGAAACGCGAAAGATCTGATTACGAGCTTGAGCGGCGGCAACCAGCAGAAAGTCCTTATCGGTCGGCTGCTCGGATCCGACCTCCGTCTGCTTGTGCTCGAGGAGCCGACGGCCGGAATCGATATCGCCGCAAAAGCGGACGTTCACAATCTACTGCGCAAATGCACAGGCAAGGGATGGGGGATCCTTCTTGTGTCCAGCGATCTCGATGAAGCGATCGCGCTCAGCGACCGCATTCACACGATGTTCGACGGACAGTGCGTGCGCACGTACAGCGCCCCGACCACCGGCGACATGTCATCGATCTCGGCGGACGTGGTTGGCGCGACACATGCAAAAGACAGGGAGGAAGTTCTATGAGTTCGCAAAGCAGTATCAACCAGGCCAGTCCTCCGAAGGTGCGGCATCTGTTCGGACATGTCGGCTATGCCGACTTGATGTTACCGGCGCTTATCCTATTGCTGGCGCTCGTCGCAGTGATGATCGAGCCGCGGTTTCTCTCGACGAACAACCTGCTCAATCTTCTCCGGCAATTGACGCCACTGCTGATTTTCGCGGCCGCCCAAGGCATTGTCATCATGTCCGGCGGGCTGGATCTTTCCCAATCGTCCGTCTTGTCTGTGGCCGGGGTCGCCGGCGTTCTCGTGATGCCGCAGCTCGGTATTGGCGGCGGCGTTTGCGTCATGGTTGTTGTTGGCGCTTTTTGCGGGCTTTTCTCGGGCTTCGTCGTCGCCGCGACGGGGGCTAGCCCGCTCATCGTCACGCTATCCGCCCTTTCCATCACACAGGCGTTCGCTCTCATTCTGGCGAATGGCGTGCCGATCTACGACGTTCCCGGCGAATATACCGATCTCGTCGGCTTCACCTCACTTGCCGGAATTCCGGTGATGGTTTTGATTGGCCTGGCGGTCTTGGCGTGCTGTTGGGTCCTGCTGCGCTTTACCGTCTTTGGACGGTACGTTTACGCGATGGGTTCCAACTACTCTGCGGCTTTGCATTCCGGTATTGATGTCCGCTTCTATACGGTACTCGTCTATGTTTTGAGCGGCACCTGCGCCGGGATCGGTGCGGTCGTCGTGACCGCCTGGACAAGCGCTGCCCAACCGATTGCAGCACCCAATCTCGCTTTGCAGGCCCTTGCCTCCGTCGTTCTTGGTGGGGTGGCTCTCAAGGGCGGCAGCGGTGGAATGATCCATGTGGTGTTCGGCGTCGTCACGCTCGGGATGCTTTCCAATGTCCTCAACATGATTGGCGTGTCCGCCTATTTCCAAACTCTGGCAGTCGGCCTCGTCATTTTGCTGGCAGTCTGCCTCGACCGGCTCCGGCAACGCTCGGCTCGCCGATAAAGTCCCCGATCTCGCATCCAACATGGGTGGTGCAGTGCCCACCCATCCCCTTAGACAGGAGTAAATTGATGAAGTTTGTTACATTCCAAAATCGGGGCAGTAGCGCCGTCGGCGTTCTGGTCGACGACGGTTCTCGCCTGGTCGACCTTACCGCAGCGGGCCTCGCAGCAGACATGCAGGATCTGATCGAGAACTACGATCAGCGCACTGCCCAGATCGAGAAGCTTGCCGAAGAGAGAGCCAGCGCATTGCAGCTCTCCGAGGTGGAGCTTCTGGCGCCAATCCCGACCCCGCGCCGGAACATCTTCTGCGTGGGCAAGAACTATCATGAACATGCTGCAGAGTTCGGTCGCAGTGGTTTCGACGCCGGGTCGATCGGCGGCTCCGAAATTCCGGAATATCCGATCATCTTCAGCAAGCCACCGTCATCGGTGATCGGCCCCGGCGCAACGATCGAGTGGGCAAATGATCCCTATCAGTCGGTGGATTACGAAGCCGAGCTTGCTGTCATCATCGGTCGTTCCGGTCGCGTCACCGAAAACGATGATCCGATGGATTTCGTCTTCGGCTACACGATCATCAACGACGTGACCTCGCGTGAACTGCAGAAGCGCCACAAGCAGTGGCTGCTCGGCAAAGGTATCGACACGTTTGCGCCTTTGGGGCCTGCGATCGTCACGCGGGAAGCAATGGGCGACATTTCGTCCAAGGGCATTCGCTGCCATGTGAATGATGAGCAGCGTCAAAACGCGCGAATTGGCGACCTGATCTTCGACATTCCGACGCTGATACGCGCAATCGGTCGCTCGATCACGCTGGTCGCGGGCGACATCATTGCCACGGGTACACCTGTCGGTGTCGGCATCGGCTTCAACCCGCCGAAATACCTCAACCCGGGTGATCGCGTTCGCGTCGAAATCGACGGAATCGGCACGCTCGAGAACCCCGTCGGATAATCATCGCACATCGAAGCTAGGAGTAGAGAATGGCCGACATCAATATTTATAACCCTGAAAAGCTTGGGCCCCCAATGGGTCAGTATACGCATGTCACCCGCGTGAAGGCGAACGAGTTCCTGTTCATCGCGGGAATGCTGTCCGGTGACTCCGCTGGCAACGTCATCGGCGAGGGTGACTTCGACACCCAGACTGCACAGGTTTTCAAGAACGTCGAAGCCGCGTTGGAATCTGCGGGGGCGTCCTGGAGCAATGTCGTGCAGTTCACGACCTACCTGGTCCACTCGCAGGACATCCCGAAGTTCATGGAATTTCGTCTGCGTGAGTTTCCCAAGATGTTCCCGGACGGGAAATATCCGCCGAACACGTTGCTGATGGTCGACCGGTTGGTGAAGGAGCCCTTCCTTGTAGAGGTCCAGACGATCGCAGCGCTTTAAGCGCGAATACCTTCATCGATAATCGAAGAGAGCAGGCTCAGCCAAGCAGGCGAGGGCCTGCTCTCGTCCACTTGGCTTGTGAAGAAAAGTTGCGATGCCCATTTCCAAGATACTCGTTGCCAATCGCTCTGAAATTGCCATTCGCGTGTTCCGCGCGGCCAACGAGCTCGGGATAAAGACGGTCGCGATCTGGGCCGAGGAAGACAAACTTGCACTTCATCGCTTCAAGGCGGACGAAAGCTACCAAGTCGGCCGCGGGCCGCACCTTGAGCGGGATCTTGGTCCGATCGAGAGTTATTTGTCGATCGACGAGGTGATCCGCGTCGCAGAGCTTTCCGGCGCCGATGCCATCCATCCCGGCTACGGCCTGCTATCTGAAAGCCCCGAATTCGTCGATGCCTGCAACAAGGCCGGCATTACCTTCATCGGCCCAAAGGCCGATACCATGCGCCGTCTCGGCAATAAGGTTGCCGCCCGCAATCTGGCAATCGAGATCGGCGTTCCGGTCGTTCCCGCCACCGATCCGTTGCCGGAAGACGAAGCTGAAATCCGCCGGCTTGCCGACGAAATCGGTTATCCCGTCATGCTCAAGGCTTCCTGGGGCGGTGGCGGGCGCGGCATGCGCGCGATCCGCGACCCCAAGGATCTGATCCGCGAGGTGACGGAAGCCAAGCGCGAGGCAATGGCCGCGTTCGGCAAGGACGAGGTCTATCTGGAAAAATTGGTCGAGCGGGCCCGCCACGTCGAAAGCCAGGTGCTCGGCGATACCCACGGCAACGTCGTGCATCTGTTCGAGCGCGATTGCTCGGTCCAGCGCCGCAACCAGAAAGTCGTCGAACGCGCCCCTGCCCCCTATCTGACGGAAGCGCAAAGGCAGGAACTGGCCGGCTATTCGACCCGGATCGCCCAGGCGACGAACTATATCGGTGCCGGTACCGTCGAATATCTGATGGATATGGACACCGGCAAATTCTACTTCATCGAGGTCAATCCGCGCATCCAGGTCGAGCACACCGTCACCGAAGTCGTCACCGGCATCGATATCGTCAAGGCGCAGATTCACATCCTCGAGGGCTTTGCCATCGGCACGCCGGAATCGGGCGTACCGAAGCAGGAGGACATCCGTCTCCACGGCCACGCACTGCAGTGCCGGATCACCACGGAAGATCCGGAGCAGAACTTCATTCCCGACTACGGCCGCATCACCGGCTACCGCTCCGCCTCCGGTTTCGGCATTCGGCTGGATGGTGGCACGGCCTATCCGGGCGCCGTCATCACCCGCTTCTACGATCCGCTGCTGGTCAAGGTCACCGCCTGGGCACCGAACCCTGCCGAAGCGATCGCCCGCATGGACCGGGCGCTGCGCGAATTCCGCATCCGCGGCGTCGCGACCAACCTCACCTTCCTCGAAGCGATCATCAGCCACCCGAAATTCCAGGACAATTCCTACACCACCCGCTTCATCGACACGACGCCGGAACTGTTCCAGCAGGTCAAGCGTCAGGACCGCGCGACGAAGCTCTTGACCTATCTCGCCGACGTGACGGTCAACGGCCACCCGGAAGCCAAGGGCCGGCCGAAGCCTAATGCCGATGCGGCAAAGCCGATCGTTCCCTATATCGACACGCCGATCAAAGACGGTACCAAGCAGAAGCTCGACGAGCTCGGCCCGAAGAAGTTCGCCGAATGGGTGCGCGCCGAAAAGCGCGTTCTGATGACGGACACGACCATGCGCGACGGTCACCAGTCGTTGCTGGCGACCCGCGTTCGCACCTATGACATTTCCCGCGTCGCCGGCACCTATGCCAAGGCGCTGCCGAACCTGTTCTCGCTGGAATGCTGGGGTGGCGCGACTTTCGACGTTTCCATGCGCTTCCTGACGGAAGATCCGTGGGAGCGCCTCGCGCGTATCCGCGAGGATGCGCCGAACCTTCTCCTGCAGATGCTGCTGCGCGGCGCCAACGGCGTCGGCTACAAGAACTACCCGGACAATGTCGTCAAATACTTCGTCCGCCAGGCGGCCAGGGGCGGCATCGACGTCTTCCGCGTCTTCGATTGCCTCAACTGGGTCGAAAACATGCGCGTGTCGATGGACGCGGTTGCGGAAGAAAACAGGATCTGCGAAGCGGCGATCTGCTACACCGGCGACATCCTCAACTCCGCCCGGCCGAAATACGACCTGAAATACTATGCTGCGCTGGCCGCCGAGCTGGAGAAAGCCGGCGCGCACATGATCGCGCTGAAGGACATGGCCGGCCTGTTGAAGCCAGCGGCGGCGACCGTGCTGTTCAAGGCGCTGCGCGAGGCGACCGACCTGCCGATCCATTTCCACACCCACGACACGTCGGGCATTGCGGCTGCAACGGTTCTGGCGGCCGTCGATGCCGGCGTCGACGTCGTCGATGCAGCAATGGACGCCTTCTCCGGCAACACCTCGCAGCCCTGTCTCGGCTCGATCGTCGAGGCGCTGCGCGGCTCCGAGCGTGATCCGGGCCTCGATCCCGCATGGATCCGCCGCATCTCCTTCTATTGGGAAGCGGTGCGCAACCAGTATGCCGCCTTCGAAAGCGACCTCAAGGGCCCGGCCTCGGAAGTCTATCTGCACGAAATGCCGGGCGGCCAGTTCACCAACCTCAAGGAACAGGCCCGCTCGCTGGGTCTCGAGACCCGCTGGCATCAGGTGGCGCAGGCCTATGCCGACGCCAACCAGATGTTCGGCGACATCGTCAAGGTGACGCCGTCCTCCAAGGTGGTGGGCGACATGGCGCTGATGATGGTCTCCCAGGATCTGACGGTGGCCGATGTCGAGAACCCGGCCAAGGACGTCTCCTTCCCGGATTCGGTCGTGTCGATGCTGAAGGGCGATCTCGGCCAGCCGCCAGGTGGTTGGCCGAAGGCCCTGCAGAAGAAGGCGCTGAAGGGCGAGAAGCCGTATGCCGCGGTTCCCGGATCGCTGTTGGCGCCGGCCGATCTCGATGCCGAACGCAAGGCCGTCGAGGAAAAGCTCGGCCGCGAGGTCTCCGACAACGAGTTCGCTTCCTACCTGATGTATCCGAAGGTGTTCATCGAATATGCGCTTGCCGCGGATACTTATGGCCCCGTTTCGGTCCTGCCGACGCCCGCCTATTTCTACGGTCTCTCGGCCGGGGAAGAGCTGTCGCCGGCGCTCGAAAAGGGCGTCTCCCTCGTCATCCTGCATCAGGCGACGAGCGAGCCGGACGAACAGGCCATGGTCAAGGTGTTCTTCGAACTCAACGGCCAGCCGCGCCTGATCAAGGTTCCCGATCGCAACCGGGCTGCCTCCAGCGCGATCCGCCGCAAGGCCGACAGTGGCAATGCCGCCCATCTCGGTGCGCCGATGCCGGGCGTCATCTCCACGGTCGCGGTGTCCGCCGGCCAGACGGTCAAGTCCGGTGACGTGCTGCTCTCGATCGAAGCCATGAAGATGGAAACGGCGCTGCACGCGGAAAAGGACGGCACGATCGCCGAAGTCCTGGTCCGCACCGGCGATCAGATCGACGCCAAGGACCTGCTGATCGTCTACAGTTCGTAACGAGTTTCCCAAGGCCGCAAACGCTGCCTATCTCCGCCCGGTACCCCCAAGTGCCGGGCGCTTTTTTTCAGGTGCTGGCTGCTATTGCCGAGCCATGCGAGGAACGCGCAGGCCCGTACCGGTCGAGGCGGGAACTTAAGGAAGAGGGATGATTTGATGGAGGAATGCGCGCTTCCTCTCCTCACACGCCGTCACAACGGAGCGGATACAGCTTCTCAACCAGATATGACCGGCGTCGGTCTGTTTTGTTCGGACATAGATCAGCGACACCCGTACATCGGGCAAGGCGAGGGGAGGGCGTGTGACGAGTATCTCGCTGCTCTCATCGATAAGCGACAGCATTCCGTCCGCGAACGCGGCAATCATTTGTGTGCCTCTGAGGACTTTAGGCGCAACCATGTAATAGGGGATTGTAGCGGCAACGCGCCGTGACAATCCAATGGTCGCGAGTGCCTTATCGCTTACGCCGGACTCGTCGCCGTCTGGAGAAATCTGCAGGTGAGGCATGGCCAGATATTTCTCCATCGTGAGATCTTTTATCACCGGGTTCCCGCTCCAGGCCGCACAGAGCATTTCGTGCCGTGCCAGAACCGTTTCGACGATATGGGCTTCCCGAATGATCGGATTTCCGATCAACACGCAGTCGAGATCGGGATCGCTGAGCAATTCTGCGGCCTCGTAGAGGTAGACCGGTACGATGCGCAGCCTCGCATTGGGAGCCTTCGAATTGAATTCTTCCAGCAACGTGGGCAGGTAGAGCGCGCTGGTGTAGTCGGTCACGCCGATCCGGAATTGACGATGGCTCTCACTGGGTTTGAAGTTGATGCGCTGGGACACCACTCCTTCGATATCCGAAAGTGCCTGCGTGATCACGGTCGCCAGTTCCCGTGCCTGTGCTGTCGGGTTCATCGACCCGGCATGCTTGACGAACAACTCGTCCCCGAAAATCTCGCGCAACCTGTTTAGCGAATGGCTGATCGCTGATTGGGTGCGACCGGCGCGGTCCGCAGCCTTCGTAACGCTCCGCTCCTGCATGAGCAGATCGAATACCCTCAACAGGTTGAGGTCGATCTGATTGAGAGTAAAATCGCTTCTCATGCGGAGGTCCTCTTCTCGCATTCCCATGCCAGTATAATGAATCTGGCTCATATTAACATTATGAATATTCATTCGCAGTCCCGGTCGCCTGCGGCTATCATTTTTATCGCGGGTGCAGAGAGGAAGCACCCGGAGAAGCCCGTTATAGCGCCACTTTCCAACGCAGATGCAAGGTCATGCCTTCATCTTCGATCGGGGAACTGCGCGCAAAACAGAGCGATCAAGACAACGCGAACAAGGGAACATGAAATGACTGCCATTAAATCTGCAATTCTTTCGACAGTGGCGCTGGTTGCGAGCGCGACTGTTTCGCTGGCTGGCGATATCGCGCTTCCGTCCTACGTCAAGGACAGCGGCAAGCTGCCGATTGCGACCACCATTTATGCTCCCTTCTCCTATATCGACGAGAACGGCAAGCAGGTCGGCCTCAGCATCGAACTGGCCCAGGCGGCGGCCAAAGAACTCGGTGTCGAGCTGATCATCGACCAGGTTCCATTCACGTCGCTCATTCCGTCTTTGAGCGCTGACCGCATCAAGATCGCCTGGCTCGACGCAACGGTGACCGAAGAACGTCTGAAACAGGCCGATTTCGTCTCTTGGTTGCAAGATGGCACTATCGCCTCGACGCTGCCCGCAAACAAAGACAAATATGCCAAGCGCACAGCCCTGTGCGGCAGCACCATCGCCGTCCAATCCGGCACTTCGGCCGACTTTTCCGCCGATCAGCTGAACAAGGAGTGCAAGTCCGCGGGCCTGAAGGAAATCAAGAAGGATATCTATCCCTCTCAGCAGGATACTGTTCAGGCCGTGATTACCGGTCGCGCCGACGCTTACCTGGATGACGCAACCTCCGCTGGATACTATTCGACGATAAGCAAAGGAAAGCTGGTCCTGGCAGGCGAGGTTTTCGCAAAGCAGCCCGTTGGCCACATCATCAAGAAGGGTGACGCCGAAACTGCGAAGATGCTGGCGGCAGCGATCCAGAAATTGATCGACGACGGCACCTACAAGACCATTCTCGACAAATACGGCATGTCGTCGAACGCAATCGCGAAGCCGGTGATCTATACCGACGTGTCTCAGCTCAAGAACTGATGTCATGCCCCCGCTCTGCCGGTTTCGGCGGAGCGGGGCCCCGTACTTCAGCTGCAACGCGTTTGCGAAAAGTCATCATATCACCCGAAGAAGGAGTCGAGGACTTGAACGTTCTCCCCCTCAAAGACGACAGCGTATCAGCCGCGCGCACCCGGTTTACCGTGGTGCCTCTCCGTCACCCATGGCGTTGGGCTGCCGCTACGATCGTCGCGATTCTTTTGCTCTTGCTGCTGCAGGCAGTCGTCAGCAATCCCAATCTTCAGTGGCCCGTGGTCGCCTCCTACATCCTCAACCCGATCATCGTGCAGGGTCTTTGGGTGACGGTCGGACTGACCCTGGCCATCATGTTTTTTGCCAGTGTCATCGGCATGATCGTTGCCTTGATGATGCTCTCTCCAAGCAAAATGCTGTCGGTCCCGGCCGCGGCCTTCATCTGGTGGTTCCGCGGTACGCCGGCGCTCGTCCAGCTTATCCTGTGGTATAATCTGTCCCTTATCTTCAAAGACATTTCGCTCTGGTTGCCGGGGCTCGGGACCGTCTTTTCGATTCCGACCAATACCATCATGACGCCGTTGGTGGCGGCTGTCGTTGCCCTGTCTCTTCATGAAGCGGGGTATATGGCGGAGATCATTCGAAACGGCTTGAAATCGGTCAATCGCGGCCAGACGGAAGCTGCGCTGTGTCTGGGAATGAAGCCCTCTCTGCTGCTGCGCCGGATCGTCATTCCACAGGCAATGCGCGTCATCATTCCTCCGACCGGTAACGAGACCATCAACCTGCTCAAGACGACCTCGCTCGTCAGTATCATTGCCGTCGGCGACCTGTTGTACTCGGCCCAGGCGATTTATGCTCGGACGTTCGAAACCATCCCGCTCCTGCTCGTCGCAACCTTCTGGTACCTGGTCGTCGTCTCGATCATGACCATCGGTCAGGGCTATCTCGAACGTCATTATTCCAGGGACGAAGCCGGACCAAAGCCCGCTCCGGGCGGCTTCTCGCGACTGGGTTCGATCCTCATGATGCGTGAAAAATGGAGAGGTGCACAATGAAAGCCAATCACTTTGAACGGTTCGCTATCTCGCCCTCCGTGATGATCCACGCGTCAGACGTCAGGAAGTCCTACGGCAGCCTCGAAGTTCTGAAGGGCGTGAATATTTCTGTGCCGAACGGTTCGGTCGCTTGCATTATCGGGCCGTCCGGCTCCGGCAAAAGCACATTTCTCAGATGCATCAACCATCTCGAGGAGATCAACAGCGGACTGCTGCTCGTCGACGGGGATTTCGTCGGATATCGCCTGAAAGACGACAAACTCCATGAACTGAGAGCGTCGCAAATTTGTGCTCGACGCGCAGAAATCGGCATGGTCTTCCAGCACTTCAATCTGTTCCCCCACATGACCGTGCTGGAGAACCTGATCGAAGCCCCGATCAAAGTGCGTAGCGAACCTCGTGCCGAGGCGCGGTTGCACGCTATGGAGTTGCTAAGCCGCGTAGGGCTTGCGGAAAAGGCCACCGCCTTCCCAAGACAGCTGTCTGGCGGCCAGCAGCAGCGAGTTGCAATTGCGCGCGCACTTGCCATGCGCCCGAAGGTCTTGCTGTTCGATGAACCAACCTCGGCGCTCGATCCCGAACTTGTCGGCGAAGTCCTGTCTGTCATGAAGGATCTCGCGCGCGACGGGATGACGATGGTCGTGGTGACGCACGAAATCGGTTTTGCCCGCGAAGTCGCCGACCAGTTGATCTTCATGGATGGGGGAACCGTCATGGAACAGGGCGATCCGCGCGAGATGATCGCCAATCCCCAGTCGCCGCGAACACGTGAGTTCCTGGCCAAAGTCCTCTAGCCGCCTGGCACCGACCAAAAGATATTCGGAGAATAACAATGCACGATTTGCACCGGGCGCCGGCTGATGCCGCCGCGCAAACCACTGACTTTGACGAAATCCTCGACCGCTCGCAGTTGAGCTCGGTCAAGTGGGAAATGGAAATTGACCGGACCGGCAACAAGTCCCTGCTCGGTTTCGGTACCGCGGACATGGACTTCCGCTCTCCCAAGCCGATTGCCGAGGCTCTCGAGCGCACTGCTCGCCTCGGCCACTTCGGCTATCCCTACAAGCCGAACAGCTACTACGAAGCCCTGATCGGCTTTTACAAGAGGCATTTCGGGTGGGAGATCAAGCGCGAGTGGATCGCCCACAATGTTGGCATCTATCCCTCCATGCGACCGTTGATCGATCGCCTGAGCGTCGAGGGAGACGAAATCATCTACCAGCCCCCGGTCCACTTCCAATTCAGGAATATCGTGGCCGCCGCTGGACGCGTGCCCGTTGCAAATCCGCTGATCCTTCGCAACGGCCGCTATGAGTTCGACTTCGATCAGCTTGCCCGCTGCGTCAGCAGTCGCACAAAGCTGCTCCTGCTTTGCAATCCTCATAATCCCGTCGGGCGTGTCTGGTCGCGTGACGAGTTGGCGCAGCTTGCGGAGTTTTGCCAGCAACACAACATCGTCGTCGTTTCCGACGAGGTCTATTGCGGCCTGCTGCATGAAGGCTTTCATTTCACGCCCTTCGGCAGCGTGTCTTCCGATGCGCTAATGAATTCGGTGAGCCTGCTTTCGGCCAGCAAGATGTTCAACCTGACCGGGCTGAAGCACTCCCAGGTCATTGCGGCAAATCCCAGGCTCATGCACGAGTATCTTGAGGGGTTGAAGCGCGATACCTCGGGCTACGGCGGTTCTCTGTTCGGCCACGCCGCGACCGAGGTGGCTTATCGGGATTGTGATGGGTGGCTTGCCGATCTCATGAAATATGTTGCCGGCAACTATGCCTTTGCCGAGGCCTTCTTCAAGGAAAGGCTGCCGCGCATTCGCATACGCCCGACAGAGTCCACCTACTTCATGTGGCTTGACCTCTCGGATTACGGCATGTCGCACCAGGAAATGCTCGACCAGTTCGAAACGAGGCATGGCCTCGTCCTCAACTACGGTGAAGACTACGGACCGGGCGGTGAAGGGCATATCCGTCTGAACATCGGCACGCCAAACTCTATTCTAGCTCAAGGCCTCGAGCGTATGGCGCAAGCATTGTCCACCCGGGAAGGATGATCCGGGCATTGCGGGTCTATCTCCTCCCTGACTCCGATTATCTGTCGGCGCGATCGCGCCGACAACGCTCCACTCAATTTCGAAAGCTTTGATGCACCGTATCCGGACGCATCTCCAATTCTTGCGAGGACACATGGAAATCTCCACCCCCAACGCACCTGCGGCAGTCGGTCCGTATAGCCAGGCAAGACGTCACGGCAATCTGCTTTTCGTATCTGGACAGCTGCCACTCGATCCGGTGACGGGAACGATGGCTGGCGATGCTGAGGAGCAGATGCGCCAGGTGCTCGCAAATATAAAAGCGATCGTGACGGCGGCGGGGGCAAAGATGTCCGATGTCCTGAAGACAACCGTGCTCGTGACCGATCTTTCGAAGTTCAAGCAGTTGAACGAAATTTACGCCACGGCGTTTCCGAAGCCCTGTCCGGCACGCGCGACCTATCAGGTGTCGGCGCTGCCGATGGGCGCGCAAGTCGAGATCGAGGCGGTCGCCGTCATTCCTGGCGAAGCTGATCACGGCTGCAAAGGCTCATGCACGGCGGCGGCCTTGTAGTGAAAACCAGACCCTCAGAGGTTAGCACGATGACAGATCACCTGGATTTGGTCCCACTTGGCTTCTTTCCAACGCCGATCGACAAGTGGGATAACCTTGGGCGTGAACTCGGCATTTCGCTGAGCGCGAAACGGGACGACCTTTCCGGCCTGGGCGGCGGCGGAAACAAGATCAGGAAGCTGCAATATCTACTTGCCGAAGCGAAAGCGGAAAAGGCAACGACGCTGATCACGGCGGGCGCTGCGCAATCAAACCATGTTCGGCAAACCGCGGCTGTTGCCAGAAAACATGGCATGCGGCCTTTAGCCCTGCTTCGCGGGCAACTGCCGCCGCGCCCCTCGGGAAACCTGCTTCTCGACGAGCTTTTGGGCGCGGAGTTGGAATTTCACGATCGTGACGACTTCAACGCCGTGGTCGTCGACTTGATGCTGGACCGCAAGGCAGAGTTGGAAGCCTCAGGCGAGCGCGCCTATGTCATCCCGATCGGCGGGTCGAGCCCGTTGGGAGCTCTTGGTTACGTCGATTGCGCCAAAGAGATGCGCGAGCAGTTTGATGCGCGGCGACAGAGACATCCCGACTACATCGTTGTCGCAATGGGTTCGGGTGGCACGTACGCCGGTCTCGTCGCAGGATGTGCGCGTCATCTACCCAACACCCAAGTTCTTGGTATCGTTATTACGACGGCGGGCTTTGCTGCGCGCGAATGCGCGGCTTCATTGTTAAATGACACGGCTCGACTTGCCGGTGTCGATCGGCGCTGGGATGCGGAAGATCTTTTGCTGAATTATGACCATATCGGACTCGAATACGGGATCGCTAGCCAAGAAGGCAATGCCGCAATCCGCAAAGTGGCAGAAGCCGAAGGGGTTTTTCTGGATCCGACTTATACGGGAAAGGTCTTCGCCGGACTGATCGCCGCTGTCGGGCAGACAATCCCTGCAGGTAGCGATGTGATCTTCGTGCATACGGGGGGAAGCCCCGCTCTCTTTGCAGCACGGTGACGCGCGCGTTCAAGGCGGACCAGCGCGCCGCCGCGAAGATCAGCAGCCTTGAGATTTTCGATCTTTTGGTCGTCGGCGGCGGGCCTGCCGGCGCGGCGTCGGCCATCTACGCTGCACGCAAAGGGCTCGCGGTCGGCATGGTTGCCGAACGATTTGGCGCCCAGGTACTCGACACCATGCTCATCGAGAACTTCGTTTCCGTGCCGCAGAGGGAAGGCCCGTCCTCCAGCTCCGTGCTCGAGGCGCATGTAAAGGAATATCCGGTCGAGGTCGTAAAGGCGCAGCGGGTCGAGAAGCTCGTTTCAACAGGGCGCGCCCACGGCTTGGACTTTCAAGTGGCGCGACCCTTAGCGCCAAGACGGTCATTCTTGCCACTGGGGCTCGCTGGCGCTAGATGGGAGTACCTGGAGAGGAAGAATACCGGAACAGGGGGCTAGCCTATTGCCCCTATTGTAACGGACCCCTGTTCAAGGGCAAACGCGTCGCGGTGATCGGAGGCGGCAATTCCGGTGTCGAGGCGGCGATTGATCTGGCCGGAATCGTCCCCGTGTCACACTGATCGAGTTCGACGGCAAGCTCAAAGCCGACGATGTCCTTCAGCGAAAGTTGAGGAGCCTGCCGAATGCTGATGTAATCCTGTCATCACAGACGACGGACGTACTCGGCGCCGGCGACAAGGTGACAGGCCTGAACTACCTCGCTCGCGCGAGCGGTCTGAACCATTGATGGCGTTTTCTCCCGATCTGTCTTTTGCCGAATGCCGAATGGCTCAAGGGATCGATCGAACTCTCGCAGCTTGGAGAGATCGTCGTCGATCGGCAAGGGCGAACGTCGCTCCCCGGGGTTTTCGCCGCCGGCGACTGCACCACCGTTCCCTTCAAGCAGATCGTCGTGGCAATCGGCGAGGACGCCAAGGCATCATTGTCCGCCTGCGAATACTGATCCGCGCCGAGGATTTCGACGTTCTCGAGACGGAGCCGGCCCGCCAGCTCGCCATCTCATCTGCAGCAGAATGACCTTTCGCACCGGTGGTCGGAGCCTGAGGAAGATAGCGAGCCGGCGATCGGGTGAGACGTTGGAAGCGGGTGCCGCTTAAGCCGGACGACTCACTTGAAGAACCGGGCGGGTGTCGTTCCGAACGTTTCGCGGAAGGCTGCTACGAAACTCGAGGCGGACTCGTAACCGACATCCAAGGCGACATTGGTCACGGCTTCTCCATAGGCCAGAAGTTCAAGGGCCGCCAACAGGCGGAACCGTTGACGCCAGGCCCCGAACGCAAGATGGGTTTCCCGTACGAAGATTCGTTCGATGGTCCTTGAACTCGCCCCCACTCGTGCAGCCAATGAGGCGAGAGGTTCGCGACTTGAGGGGTCGCGCTTGAGCATGTCCACTATGCGCAAGCCCCGTGGATCGGTGGGAATAGGAAGATCGACAGGCGAGCGGTCGAGCGTCGCGATCTGATCAAGCAACACCTCGCAAAGCCGGGCCTCCTTCGATCCCGGCTGGTAATCCCACGGCAGACCCGCGCACGACGAGATCAGTTCACGTACGAGCGGCGTCACCTCCACAACAACGCAAGACGATGAGGTGGGTGCGCAACCAACTGCCGGATCGACGTAAAGAACGCGAATTTCGGCTGCTCTCGCCACACTCAGTTTGTGGTCCGTGTTCGCGCATATCCACAATGCCCGTGTGGGAGGCAGCACCCATCGGCCCCCTTGTGTCGAGACGTGGATCACGCCCTTTATCGCGTAAATGAGTTGATGGCGCCGGTGATTGTGGAACGATGCCTCTGTTGACGACCAGCTTTCGACCCTGCCCACAACAGGAGCGGAGGCGAAATCAGGATCGGAGTCATTTTGACGAGCGCGCAACATCGGCGCCGATTATATCGATAGATCGTCGCGCTATCCATCCTCGTTGACGGCGCGGGCTTCAGGCGCAGATCGCGGCTCCGATCTCAGAGTGTCGTGTCATCAATACACATTGGCCGGCGGCAGATATTTACGCGCTGAATCGGCTGATATTCTGCCCCAAAAGTTGAGTGTACGACAGACGCAACGCGAGGGCTGCAGTGTTGCGCGGCGCGCCGGTTGTTTCGCAGCCAATGGATCGTGTCGAGCACGTGGATTGGTGACTGGACTGCCAAATCGCGGCCTCGGGTAGGTTTTGCATGAGTCAGAACCCGCGGAGAGGACGAAAGCAGATATCCTGAAGAGTTCATTCCTTTCGCACACGGCGCAAATCAGAGAATGTCACGATGGATCATGATCTCACGATTTCGGTGTCGAACGCGACACCCGAAACGCTTGATGATGGCGATGAAGCCCTTGGCGACCAGCGTGTCGTTTTCCGATGGCATCATTACCCGTCGGCTCACGTTGTTTCCCGCCATCTTCACGCCCGTGTCCAGCTTGTCTGCGTCTTTGCCGGCGTGGTCGTTGTGGAAACGGACGATGGGCGCTTCATGACGCCGCCCGGCCATGGCCTCCTGGTGCCTGCTGGACTGCCGCACTCTCACATCGTCGTCAGCGACGTTGCGATGGTTTCCGTTTACTTGAATCCGACGGATGGCGCCGGGCGAAAAGAGCCGTTTGTTTTCGAGGTGACGGATCTCGCTCGTAGCCTCTTGCTGGAAGCCGTCAAACTTCAGGAAGCTGCCATCGCGAACACAAGGTCTTGTCTCGTGCAGGAACTCCTGCTCGAAGAGATCACGAATCTGGAAGAAAAACATCTTGCGCTCTCGTTTCCGTCAGATCTAAGGCTGGCAGGACTATGCCGAGGCTTTTTGGAAGCTCCGACGCCAGGCGATCATATTGATGACTGGGCGGGGAGGCTGGGGATGAGCCGCAGAGCCTTCACGCGGTTTTTCCGCCGAGAGACGGGCGTAAGCTTTCTCGATTGGCGCCAACAGGCAATAGTGTTTGCAAGCATGCCTCGTCTTTCGGCGGGACAGCCGGTGACATCAGTCGCGCTCGAGGCGGGTTATCGTAATATCGGCGCCTTCACCACCATGTTCCGTCGGGTCATGGGTCTTCCCCCAAAACGGTATGCCGAAAAGGGCAGGTCCTTCACCAAGCGCTGATGTCGAACACGCAGATCAGGATACGGCGATAGTCGGTAACGTCTCGGATCCAACAATGGAGCGAACCTGGAAGATGGAACGCTCGGCTTGATGACGTCCGACGGGATTCGTCGGCTAACGTCTTCGAGAAGTACGGCGTTCCGTGGCTGCAACACGCTCGATGAGCGCCAGAAATTCATAAACCGGCTGCCGGTGTCAGGATATCGCTAAAGGCTGTCCGTTCCTCAATATCGGTGGTCGCGCAAGTCCTTTAAGCGTTTTTGAGAGCGCCTGGTGAATTGGACAATAGCGACGAGGCCGTGTGGATATGAACAAAGCGGATGTAAATCCTCCCTACGATATCTTCAGTGTGGCGGTAAAAAAGGCGACGCTGATAACCCCGCTCTTGAAGCGCATAAGCGTGGACGCGCAGGAGGTATCGGGGCTGCGAGCGGATTTGTCTGGTCAATACCTTAAAGTCTTCGTTCGCGACGCCGATGGGATCCGCCAGCCTGGGCGTGCTTATACCGTCAGGCGATTCAATCCGAAGACGAGTGAACTCGAACTCGACTTCGTGCTGCACGGCGACGAGGGCAACATATCCCGGTGGGCGTCCCGAGCAAAAGCCGGTGATACCCTGGAAATAAGCAGGCCGAACACGCGGAGCGGAATCTCGATTGATCCGGAAACCAGGAACTATCTCCTTTTCGCAGACGAGACGGGTCTGCCGGCTGTCGCGGCCATCGTGGAGGCGCTTCCTGCAACAGCGAAAGCGCGCGTGTTCATTGAGATCGCCAATGCTAAGGAGATGCAGCCCTTAAGCGTAGAGGCGGCGGTTTCAGTGCGCTGGCTCTGCCGCGAGCTCGGCGAGACACTGGTTGATGCCGCTAACGATCTGTCCATCCCATCGGGTTCCCTCGTATGGCTAACAGCAGAATCAGGCCAGGTTGCTGCGATCAGGGCCGGGCTGAAAAAACAACAGTCGCTTCAGGCCTGCGCGGTTCATGCGAGCGGGTATTGGAAGAAAGGCGTGGCGGATCATCGCGATCCTGACTGACGCTGCGTTGGTTGCCGCATCGATCGTCCGGCAAGCATAGAGGTATGACGGACCCGCGAACCTTCCCGATGGTCGGGCATCGTGCGATCGTCATAAAGCCGATAAGAACGGACACGCGCCTAGACCGATCTTGATCATGTGATTGACGGAATAGCGACATAATTCGGCATTCTATCGAAAACACGTTCTCCAATCTAAGGATTACATGGCTGGACCTCAGCAAATCAAAAGACAGGTCCATGACAGATTCCAAATTGAAACTGGTCCGCAGGGATTTTGCGACCAACCCCCAGGCTGATGCGCAGTTGCGAGGCAGTAAGCGCGCAACGCGGCTTTCGTTCTTCATTTCAGGCTTCGCGCTGGCATGCTGGGCACCGATGGTGCCGTATGCGCAAAGCCGCATCGACGCAGATTCCGCAACCCTCGGATCGGTGCTTCTGTGCCTTGGTCTTGGCGCGGTCGTGGGCATGCCGACTGCAGGTATAGTGTCCAACAAAATGGGAAGCAGGCCAGTCCTGATTGCCGGAGCTGTGGGCTTAGCCACGGTGCTGCCTCTCATGGCGGTGCTGGCGAACCCCATAACCCTCGCAATCGCACTTCTACTGTTTGGTTGCTCAATCGGCGCGATTGATGTCGCCACCAACATGCATGGAGCTGAAGTTCAAGACCTCGCAGGCGTGCCGCTGATGTCAGGGTTTCACGGCGTCTACAGTATCGGGGGACTGGTGGGGGCGGCAGGTATGACCTTTCTTGTTGCGGTCGGGCCTGGTGTCCTTGCCGCTTCCGCGGTTGCGTCACTGGTTATGATCATCTGCATTGTTTGGGCGGTCCCAGGATTTCTCAAGACGAAGCCAGCGTCGGACGAGGCGTCTTTTGCGATTCCCAGAGGAGGGGTGCTCCTCGTCGGCTTGCTCTTGATGGTCATCTTCCTGGCGGAAGGCGCGATGCTCGACTGGGGAGCCATTTTGCTGACCTCCAAGAAATTGGACGTCTCATTTTCAGGAAGCGGCTATGCTCTCTTCGCGATCGCGATGACCGTTAGTAGATTTGTAGGCGACAAAGCGGTTGAACGCCTCGGGCAGTCCAGGATGCTCTTCGCCGGCATTTCAGTGGCTGCGTTGGGTATCATCTTCACAGCCTTCGCCGAGACGGTCTTGATGACCTTGACGGCCATCACTATCGCAGGGCTGGCTGCGGGAAATATTGTCCCGATCCTTTTCTCGCTCGCCGCGGTACAGCAATCGATGCCGACGCCCCAAGCGATCGCCGCGACGGGAACGCTTGGTTATGCTGGAATTTTGATTGGACCCGCACTCATCGGTCACGCTGCCGAACTCGTTGGGCTTGCAAATGCAATTGCTGGCGTCGGCCTATTGGCAATCGTCGCCCTGCTTCTCATTCCAGCGATCTCATTTCGCCAATCGACGATTGCGGCTCCGCATGGAGTGATCTGACTACCGATAACGGTTTATGCTGCCAGCTTCGGTATTCCGCGCTCAACCAATCGCAGGAATCGTTGGTTGCGTGCCCCCGCAACCAATATCACCAAAGCCCGCCATCGCGCGGGCGTTCGTGTATTTGCTAACGGGTCGAGGATTTAACGCCTGCTCACAAGCCCGTAAGCAGCCAGAGCCAACGCCGCGGCACAAAAACCACAAATCCTGCACACAAAACCAATCCTTCCCGACACGTATCAACAAAGCCCCGACCCAGGGGCTCTTTGCGTTCTTGCCCCCCAAAGCAACGCCCAACCTCCGCCCAAAAAACAACACGCCGCTCCACAAACACCGAGCCGCGTGACTAAATGCTCGAGCACATAGGTCACCAGACCGCGAAAAGCATCGGGCCGGGAAGAGCCTCACGGCGGAACCAAAACCTTCCCCATAGAAATCCGAAAGCAGCCACACACACCAGCCCATGCACCAATGGCCAAGCTCCGAGCTATCGCGGCGCCCCAACTCCGTGGGCTGCGCCTCCTCAGGCACTGGCCCGATCAGCTGTGATGATCCATGCATGGGAGTCGAAGAGCACGCCTTCGGGGGTCATATGCGCTTCCAGCAAACTACGCAGCCGCTGCAGTGGTTGATCGGGTGTCTCATCGGTGCGCGTGAGCGCGTCCTTGACCATATAGAGGCCGCTAAGGGCATTAAGGGAGGCGTCGACATTCGCTCCGTAAAAGACGGTTCCTCCACCTCGAAGAAGTCGATCGAGGTGAAGTCGGCAGCGCTCAGTAGCTCTTTGGCTATGGCGGGATCGCCGAGCGAAAACGGCTTGCCGGCGTTTTCTGGAATTGCGCCTCCCGGAGCCAGCGCATGCCTGATGGCGCCAGACCATTTGTTGCGCTCCTGGCTTTGCCATACCATCCAGGCGAGGCGCCCGCCCGGGCGCATTGCATGGGCGATATTGGCAAATGCCGCCGACGGATCGGCAAAAAACATAACTCCGAACCGGCTGATGCAGAGATCGAAACCGGGCGCTGGAAAGTTGTGGCTTTGTGCGTCGCCCAGTTCGAAGGCGACGTTGCGTAGTCCCGCTTCCGCGCAACGTTGCCACGCAATCTCAAGCATCTCGGCGGAGGTATCCACGCCGACCGCGCCGCCTTCTATTGCGACAAGGGCTGCTTCCCGGGTGGTTTGGCCGGCGCCGCAGCCGATATCAAGCACGCGGTCATGCGCCTTGACGCCGGCGACGGCCCGTAAATGCCGGTTATGCCGGGACAGTTCAGCGTCGTAAAAATCGGCACATTGCAACATTACAAGCCTCCCTCATCTCGTCTTAACCGCCATGGTGTTCAGTTCCCGCGAGATATCAGAACAGCTCTAACTCATTGTTCTTACGCAATTCCGGATGGAAAATCGCTGTGCACTTTTCTGGAGTTGTTCTAATGGAAGTCGCTTCTCGTGCGGCACCTTCTTCATAAACTGATTGCATAATAGGATCAGTTATGCAATGTGGATTCCAGTTGCAATTTGCAATTGGATGGATTTTGTCATGGAACGAACGGGACCATTCGTCGTCACCGGGATGTCAGTCGAGGTCAGGGGAGCGAAGCTGCAGACCCAGGCTTTCGGTGATCCCTCCGGTCCGCCCATAGTATTGATCATAGGGATGATGGTTTCAATGCTGTGGTGGCCGGACAGGTTCTGCGAGGCGTTCGCCGCCCGCCAGCGCTATGTGATCCGATACGACCAGCGCGACACCGGCCTCTCGACGCACGATCCGCAAGGCGAGCCCCGTTATTCGTTCAGCGATCTGGCCGACGATGCCATCGCCATTCTCGACGGCTATGGATTGGAAACGGCGCATGTGGCGGGCATGTCGATGGGCGCCGCCGTTGCGCAGGAAGTAGCGTTGCGCCATCCCCGGCGTGTGCGGACGGTCACGCTGATCAGCACATCACCGCTTGCGGTCGAGGGTTTGCCCTCCTCGACAAGAGCCTATCAGGAGCATTCCAGGTCGGCCGAAGCAATCGACTGGTCGAACCTTGAGGATATCGCCGATTTTCTGCGTCGCGAGACGGCCATGCTTGCCGGCACCAGGCATCCGCATGATCCTGATGCTGCAAGTGCCTTGATCGCCCGCGACATGGCGCGGGCGCCGTCATTTGTCAGCGCCACGAACCATTTCACGCTCGTGAGTGAGGAAAGGCCTACAAGGCTGCAGGCCTCCGATATCAAGCTGCCGGTCCTTGCGATCCACGGCACAGCGGATCCGCTGTTTCCCATAGAGTACGGGGAGGCCTTCACCAAGGTCGTGCAAAATGGACGGCTGCACCGGTTCGATGGTGGAGGGCACGAGATCCATGAAGGCGACATTGACGAGATGGTGCAGGCCATCATCGATCACACGGCCTAACAACCGGAAAGCTCGGCATGACCTCGCCTTCCGGTCTGTGAGAGATCAGCTCCTCGGCTTCAGGTTCTCCGCGTCGTAGAGCGGCTTGTAGCCGACGCCCGCTACTTCCACCGGGTAGGTCTCGCCGAAATATTCGACCTTCAGCTTGCGGCCTTCCTGGGCATGGGACCAGGGGAGGTAGGCCAGCGCGATATTCTTGCCGATGGTCGGGCCGTAGGCGATCGATGTGGTGAAGGAGCGGCGGCCGAGATCGTCGACGAGGGTTTCGCCGGTTTCGGGGTCCATGACCGGCAGGATGCCGACGGGGTAGCGTGCCACGCCGTTGGAATCCACATTATCGGTAACGACGAGCGTGCAGAGCATGGCGGGCTGGTGTTCGCGGGCGCGATATTCGAGGTGCTTCGCCTTGCCGCGGAAATCGGCTTCCTTGACCTTCGGGCGGGCGAGATCGGCTTCGAGCAGATTATATTCCGTCAGCAGGTCGGCATTCTGCAGGCGAAGGCTCTTTTCCATGCGGCGGCTGTTGGCATAGGTCTCGACGCCGACGGCGATGGCGCCCGTCGAGCGCAGCGCATCCCATACCGGAAGCGCATCGCCATAGGTCATGTGCAGTTCCCAGCCCTGCTCGCCGACATAAGAAATGCGGAACGCGGTGACATTCTTGCCGGCGATGCGGATCTGCTTGATCGCGGCGAAGGGGAAGTTGTCGTGCGACAGACTTTCCGGGCTTTCGACCACTTTCTGCAGCTTGGCGCGGGCATTCGGTCCCCAGATGCCGATCGTGACGTAACGTTCGGTGACGTCGGTGATGGTGACGTCGAAACCCTTATCCTCGGCAACACGACGCATGTAGTGGAAATCACGCGGACCGGCATCGGCGCCGTCGATGAGACGGCAACGATCGGCCATGCGGATCACGGTGAAATCGGCGCGCACCATGCCCTCGTCGTCGAGGAAGTGGGTATAGATGCCCTTGCCGATGTTGGCGTCGCCGCCGATCTTGGCCGCGCAGAGCCATTCCAGCAGCTCGACTTGGTCAGGCCCTTCGATGTCATACATGGCGAAATGCGAGAGGTTGATGATGCCGCAATCTTCGCTCAAGGCCAGATGCTCGGCATTGGAGACGCGCCAGAAGTGGCGGTTGTCCCATTCGTTCTCGCGCACCGGTATGCGATCGCCGTATTTTTCCAGCAGGTGCTCGTTTGCGGCGTAGCCATGCGCGCGCTCCCAGCCGCCGAGCTCCATGAAATGGCCGCCGAGTTCCTTTTCGCGCTCCCAGAAGGGCGAGCGGCGGACACTGCGGCCGGTCGCGTAAGGTTCGCGCGGATGGACGGCCGGATTGTAGATCTTCTGCGCCGCCTCGGTGCAGCGGCTTTCGATGAAACTTTCTTCCAGCATATGCGGATAGAAGCGGGAATAATCGATCTTGTTGTGGTCGATCGACGTGCGGCCGTCCGTCATCCAGTCGGCGACGAGCTTGCCGAAGCCCGGACCATCCTTCACCCAGATGGCGACGCAATACCAAAGCCCACGAACCTTCTGGCTTTCGCCGACCGAAGGGCCGCCATCGGTGGTGACCTGCAGCAGGCCGTTGAAGGAATGGCCTTCGTTATAGCCGAGCTCGCCGAGGATCGGCGTCAGTTCCATGGCGCGTTCGAGCGGCTCGATGATCTGTTCCATGTCGAGGTCGCGTTGCGAAGGCGAAAGGCGTGCCTCGTGCTTTTCGAGGAGGTCGCGCGGATGGCAGAGACGCGGGTTCTTCTCTTCGTAGTAACCCCATTCGATCTGGCCGCCTTCGGCCGTTTTCGGATCGCCGGTGTCGCGCATATAGGCTGAGTTGCCCTGGTCGCGCATCAGCGGGAAGCCGATTTCCTTGCCCGTGCCGGCAAATTCATTATAGGGGCCGAAGAAGGTCAGCGGGTGGTCGACCGGCATGACCGGCAGGTCTTCGCCGACCATTTCGGCGATCAGGCGGCCCCAGAGGCCGGCGCAGACGATGACATATTCGGCCTCGATCGTGCCGCGGTGGGTGACGACGCCGCTGATGCGGCCGTCCTTGGCAATGAGTGATTGAGCCGGCGTATTGGCGAAGGATTGCAGCTTGCCGCTCTTTTCGCCCTGATCGATCAGCTTACCCGCAACCGTCTGCGAACGGGGAATGACGAGGCCGGCATCCGGATCCCACATGCCGCCCTGTACCATGCTTTCCTCGATCAGCGGGAATTTCTCCTTGATCTCGGCTGGGTCGACCAGGCTCACGCGCGTGCCGAAGGCCTTGCCCGAGGTGACCTTGCGCTTGATTTCCGCCATGCGGTCATCATCGCCGACGCGGGCGACTTCCAGGCCGCCGACGCGGGCATAGTGGCCGAGCTTATCGTAGAAATCGATGGAATAGAGGGTTGTCCAGCAGGAGAGGAAATCATGGCTGGTCGTGTAGCAGAAGTCGGAAGCATGGGCGGTCGAGCCGATATCGGTTGGGATACCGGACTTGTCGATGCCGACAATATCGTCCCAGCCGCGTTCGATCAGATGGTGGGCGATCGATGCACCGACGATACCGCCAAGCCCGATGATGACGACCTTCGCCTTTTGAGGAAATACTGCCATTGCGTGCGACCCTGATTGATACTGGAGACGGATTTTATGATGTGTGCGACGACGACCAGAGCCTGTCTACGACATATTCAAGATGCTTGCACGACCACCGCAATGCCGTCCCCCACCGAGAAGCCGCGTTGACAATCGCCGGTGATCATGTCGCAAAGGCGACGGCATCGCTTCCAGTGCGGTTTATTGCGGGATGGATTGCATCATGATCTCGCGACGCAGGATCGGGCCTTCTTCGCCGAAATAGGTCGTCAGCAATTTGGCGAAATCATCCGATCGGTAGGTCTCGGTCAGCGCCTGATCGACGAGGAGGCGGAAGCTGGAATCGTCTTGCCGGAGCGCGATGCCATAGGGCTCGTGCGTGAACAGACGATTGCCGATGGCAAGCGCGGAAGGGGTGCGGGCATGCGATGCCAGATCGAAGAGCAGGGCGCGATCGGCGAAATAGGCGTCGATCTTGTGGTTTTCGAGCGCATTCAAGCCATCCTGATGCGTGGCGAAATCGGTGATGCGAGTCTTCGGCACGTCGGAACCCAGTGCATCGCGTAGCGTTGCGCCCGTTGTCGTGTCGGCGCGAACGCCGATCGTGCTCGTCGCAGGCGCCGGCTTGGCGGAGACCTGCGCCAGCCGCTTGTCGAGGAACAGAGCCATCAGATAATCGGGTGAATCCTTGCGCAGCAGGGCGCTGGCGCCGGTGATGAAGATCGGTTGCGAGAAGTCGACGTTTTGGCGCCGGCCAAGACTGATGGTCAGGGCACCACAGAGAAGGTCGATCTGGCCGCTCTTTACCGCATCGAAGCCGTCCCCGAGCGTGGTTTGCACGTAATCGTGCTTCAAATTGGCGACCTTGCGTCCGACAGCATCGGCTATCTTGCCGCAGAGATCAATCGCATAGCCCGTCGGGTTGCCATCCTTCTTCTTGAAGGAGAATGGTTCTTCGTCGCTGATATAGCCGATACGGATCGTGCCTTTTTGGGCGATGAGGTCGAGCGTCTGTGCGGCGGCGGCCGTGCAGACGGATATCCCGAGGACAATACCTGCCAGAACCAGTCGTCTCATGCAATTTGCCGGCATGATCCCGATCTCCGAAAGAAAAATAGGCAATCGCAAGGGCTTAGGCGCAGATTATGGGCTGTCGGGCTTTTGTCAACGGCGGATTGCCCCGGCAGACCATCACGAAGAGTTTCGTTACGCTCGCGCAGTTTCTGGCCTATCAATCCTGCACCATCGTCAAACCCATAGGGACGTAGATGCGGAAGAGCAATGGACTTCGATATGAAGGCAGCGCGATAGGCAGGGCAAGCTTTGCGTTGTGCGCAGGTTTTGCGGTTCTTTGTGCGGGTTTCAGCGTCGCTTTTCCGTCAGCTGCGGCAGCGCAAACGATTATCGACGACTGGCAGAATGTGAAGCCGCCGGCACCGCCGGAGCTGAAGCAGGTTACGGTCGATCCGAAGATGACGGCGCTGTTGATCCTCGATTTCAACGGCGCGCAGGATCCGACCAAGGGACCGTGCAACAAGAATACCAAACCGCGCTGCCTCGCCTCCGTGCCCAAGGTGAAAACCCTGCTCGATCAGGCCCGCGCCAAGGAGATGCTCGTCGTTTTCAGTCTGGCGGGTACTGGCCAGGCGCAGGATATCGCGACCGCGCTGGCACCTTTGGCAAGCGAGCCGGTCGTCAAATCCGGGGCGGATAAGTTCATCGGCACCAATCTGCGCGGCATTCTCTCCGACAAGGGCATCAAGACCATCATCGTGACCGGCACGGCCTCGGAAGGTGCGGTGCTCGATACGGCAACAGACGCAGCGCTCAACGGCATGAATATCGTGCTGCCCGTCGACGGCATGTCGTCCACCGAGCTCTACGGCGAGCAATATGTGGCCTGGCACATGGTCAACGCGCCCGGTGTCTCGCAGAAAACGACGCTGACCAGCATCGACCGGATCAAGTTCTGATCTGGCGCGGTTTGCCCTGCGGCCGATCGGAAGGAAAACATCCCGCTGTCCTGCGCGGCAACGGGATGTCGATATGAGTTGTTAGGCGAAAGCCTCGGCGAACAGGTTCAGCAGTCGTTTCCAATGCCTTTCGGCGCCGATCTCGTCATAGGCGCCATGATCCGGCACCGTCCATCCATGCGCCATGCCGACATAATTTTCGATGGTGTGATCCACCCCGCCGGTGCGCAGCGCCTCGGCGAGGCGAGCCGATTGCTCCGGCGGAAAGCTGTTGTCGACGCCTGCGACACCAACATAGACGCGCGCCTTGAGATTGGCGGCAAGACGATGTGGGCTGTCGTCCGCCTCGCTGGCAAGATTGCCGCCATGGAAGCTCGCGGCTGCCGTGATGCGATCGGGATAGGCGGCAGCGGCTGTCAGGGCGCGGCCTCCGCCCATGCAATAGCCGACCACGCCGGCCGGATCCCTGGCGCCGGCGGCCGACAGCGCATCGAGGAAGGCGGCGCTGTCGTTCCTGGTCATTTCCTGTGTCGTGCCGCGCAGCATCGTCATGATCGTCTCGCGGGATGCCGGATTGCCGAAGGCACTGCCATCGAAGGGGCCGTAAGCGCCAAAGCGATAGAAGAGATCGGGAAGCAGCACGATATGGCCCGCATCCGCCAGCCGCTGCGCCATGCCGTCAAGCGAAGCGCGGGGACCCATGGCATCCATATAAAGGATCACGCCATGTTCGGAGGAAGCGCCGTTGCCGGGGCGGAAGAGGGCGGCCTTGGCAGTCCCGTCGGCTGTCTTGATTTCGATATCCTGTTTCATCGTCGAATTCCTTGCGAATTTTTAGCGGCCTATGACCCCGGTGCTGTAAGGCACCTTGGCAAATGGCCGATAGGCCCTCAAGAGCGTCTTCCCTCAAAAAGCAGAGATCGATGATCCGTCGATCAACATCTCTTGAGTTTCGGTGAGCATGTTCCATGACATAGTATCGCCGGCAACAAGCTCTATGCGACGAACCTTTGGAGGATACGATTTCATGTCTTTTCGCCAGATGGTTCCTTGCCTGGTGTTGGCTCTTTCGCTGATATCCGCGACGGCATCCGCCGCGCCACCCGAGCAAGGTCATGGCGCCGGCGCATCTACTGGTGGCGGTAGCGTCCTCTCGCTCCTGCCGGCGGATGCCGCAAGCGACCACGTGCTCAATGCGTATGGCAAGACCATTCCCTATACGGCAACGGCCGGGACGCTCGATCTCTTCGGTCAGGACGGCCAGCGCAGTGCGGCAATCTTCTACACCGCCTATGCCGCGAAGAACCGCGATGCGAACCGGCCCGTGACCTTCGTGTTCAACGGTGGGCCGGGCGCGGCTTCAGCCTTCCTCAATCTCGGGCTCGTCGGCCCGCGCATTGTCGATTTTGGTCCGGATGGCCGCGATGGCGCCAATGCCAGGCTGGTCGACAATCCGCAAAGCTGGCTCGAATTCACCGATCTCGTATTGATCGACCCGATCGGTACCGGCTGGAGCCGGACGGTGAAGCCTGATGACCAGAATGATTTCTATAGCGTGAGCAGCGATGCCGAAAGCTTGGCCAAAGCGATTGCTCTTTACGTCAGCCATAACGGTCGAGCCGCGTCGCCGAAGTATATTCTCGGCGAAAGCTATGGCGGCCTTCGCTCGGTCAAGGTCGCCAACAGCCTGCGCGGGGATCAGGGCATTCTGATCTCCGGAATCGTCATGCTTTCGCCCCTGCTGGAGGGCCGATTCGTCTTCGGCGATAGTGGAGATGCGCTCGGCGCTGCCCTGGAGCTGCCTTCCCTGGCGGCCGCCGAGCTGGAACGGCAAAATGCCTTCAGCGAGAAAGCGGTCCAGGATGCCCAGGCCTTCGCCTTGAATGAATATCTGCCTGTTCTTGCCGGGCAGCCGCCGTCGGGCGATAACGGCCGGGCCTTCTATGGTCGTCTGGCGAAGCTGACCGGCATTCCCGAAGATGTCGTCGCCAAGAACCAGGGCTTTCTCAGTCAAGTCTACCGCAAGCATTCCGATGGGAACGGCGCGGATGTGGCGAGTGCCTATGACGCCTCCTTCCTGGCACCGGATCCTTATCCGCAATCGGAGGCGGAGCACGGTGGCGATCCGGTTCTCGACGGTTTCGTCCGCGCCTATGGCGGCGCCTTTTCGAGCTATGCCCGCGATGAGCTGGGCTTCCACACCGACATGACCTACACGCTGCTGTCTGAAACCGTGAACAGGGAGTGGAAATGGGGCGGGCGGAACGGCGGCTCGCGCGTGACCGCCGGTGCCGCCGACGATCTCAAGGAGCTGCTGTCGCTGTCGCCATCCTTCCGGGTTCTGGTAGGGCAGGGTTACAGCGATCTCATCATTCCCTTCGGCGTCAACAAATATGTGCTCGACCACTTGCCGCAGACCCTTGCCGGTCGCGTGGCGCTGAAGCTCTATCGCGGCGGTCACATGTTCTACACGCGGCCGACGTCACGCGAGCAGTTCACCATGGATGCAAGGGCCTTTTATGCCCGGCAGGTTCAGGCAGCGCCGGCGGCAAAATCGAATTAGTCGTGCTGCTGCAGCTGGAACAGATGCTTGATGCGTGAGCTCAGCGTGCTGACGGGCGAGCCGTTGACCAGCATATCGGCATTGGCAAACAGGTGGCGCTCCGCGTCGATGCGCTTGGCCATGATGGCGCCGAGTTCCTCTGCGAGCGCGGGTCTGTCGTGCAATAGGGGCGACAGGCAATCCTCGCCAATTTCATAGGTGACGACGAAAGTCAGGGCGCGAACGGTTCCGACTTCGCCCGATCCCATCAAAAGGCCGTTTTCACCGAAATAGTCGCCTGGCGCGAGGCGCGTCAGTTCGATCTGCCGGCGTCCTTCGCGGCGGGTGATGCTGACGACACCCGAGCGGACGATGGTGAGCGAGCGCAGCTGGGCATCCTGTTCGGCGATCACCGCGTCCTTGCGATAGGTGCGGCGCTGCATGTGCGAAGCCAGATGTTCCTTCTCATCCTCCGTCAGCGAGGAGAACAGGGGGATGTTGCTGATAAGCCGCCATGGGGTGCCCGGCGCGTGTTGCTGCTGCTCTGCCGATGGCTCTGCGCCATGCTCCGCCTCGATCGTGATCGTGCCGGGCGGCCCGGCAAATTTCAGGCCGGCCGCCTTCGAATGGCGGTAGAGCAGATCGTAGATTTCGTTCTTCGCCGCCATCGTCAGCGACATGTCGCGCACGCGGAACGAAAGCTGCAGCTCGATCGCCTGCCCATCGATGGAATTGATGGCGACGCTGGGCTCCGGCATCTTCTCGATCGAGTTGCAGCTGATCAGCACGTTCTGCATCACGTCGGCGATGATGCGCGGCAGAACAGTCGGCTGAATGCGTACCGTCACCGTTGCGCCGTGGCTCTCTTCGGGCGACGAAAGGTTGGTGAGCCGTGTCTTTGCGAGGACGCTGTTGGGAATGACGACAAGATCGTTGGTGCCGCTCAAGAGATATGTCGCCCGCCAGTTCGTTTCGACGACGCGGCCCTGGATATCGTTGTCGACGACGATCCAGTCGCCGACGGTATAGGGGCGGCCGAGATTGAGCGCGATGCCGGAAAAGACGTCGCTCAAGGTGCTCTGTAGGGCGAGACCAAGAATGATGGCGAACACGCCTGATGTCGCGATCAACGTGCCGATCGGGACACTGAAGACATCGCCGACGATGGAGAGAATGGCGCCGAGATAGATAATGCCGACGATCAGATCCTGCAGCAGCCGGCCCTCGCGGGGCTTGCGCTCGAAGATCAGGAACAGCCGCACGCAGGCTATCAGCACCCAGGCGCCATTGATCCACCAGACGATCTTGGCAAAACCGGTGAAGGTACGCAGCGTCACCGAATCCTGCGGCGGGCTCGGCTCATAGGGGACGATGCCGTGATAGAGCAAAAGCACTGTCAGCGAGGTGAAGAAGACGATCTGGCCGATGAGCCGCCCTGCGCGCTGATGGCGCAGCATGATGCGGCTGATAAAAGTGCCGATGACGACCAGGATACAGAACTGGACGATCGGATCACCAAGAAGCGCAATGGACATAGGGACTTGGCCGCACTCGATCTTTCGGATGGCCGCTAAATTGGCACGAAAGAGGCCGTAGCGCCATACGCAGATAAAGTATGACTATTTGGCGCTGACACCTTGATCTCAGGGCTTGTACCTTGATAATTAGATGACGATTATCATCTTACATCTGTCATCCCATCCTGCTATCTGCCTTAGAGAGCGCAGAGCTTCGCGCTCCGACATCATCAAGGAATACCCATGACACAGTCTTTCGAGATTCGCGGCGATCTGCTGATCGGCTCAGATTCCACCGGCGGCAACAGAACCGCGCGCGCCGTCAACCCGGCAACCGGCGCAAATCTGGAACCGGCCTTTGCGGTTGCCGGCGAGGCCGAGGTGGCAAGGGCTTGCGAATTGGCGGCGCAGGCATTCGACGTCTACCGCGCGACGAGCCCGGAGCAGCGCGCGGCATTCCTCGAAAAAATTGCCGACAACATCATTGGCATCGGCGATGCGCTGATAGAGCGGGCGACGGAAGAAACCGGCCTGCCGGCGGCGCGTCTGCAGGGCGAGCGCGGCCGCACCGTCGGCCAGCTGCGGCTGTTTGCTCAGGTGGTCCGCTCCGGCGAGTGGCTCGATCTGCGCGTCGATCCGGCATTGCCGGAGCGCAAGCCGCTGCCGCGGCCGGACCTGCGCCTACGCCAGATCCCGCTCGGTCCGGTCGCCGTCTTCGGCGCCAGCAATTTCCCGCTCGCCTTCTCGGTTGCCGGCGGCGATACGGCTTCGGCGCTTGCCGCCGGCTGCCCGGTCGTCGTCAAGGGTCATCTGGCCCATCCGGGCACGGGCGAGCTTGTCGGTCGCGCCATCCGCGCCGCCGTTGCCGCTTGCGGCCTGCCGGAAGGCACGTTCTCGCTACTGACCGGCGCCAACGAGACCGGTGCGGCGCTGGTGCGCGATCCCCGCATCAAGGCCGTCGGCTTCACCGGCTCGCGCGGCGGCGGCATGGCGCTCGGCGCAATCGCTGCGGCACGGCCGGAACCGATCCCGATCTATGCCGAGATGAGCAGCGTCAACCCCGTCTTCCTCTTCCCGGCAGCGCTTGCGGCGCGCGCGGAGGCGATCGGCACGGGCTTCATCGAGTCCCTGACGCTCGGCGCCGGCCAGTTCTGCACCAATCCGGGCCTGCTTTTTGCGATCGAGAGCCCTGATCTCGACCGTTTTGTCCAGGCTGCCAGCAACGTCCTGACCGGCCGCGCGCCGGCACCGATGCTGACGCCGGGCATTCACGCCGCCTTCGACAAGGGCGTTGCCGCATTGGCGGAGCATGAGGCGGTCAAGACCGTCGCTCATGGCGCGCCGGCCGAAGGCGTCAATCGCAGCCCCGGCATCTTCTTCGAGACTGGCGTCGAACAGTTCCTGGCGGACGAGCGCCTCGGTCACGAGGTTTTCGGCGCGGCAAGCCTTCTCGTTCGCTGCAAGGACATCGACCAGATGATCGCCGTTGCGGAAAAGCTCGAGGGTCAGCTGACCGCGACCTTGCAGATCGAAGCGGATGACCATGCCACGGCCGCCAAGCTGGTGCCGGTGCTGGAACGCAAGGCTGGGCGCATCCTCGCCAATGGCTGGCCGACCGGCGTCGAAGTCTCGCATGCCATGGTGCATGGCGGACCTTTTCCGGCAACATCGGACAGCCGCACCACTTCGGTCGGCACGCTCGCCATCCGCCGCTTCCTGCGCCCGGTTTCCTACCAGGATCTCCCGGAAGGGCTGTTGCCTAGGGAATTGCGCGACGATGGCGTCAAGGGCCTGCCGCATCTGCTGGATGGTGTGCGCGGGTAATTAATCGAGATCCATCCGCCCTCGCCCTTCGAGGGGTCCTTCGGACCCTCCTCAGGGTGAGGGCTAACCTTTTCCGCCGAGCCCAGCTGAGCATAAGCGGCTTCTATATCATCGCCTCAGAGGCGGGATTCCTTCCGCCCTCATTCTGAGGTGGGAGCGACTGAGCTTGCCGAAGGAGCGACCCTCGAAGGACGAGGGTCGGCCACACTGCCCACCCAAACAATCCCACCGCGTAAGGCGTCTTGGAAACCTCAAACCTCCGCGTAGACAATCCCGGTGAACGAGCCGGCATGGTGCAGCAGCTCGCGTTCGCCCGAGCCGTCGAGGCTCGCCGAATAGAGGTTGCCGCCGATGTCGGTGAAGAACATGCGGTTGTTCGGTAGGTCGAGCGAGAGGCCGATGCCTTCGTCCAGGCCTTCGAGGACGACTTTCGAGGTTGCGGCGATATCGTCCATCTGGGCGCGGTTGACGGTATTCCCTAGCGGAAGATTGCCGCGGTCGGTCCAGTAGACCGTGCGGGTGGCGAGATCGAGTTCGAGGTCGATCGGCTCCGGCAGCTTGTCGAGCAATGTTTCGATGTCGCTGCGGCTGGTGGCGGTTTCTCCCGCCGGCATATTGATGCCGGCGCGGAAGATGCGGCCGAGGCCGGCGTCCGGTGGTCCCTTTTGGGTCCAGTAGATCTGGCCGAGCGGCAGGTCGAGGGCAATGCCGACGCACCAGCGTTCGATATCGGCGCTATCTTCCGGGCTGTCGCCGTTCTGCACCAGGGTTTCAATGTCGCTGCCGTCGATATTGGCGCGCATGACGCGCATGCCCTCGCGATCGCACCAATAGAGCTTGCCATTATCGCGATCGAGCTGGATCTGCTTCGGCGTGACAAGCGTGCTGCCCGGCGGGATCAGGGTGATGTGGTTACCGCCGTCGAGGTCCATGCGTTCGATGGAGCCGTCATGGGCGTTGTAGTCCGTGCCCATTTCCGTCCAATAGATCCAGCCGTTCTCGCTGTCGACGAGAATGCCGTCCGGGCTGCGACCCGGCCGCTGGATGATGAGCTTGAGGTCGGTGCCGTCGATGGCGGAGGAAAGAATTCGTCCGTCGTTGATATCGAGGAAGAACAGTCTTTCGGTTTTTTCCGGGGAAGTGGCAGGCGTCCGTGCTTCTGCTTCAGACATGAGAGCATCCTTTCAAAGGGTCGGATCTGCGGATCACAGCGCGGCAATCATGGCATCGGTTGATGACAACATCATTCGCCGCAGCGATCACGATGAACATCTGGTGCGCTGCAGCAAAGTCAAGGGCACTGATGTCGCGGAAGCAGCGAATGGGCGTCAAATAACTGTCATCGGTCTGATATAAATCCCCGTAATTCTTAGGGGCTCTACCAGTCTGGGCTGAAAATCCGAAGCCGGAGGTGCTTGATAGCATGTCGACGCTCCAGCAGGTCGCTTTTCGAGCCGGTTGTTCGGTCGCGACCGCCAGCCGGGTGCTGAACCGCAACGGTCCGGTCAGCGACGAGATGGTGCGGCGTGTGCGCCGGGCGGCGGCTGAGCTCGGCTACAAGGCCGGTGGGCGACCGGGCAACGGGCGGCCGGCAATCGGGGTGCTCATTCCCAGCATTACCAATCCCGTTTTCGCGGCTTCACTTTCCAGTATTCAGAACAGGGCCCTTCACGCCGGCCACAGCGTGCTGATCGCACAATCGAATTATGATCCGGCACAGGAGGTCGACGCCGTCACCTCGCTCCTGCAGCAGCAGCCGACCGGTCTCATCCTGACACTCTGCGATCCCGAACGCAGCCTGGTCCTGTCTTCCGCCCTGCCGCCAACCGTATTGCTCGGCAACCTGCCGACAACCCGCTTCATGGCCGCCGTCGCCACCGACAATTTCGGTGCGGGCCGGGATCTGACCGACCACCTCCTATGCAAGGGGCATCGCCGCATCCTGTTCATATCAGGCCATTTTTCGGCATCGGATCGGGCGAAGCTGCGCTATCTCGGCTATATCAGGGCCATGGAAGCGGCAGGGCATCAGCCTCTCGATGCCTTGGAAATTTCCTTCGTGAACAGCCTGGAACAGCTCGACCTTTCCGATGCGGTTTCGCGTCTGCGCCCGACGGCGATCATCGCCTCCAACGATCTTCTCGCTCTTGGCGTCATGGGCACGCTGCGGCGTCAGGGTCTTTCGATCCCGCGCGATATTTCGGTCGCCGGTTTCGACGGGATTTCCCTCGGTTTTCTGGGGGAGGTTCCGCTGACGACTGTGGAAATCCCGGATGGGACCATGGGGGCGGCAGCGGCTTCATTGCTGCTCGATATGGCGGAAAATGCCGCGCCGCCGCGTCATCTGACCGTGCCCTATCGGATGCGTGCGGGTGGCACGGTGCGCAATCTCACCGTTCAACCCTGAGGTCCGTCTGCGAACGGAAACGCCGCCTCTTGATCAGAGGCGGCGCGGATTGTTCAGATCTGTTGGAAAGATCAGCTGCGCGGCAGCATGCCTGCGACGTCGGCAGCGGCGTCGTCGAGCGCTTCCTTCGGCTCGGCGGAGCCGTCGACGATACGCGAGAGGTTGTCGACGATGGTCTGGGTGACCTTGACGCCGTTGCTGCCCGGGAAAGCGTACCAGGGGATCATGACCGACATCTGGCTGAGGCCTGCCTGGAAGAGCGGGTTCTTCTTGTAGAAGTCGCCGAGATATTCGGTAGACTTGGCAGCCAGTTCGTTGTTCGGAACATAGCCGGTGCCGGGAACGACGACCGAGGCGCCATAGGGGCCGGCGGCGAACTTGGCGAACTTCCAGGCGGCTTCTTCCTTGACCGGGTCATGGGTCAGGATGACGACGGCGTTGCCGCCCGTCGGCAGGCGGCCGTTGACCGGGTCGATCAGCGGCAGCTTGGCGGTGCGCAGATCGAACTTGGTGCCGACATTCTTGATGGTGTTGACGAGAGCGCCGGTCGTCTGGAATTCGAAGCCGACCTTGCCGGCCGCGAAGGCCTGTTCGCCAGCAGCCTTGGTGAAGACCGGCATGCCGCCTTCCTTGACGAAGCGCTGGATCATCTCGACGGCCTTCTGGCCCTCGGGACCGTTGAAGGCAACCTTGGTTTCGTCGTCGCTCAGCATCTTGCCGCCGGCGCCGAAGAGGAGGGCGGAGAACATCCAGTCGTCGCCCTGCCAGCGGAAGTCCATGCCGTCGACGCCGTTGCCGAGCGCCTTGATCTTGCCGGCAAGCGCGATGACTTCATCCCACGTCTTCGGCGGATTGTCCGGATTGCCGCCGGCAGCCTTCACCAGATCGGCGTTGTAGTACATGATCGGGTTGGACGTCGCGAAGGCGAGGCCGACCTGCTTGCCCTTGACCTGGGCGAGCTTCAGGATGGTGTCCGAGAAGCCCTTTTCAGCCATGTTGCCCTCTTTCTTGACGAGGGGGCCGAGGTCGACGGCGACGTTGCGCTCGTCCATCATGCGCAGGCGGTTGAGGCCGATGAAGGTGACATCGGGCATCTCGCTGGTGCCGGCCTGGCGCAGGATGGTCTGAATGCCTTCCTCATAGGTGGCCGAAGGAGCGGCAAACTGGATCTTGATATCAGGGTTTTCTTCCATGAACTTCTTCGAGATCGTGTCCATCACGTTCTTGAAGAAACCCGGCATGGGATAATGAACCGTCAGGGTGGTTTCGGCATAGGCCGGGACCGTCACGACCATAGAAATGGCCGCAGCGGCGAGAATCTGGGTGATATGCTTCATCGCTCGTTCTCCGTTTTCGAATTTCGAACCAGTCAGCCTTTGAGACCGGTCATGGTAATGCCCTCGACGAAACGCTTCTGTGCGAGAAGGAATGCCGCGACGAGGGGAAGGGTGATGATCAGGGTTGCCGCCATGAGGGCGCCGTAGTCGTCGCCGGCTTCTGCGGCGCGGAAATACATGAGGCCCAGCGGCGGCGTGGCGTAGTCCTGCTTGCTAATGACGATCAGCGGCCAGTAGAGGTCGTTCCAGTGCGCAACGACCGAGAAGATCGCGAAGGCCGTGACCGCCGGCCAGGCATTCGGCACGATGACGCGGGCGACGATGCCGAGTTCCGACATGCCGTCGAGACGCGCGGCGTGGATCAGATCATCCGGCATGGCGCGGAAGAACTGCAGGAACATGAAGATCGCGAAGACCGAGATCGAGAAGGGCGCGACCAAGGCGGTATAGCTGTTCAGCAGCGACAGGCTGTTGAAACCGACATAGAGCGGCAGCGCCGTCGCATGGATCGGGATCAGCAGGCCAAGCATGACCAGCACCATCATCATGCGCGCGGCCGGGAATTTCAGCTTCGCCATGGCGTAGGCGCAGGGGATGGCGATCAACACCTGAAAGAAGAAGATCAGGCCGCAGACGAGGACGCCGTTGAAGAGCAGCGTACCCATCGACACTTTGCTCAGCGCCTTGGCGATATTCTCGACATAGAAGAAATGCGTCGGGATCAGCTTCAAGGCCGAGGTGAAGATATCGTCCTGCGCCTTGCCGGCCGTCGAGATCATGAAGATGTAGGGCGCCAGGAAGACGAGTGCGCCTGATATCAGCACCGAGAGGCGCAGGATGCGGCCGGGAGTAAAGCCTGTCGAGGTCATGTGTAATGCACCTGGCGGTCTTGGACACGATATTGCAGGAAGGTCAGCACCACGAGGATGGCGAGAAAGACCGTGGTCATCGCCGAGGCATAGCCGACCCGGAGATAGACGAAGCCTTCCTGGTAGATGCTGAAGAGCAGGACTTCCGAAGCATGGTTCGGGCCGCCGTCGGTCAGTGCTTTCACGGTGTCGAACACCTTCACAGCGTTGATGATGCTGATGGTGGTGATGAAGAGCGTCGTCGGCCCGAGCATCGGCCAGGTGACGAGCCAGAAGCGGTCCCATGCCGATTTCGCGCCGTCCACTTCCGCTGCGGCATAAAGCTCGCGCGGGATGGCGGTGAGGCCGGCCAGGAACAGCACCATGTTGAAGCCGACCGACTGCCAGACGCCGATGATCGACAGGCTGTAGAGCGCAGTCGCCGACGAGCCGAGCCAGTTGGGGCCGGGCA
Source organism: Rhizobium sp. CCGE531 (assembly GCF_003627795.1). NCBI lineage: Bacteria > Pseudomonadati > Pseudomonadota > Alphaproteobacteria > Hyphomicrobiales > Rhizobiaceae > Rhizobium > Rhizobium sp. CCGE531. The sequence goes on along the minus strand of NZ_CP032684.1, from coordinate 3,399,909 downwards.
GGCCGATTTGCGCGAGCATGGCGTTGATCGGGCCGATCGTCGGATGGAAGAGATATTGCCAGACGGTCGCCATCGCGACGATCAGCGAGGCGACGGGCAGGAAGTAGGCCGTGCGGAAGAAGCTGCGGCCGATGCCTTCGCTCTCGATCAACAGGGCGACGCCGAGGCCGAGCGCGATCGAGATGGGTGCGACGATCGCCGTGTAGACCGTCGTGTTCCAGAGCGATTTCATGAAGGCGCGGTCGCGCAGCAGATGCGCGTAGTTTTCGAAAGCGACGAAGCGCAGGCTCTTGTCGCCGAGCTGGAAGTCGGTGAAGCCAAGCACGACGACCGCGACGATCGGCACGAGGATGAAGAGCACGATCAGGATGATGGCGGGCAGGGCAAAGAGTAATGCCGTGCGGGCCTCGCTGCGTTCGCGCGCCGCCGTCGTCCGCATCGGCAGGGAGGTGGCGGCAATGCTAGCCATGCGCCTTCTCCCGCGTCGCATCGACCGTCGCCGCCGCCCGCAAACGGCGGCCGTCTTCGGCGAAGACCATCGCCTGTTCGGCCGTGAGTGTCAGCGCAACCGGCGCACCGGCTGAAAGGCCGGCGGCTTCGGCCGGGGCGAGCTTGACGACCATGGTTTCGCCGATGGCGTCGAGCTTGGCATAGAGGATGACTTCAGAGCCGAGGAATTCCATGCGCTCGACATGGGCGGCCAGCGCATCCTGCCGATTTTGGGCGAGGCGCACGAATTCCGGGCGAATGCCGAGTGTGACATTGTTGCCGGCAACGCTGCCGTCTTCCAGCGCAATACGGATGCCGCCGAAGGCGACGATGCCGTTTTCAGCCCGCGCCGGCAAAAGGTTGATGCGCGGCTGGCCGACAAAGCGGGCGACTTCGACATGAGCCGGATCGTCATAGATCGTCTGCGGCGAGGCGAGCTGCAGCAGCTGGCCGCCGATCATGACGGCGACGCGATCGGCCATCGACAGCGCCTCGGCCTGGTCATGCGTGACATAGACTGTTGGCACGCCGGCGCGGCGATGCAGATCGACGATCTCGCCGCGGGCATGGACGCGCAGATTGGCGTCGAGATTGGAAAGCGGCTCATCCATGAGGAAGACGGCGGGGCGGCGCACCATGGCGCGGGCGAGCGCCACGCGCTGGCGCTGGCCGCCGGACATCTGGCCGGGCTTGCGGTCGAGCAGGTGGTCGATCTTCAGGGAAACAGCCATTTCGCGGACGTCGCGGATGATGCCGGTGCGGGCTGCGCGCTGGCCGGGGATCAGCGAACCGATGAAGGGCAGGCGCTGGATGCGCGACAGGCGGCGCATGGCGAGCGGCACGGCAATGTTTTCCGAGGCCGTCAGATGCGGATAGAGCGCATAAGACTGGAAGACCATGGCGATGTTGCGGTCCGCTGCCGCAACGCCGGAAACATCACTGCCGCCCAGGATGATTTCGCCGCTGTCGGCATGGTCGAGACCGGCGAGAATGCGCAGCAGCGTGCTCTTGCCGCAGCCGGACGGGCCGACGAGGGCGATGAACTCGCCGGGCTGGACATCGAGATCGACGCCCTTGAGGATGGCGTTGCCGCCGAAGGATTTGGCGATGCCGCGAAGCGAGAGCGCGCTCATTCGGTCGGCTCCTTCTGTGCCTTGGGTGCTGCCTGCGGATAGACTTCCATGACGACATCATCGAGGAAGTAGGCGGTCATGCCGGGCACGGCGACGAGCTCGGTCGATACCGTCTCCCCAAGCTCGTGGATCGCGGCGCCGATCAGGCGTTCGCCCGGCATTTCGCGTTCCATCTTGTCGAGGATGAAGGCGCCGGGCGGTGCCCAGACGAGGTTCGTGTCGTTGAAGCGGCCTTCCCAGGTCCAGTGCAGGTGGCCGCTGCCGAAGAGAGCGACGTCATGGGCTGATATCAGATCATAGAGCCGGCGGCGCTGGGCCGGGCGCACGCTCCAATAGCCGGTATCGCCCTCATCCGGCGCATCGACGAAGAGCGGCTTGTGGGCGAAAAGAGCAATGCGGCGGTCGCCGCGGCTTTCGAGCATATCCTTCAGCCAGTCGAACTGCTTCTGCTCTTCGGCATCCTCGAAGCCCATCAGTAGGCTGTTGAGGCCGATCAGGCGCCAGTTGTCGACATCCTTTGCCCAATAATCGGGGCCGACGAGGCGGCGCCAGCGCTCCAGCCGCTCGGGATTGACGGGCTGATAGGAGCCGGGCAGGTGGCCGACATCGTGGTTGCCGGGCACGATCAGCATCGGCACGGAGACCTGCCGCATCAGATCCATGGAGAAGGTGAGATCCTCGTCCTTGTCGGCGCCATCGACGCTGAGATCGCCGGTGTGAACGACGAGATCAGCGCCGCTTGCCTCGATCCATTTCGCCAGCGGCTCCCAATTGCCGTTGAAATGCGGCTTGTTGGGGCTCAAATGGGTGTCGGTGATCTGGATGATCTTCAAGGCGCTTCTCCGCAGTCTTTTAGAAAGGGTGCGCCTGAGGAAGGAATTGCCTTCAAACCGGCGCGTCTCTGCGCTCTCTTTAGAAGGCCCCCATGTCAGTTAGGTAACGGCTCTTTTCAGCTGTTTTTCAGTTTTGTCATATCGCCGTCAAACGGCGCCGGCTTCCGCTTCACGCCGGGTTCCGGGACTGTACGCAGCCGCCCCGATGTTATAGATCGTTACGAAAGGGATCAGACATGTCAGACGAACAGAGCCGCATCACCAAACTCGAGGAGACGGTCGCCCACCAGGCGAAGACGATCGAGGAGCTGTCCGACCAGATTGCCGAGCAATGGAAGGTGGTGGAGCAGACGCGGCAGAAGCTTGACCGGCTGACCGAGCGCTTTCTGACGCTGGAGGAGCAATCGCTCGACGCGCCGGCCATCACCAAGCCGCCGCATTACTGAGGGCCGTTCGGCCACCTCGTTCACGTTTCGGTGTTACACGCGTGCGTGTGTAACAAAAGCGCCTGTCTTCCCGTATTCCCTTGTGACCGGAGCATTTACAATCGCGGTCGAGAGGAAATCACCATGAAGACTCTATCGACGGACATGATCCGAAGCTTTTCAGCGCGCGTTGCTCGTTTTGCCGGCCTGACGGCGGTGGCGGTCTTGCTTGGCGGCGTTGCGCTGCAATTTACCGGCCTCTCTTCGGCCGAGGATGCGCGCGCAATTCCCGCGCCGGGCATGGACGAGAAAGCGGGTTCATCAGCCACGGAGACGGCGGTGCTCGCCGGCGGCTGCTTCTGGGGCGTCCAAGGCGTCTTCCAGCATGTCAACGGCGTGATCAGCGCGACGTCTGGCTATACCGGCGGCAGCAAGGATGCGGCTCACTATGAAATGGTGAGTGGGGGCGATACCGGCCATGCCGAATCCGTGCGCATCGTCTTCGATCCGCGTAAGATCAGCTACGGGCACCTGCTGCAGATCTATTTCTCGGTCGCCCATGATCCGACGGAGCTGAACTATCAGGGGCCGGACAGCGGTACGCAATATCGCTCGGCGATCTTCCCGACCAGCCAGTCGCAGGCCGACATTGCCAAGGCCTATATCGATCAGCTCAACCACGCCAAGGCCTTCGACGCGGCCATTGTCACCAAGATCGAGCCGGCGCGGCAATTCTATGCTGCAGAAAACTATCATCAGGATTTCCTGACGACGCACCCCACCTATCCCTACATCGTCATCAACGATCTGCCGAAGATCAAGAACCTGCAGCATCTTTTCCCGAGTGATTATCGCGCCGAGCCGGTCCTGGTGACGGCAAGCGCCGGCGCGAACTGATTGAGATGTGTGACCGGCGAGCGATGCCCGCCGTTCACGGCCGCCTAGGGCAATCTCATGTGAGGCACGTCGGCGCAGCAAGTTCCTTCTCCCCGAGGGGAGAAGGAGTTTGCGGCAACGACTTCATTTCATATGCGATTGCCTGCATTGCTGCATTGCAAGAAATGCTCGTTACTCCCGCCTCGTCTGGTGTATTGCTGCCTCACCATACATTCATCGAGAGTGCGTTTCGTCATGATCGTCCGCGACCAGCCGAATCTCCTCCAGCTTCCCTTCATCGTTCGCAGCTCGATCATTCGGCGCATCCTGCCGCAGCTCAAGAATTTCGTGCTGATATAAATATCGGCAAAAATATTCGTCGCGCCATGGAATAGAATCCGGCGTGCTTCCGTATATTGGGGTATGGAACGCAAAGGACGCACATTCGATGTTTTGGGGCAGCTCGGTTCGCTGAGACGTTATGCCCGCTCGCTCGTGCGCAATGCGGACGAGGCCGAGGATCTGGTGCATGACGCGCTGGTGAAGGCATACGAGCGCAAGGCGTCCTTCCGGCGCGACGGCAATCTGCGCACCTGGCTGTTGTCGATCCTGCACAATGTGCATATCGACCGCCTCCGCCAGACGAAATCGCAGAACCGTCGCCACGAGGAGGCGGCGGCCGAGCTCGAACCGGTATTGCCGGCATCGCAGGATCATACCGTGCGTTTGAGCCAGGTCCGCGAAGCCTTCTTCAGCCTGCCCGAGGAGCAGCGCGAGGCGCTGCATCTCGTGGCGATCGAGGATCTCTCCTATCAGGAGGCGGCATCCGCGCTTGGCATTCCAGTCGGCACGCTGATGTCCCGCATCGCGCGGGCTCGCGCGACGCTGCGTCATTTCGAGGAGGCTACCTCCAAGGTTTCCCATCTGCGTGTTATCGACGGAGGCGGCAATGAAAATCGTTGATCCGATCATCGATACCGATCTCGATGCCTATGTCGATGGCGAGCTGACGCTCGCGCGCCGTGTCGAGGTGGAATCCTATCTCTCGGAGCATCCCGAGATCGCGGCCAAGGTGATGGCCGACATGAGCATCCGCGGCGAGCTGCGCATGGCGCTGGCTGGAGAAGGCCATGTGGTCCGGGCCGAAACGCGCGAAGCCGCCCGGCGGCTGGAGCGCGGGCTGGTCTATGGACGCATGCTGGGCTCGTTCCAGCGGGTCGCGGCCGTTGCCGTGCTGGTGGCGACCGGCTGGATCGCGCATACATCCTTCGGCGCCTTCACGGCGAGCGAGGTCAGCGCCTCCACGCGGCCGCCGTCTTTCGTCGACGATGCCGTGCGCGCCTACAAAACGACGGCCGTGCGGGAAGAGATCAAGCCGCAATCGGCGACCGAGAATTACAATCCGGAAGAAATCCGCGCATCGACGGCAATCATATTGCCGGAGCTGCCGGGCGGCTGGCGCGTCACCGATGCCCAGATCTATCCGTCCGAGTTCGGTCCGAGCGTCGAGATGATGGTCGATGCCGGTCAGGATGGGCATTTGTCGCTGTTTGCCGTTCGTCCGGGCAATTTTGCCGTCAAGGAAGTCAGTCACATCAAGCGTGACGATGTCCAGGCTGCCTATTGGCAGATCGGCGAAGTGGCCTATGCGCTGATCGGCAATGGCAAGGCTGATGAAATCGATGGCGATGCCAAGAAGCTCGCCCGCAGTCTCTACTAGTTTGGATTAAAGGAGAACGACCATGAACCCGACCAATCCGCGATACGGCTACGGAGCCGCCGCCGGCTCGCAGGCGCTCTTCGACGAGGGACTGCGCAAACATATGCTGCGCGTCTACAACTACATGGGTATCGGCCTTGTGCTGACCGGTATCGTCGCGATGGTCGTCGGCACGACACCGGCGCTCTACGTGCCGATCTTCCAGACGCCGCTGAAGTGGGTCGTCATGCTGGCGCCGCTCGCCTTCGTGTTCTTCTTCTCGTTCCGCATCCAGTCGATGTCGGCAAGCACGGCGCAGATGATGTTCTGGGCGTTCTGCGCGGTCATGGGCCTGTCGCTGGCCTCGGTCTTCCTGGTCTTCACCGGCACGAGCATCGCCCGCACCTTCTTCATTGCCGCCACCATGTTCGGCGCGACCAGCCTCTACGGCTACACGACCAAGCGTGATCTCTCCAACATCGGCTCCTTCCTGATGATGGGCCTGTTCGGCGTGATCATCGCCAGCATCGTCAATATCTTCCTGGGTTCGAGCGTGCTGCAGTTCGCCATCTCGGTCATCGGTATCGTCGTTTTCGTCGGCCTGACCGCCTGGGATACGCAGAACATCAAGGAACAGTATGCCGAGAACCACGATCAGGAATCGCAGCAGAAGCTCGCCGTCTTCGGCGCCCTGTCGCTCTACCTGAACTTCGTCAACATCTTCCAGCTGCTGCTGAACTTCACCGGCGAGCGGGAATAGTCTGAAATTGCCTGCTTGAGCATGGTCTGAGCTGAAGGGCACTCCACGCCTTCGGTGATCATGCTCCGGGAATGCGTCTCCCTGGGGGCTTGTTGAGACGCATGACGCGCCTGCAGTATCTGCGCCGATACTGCAGGCGCAACTTTTTTGGAGAAGGGAAGCTGGGCTTACGATGGAAGAGCCATCTTCGCCGCAGCGCGGCAAGGGGGAAGGTGCCGAACTCAGAGAGCACCGGTTTAAAGAAAGGGCCCGATAGCGCGGATCAGCTGCTATCGGGCCCTCGATCTTTAGGGACATGCGGTTCTTCGTCCATCAGGACCGGACCGTGGTTTTACCACTCGGCGACGCTGCCGTCCTCGTGACGCCATACGGGGTTGCGCCAGCGATGGCCTTCCTTGGCACGCTCGATGACATAGGCCTCGTCGACTTCGATGCCGAGGCCGGGTCCCTGCGGGATCGAGACGAAGCCGTCGGCATATTGGAACACTTCCTTGTTGGAGATGTAGTCGAGGATGTCGTTGCCCTTGTTGTAGTGGATGCCGAGGCTCTGTTCCTGGATGAAGGCATTGTAGCTGACGGCATCGACCTGCAGGCAGGCGGCAAGCGCGATGGGGCCGAGCGGGCAATGCGGGGCGAGCGCCACGTCATAGGCCTCCGCCATGGCCGCGATCTTGCGGCATTCGGTGATGCCGCCGGCATGCGAAAGGTCGGGCTGCAGAATGTCGACATAGCCGTCCGACAAGACCTGCTTGAAGTCCCAGCGCGAGTAGAGGCGCTCGCCGAGTGCGATCGGCGTCGAGCAATGGTTGGCGATTTCCTTCAGCGCCTCGCGGTTTTCCGACAGCACCGGCTCCTCGATGAACAGCAGCTTGTAGGGTTCCAGCTCCTTGGCGAGCACCTTGGCCATCGGCCGGTGGACGCGGCCATGGAAATCGACGCCGATGCCGATATAGGGGCCGATCGCCTCGCGGATGGTGGCGATGGTTTCGACAGCCTTCTCCACCTTGTCGTAGGTATCGACGATCTGCATTTCCTCGCAGCCGTTGAGCTTGATCGCCTTAAAGCCGCGGGCGACGACATCCTTGGCATTGTTGGCGACGTCGGAGGGGCGGTCGCCGCCAATCCAGGAATAGACCTTGATCTTGTCGCGCACCTGGCCGCCGAGCAGCGAATGGATCGGCTGGCCGAGCGCCTTGCCCTTGATGTCCCACAGCGCCTGGTCGATGCCGGCAAGCGCCGACATGTGGACGGCGCCGCCGCGATAGAAGCCGGCGCGATACATGACGTTCCAGTGATCCTCGATCAGGAACGGATCCTTGCCGATCAGATAGTCTTCCAGCTCGTGCACAGCCGCCTGAACGGTGAGCGCGCGACCCTCGACCACCGGCTCGCCCCAGCCGATAACGCCTTCGTCGGTCTCGATCTTCAGGAACAGCCAGCGCGGGGGAACGATGTAGGTCGTCAGCTTGGTGATTTTCATGGGAATGATTCCGTTTGGCTTTGGGTTGCGTCAGCGGCGCGATGCCGCGGATCTCTGGGTTACGGGATTTGTTTTCCGGCCTTCGTCCAGCCGCCGTTCGACGGCAAGATCGCGGGCAGCAAGATCTAGCATGCGATGGGCGCAGTCGCGCGCGGCGGCGCGGTCGCGCAGGCGAAGCGCCTCCACCAGTTCGCCATGAACCGCGATCGCTTCGTCGCGGCTATGGGCGGCGACGTTGGAGGCGTGGAGCGCATATTTGAGGCCGGCATGCATGGCGCTGGACAGGCGCCGGAATACCTGATTGTGGCTGGCGCTCAGAAGTACGTTGTGGAAGATCACGTCGGCCTCGGTAAAGCCTTCCGGATCATCGCCGCTGTCGCGCATCTGCTGCCATGCATTCTCCAGATCGGCAATCTCGCGGGCGGTGGCGCGCTCGGCCGCATATTCGGCGGCGGCGGGTTCGATGGTGCGGCGCGCCTCCAGAATGGAGCCGAGAATATCGAAATCGGCGATAAAGGGACCCATCCATTGCAGGACATCCTGGTCGAGAATGTTCCAGTCGTCCTTGTTGCAGACTGACGTGCCGATGCGCGGCTTGCCGCGCACGAGTCCCTTCGATTCCAGCACCTTGAGGGATTCGCGAATAACCGTGCGGCTGACGCCATACATTTCGCAGAGATCGTTTTCGCGCGGCAGGGTCGAGCCGGAGGGATAGCGTTCGGCGCAGATGTCTTCGGCGATCGCGGCGGTCACGTTTTTGCGCACGCGCGGACGGCGCGCCGGCTGAGTCGAGGAGCCATGCCCCTGTTTTTCGAGCGATTCCACCCTATCTCCTCCACACCGTTTCGCATGCTCTCCCGAACATCGCCCTCGACCAGAGGCAGGCGGGTCTTTCATGCAGGCGATGCTCGGCCGTGTTTCGTGACCGTGTTGAAATCATGATACGGTAATCATCATACATTGGCAATACTCTTGTATGATGATTTAAAAGGCTTGCGCAATTGCCTTTTCAGGTTCGACGCCGCTTCTGTTACGGCGGCGTCGTCTTCGGCGGATAGAAGGATTATGGTGTCGGTGCAGGTGGCCAAGCCGCTTGCCGTCGATCATCGCGGGGAAGGCGGGCTCCGCTCCCCAAATTCATTCAACGACAAGGAGGACGACATGCAGATCAATCGTACAGCTTCGGCTCAATGGTCCGGCGGCTTGAAGGATGGCAAGGGTCAGATCTCGACGCAAAGCGGCGCGCTCGATCATTACCCTTACGGCTTTGCCAGCCGTTTCGAAGGCGTCGCGGGCACCAATCCGGAAGAGTTGATCGGCGCTGCGCATGCCGGCTGCTTCACCATGGCCCTGTCGCTGATCCTGAATGAGGCAGGCTTCACCGCCGAAAGCATGGAGACGACGGCCAAGGTCACGCTTGAAAGCGTCGAAGGCGGCTTTGCCATCACCGCGATCCATCTGACGCTGACGGGCAAGGTTCCCGGCGCCGACGAGGCAACTTTCACCGAGCTTGCCAACAAGGCGAAGGCGGGTTGCCCGGTTTCCAAGGCGCTTGCTTCCGTTCCGATCACTCTGGAAGTTCACGCCGCGTAAACGACAATTTCAGCTCTCGCGTCGCGCTGGCTGGCGCGGCGCGTTTGATATACAGTTCGCATTCGGGCATTGCGCTGTCATTTTCACTAAAATGCGGCGCTTAAAAGGAGGGGCGAATGTCTGGAATTCTGTTAATTCATGTCGTCATAAGCTTGATTGCCATCATCAGCGGCGTCGTCGTGGCCCAGGGGTTTCTCGCGGGCAACCGTCATAATCGATCGACGCTTGTCTATATGCTGACCACCGTTCTCACCAGCCTGACGGGCTTTCTGTTCCCGTTTCACGGCGTCACGCCGGCGATCATCGTCGGCACTGTCTGTCTTCTCATCTTCATTCCGACGGCGCTGGCGCGCTACAGCTTTCATCTTTCCGGCATCTGGCGTCCCGTCTTCGTGATCGGCGCGCTGGTGCTGCTCTTCTTCAACTGCCTGGTGCTGATCGTCCAATCGTTCCAGAAGATACCGGTACTCAATGCGCTGGCGCCCAATGGCAACGAGCCACCGGTATTAGCCGCGCAGGTGGCGCTGCTGGTGGTCATTGTGTTCGTCGGCTTTTTCAGCCTTCGCCGCTTTCATCCGACGCTTATGAGCGCCTGAGCGGGCGACTTTCGCTGCTGCGACAAAATGCCGGACACTTTCGCTGCGTTCCGCGAGGAGCGTTGTCGATGATTTAACTCTTGTTTCAAGTTGTTCGGCGCATTCTCGGTTTATTGAATAGCATCCGAAAACCGCCTGTGGTTGCAGGTGGTTTTCTTGACATCGGCGCTCTGATGGTTTACGAGTGACGAAAATTGAAAATCGTCACTCGTAAACCATCAGGCCTGCTCATGCTCGATCTTTCCGACGTTAGCGCCGATCCTGCCCGCCAGGAAAACATCACGCGCATTCTCGATACCGCCGAAAAGCTGTTTCGCCACTATGGCTACAGCAAGACGAACGTGGCCGATATTGCCCGGGATCTCGGCATGTCGACGGCGAATATCTACCGTTTCTTCGGCTCCAAGACAGAAATCCATCAGGCTCTCTGCGGCCGCATGCTCGGCCAGAGCTATCAGATGGCCCTCTCCATCCGCAATCAGCCCATCAGCGCGGCCGATCGGCTGCGGGCCTATACCATGGCCCAATACAAGATGACGCTGGAGGCCATGCTGGACGAGCAGAAGGTTCACGAGATGGTCATTGTCGCCATCGAGCGTGATTGGCACGTCATCGAAAAACATATCGATCGCATCCAGGATCTGATCGCCGAGATCATTGCGGAGGGCATTGCCGCCGGCGAGTTCTTCGAACAGGACCCCTATGTCGCGTCCAAATGTTTCGGCGCAGCGACCATCAATCTTTGCCATCCGCAGATGGTGGCTCAGTGCCTCGCCAAGACGAACCGGGCCAAACCCGAGGATATCATCGAATTCGTCATCAGGGCTTTGAAGAAATAGCAATGCGCGCACCGGAAGGCCGGCGTGCTCCCACTCTTTTGTTCGATTTTAGGAGAGCGACATGGTTTCGCTGACGACCAACACTCTACGGACCGTTGCCGGCGCGGCGCTTTTTGCCGCATTCGCGCTGACGCTCTCCGGCTGCAACGAGAAAAAGGAAGAGGCGGCGGAGGTGATCCGGCCGGTGAAAGTGGTCGAGATCGCCCAGGCGGACACGACGCGCAAGCTTGATTATTCCGGCGCCGTGCGCGCCCGGACCGAAATGAACCTCGGTTTCCGCGTCAGCGGCAAGATCGTCGAACGCAAGGTGGATATCGGCCAGAGGGTGAAGCCCGGTGATGTGCTCGCCCGCATGGATGCGACCGATTATGTCCTTGCGGTGCGCCGTTCGCAGGCGGATCTGGATTCGGCGGAAAAGCAGGTGCAGACGACCGCGCTTGCCCGCACGCGTGCGCAGACGCTCTTCGACAAGAACGTCACTTCCAAGTCCCAGCTCGAACAGGCCGAACTCTCCTATGAACAGGCCGTTTCGACGCGGGATTCCGCGGCTTCGGCACTGACCGAGGCCAAGAACCAGGTCGCTTATGCAGGCCTGACCTCGGACATGAACGGCATCGTCACATCAATCAATGCCGATGTCGGCCAGGTGGTCAGCTCCGGCACGCCCGTCATTACCGTTGCCGTCGATGGCGAGAAGGAAGCGCAGGTCGCCGTGCCGGAAATGGATATTGCCCAGTTCAAGGTCGGCAAGGACGTCAAGGCGCGTTTCTGGTCCGACTCGGCTCTCGTTCTGGATGGAAAGGTGCGGGAAGTATCGGGCAGCGCCGATCAGTCGCGCACGTTTGCGGTGCGGGTGAGCCTGCCGAACGATCCGCGCGTGCTGCTTGGCATGACCGCGACCATCGAAGCACTCGCCGACAATACGGAACCCTATGTTTCCATTCCGCTGAGCGCTATTGCGCAGAAGGATGGGCAGCAGATCGTCTGGCTCGTCGACCGCAATGCCGGCACCGTCCATTCCCGCGCCATCAAGATCGCCGATTTCGCCGATGACGGCGTTCGCGTCGCCGATGGCCTGAAAACCGGCGATGTCGTGGTCGCGGCCGGCACGCAATTCATGACCGAGAACATGAAGGTCAAGCTTCCGAGCGCCACGGCTCAGCAGGCTTCCGCAGAAACCAACGCCGCCTCGGCGGATATCGTACGCTGAACCCGGATCGAGGGGACGACATCATGTCCATCAATAGCACCTCCGGCGAGAGGACGCGTTTCAACCTGTCTCGTTGGGCGATCGCCCATCCGAGCATCGCGCGGTTCCTGTTCGGGCTCATCATCATCGCCGGCGCGCTCGGCCTGACCCATATGGGCCAGAAGGAAGATCCGGATTTCACCTTCCGCGTCATGGTCGTGCAGACCGTCTGGCCCGGCGCCTCGATGCAGGACATGGAAGACCAGGTGGTCAACAAGATCGAGCGCAAGCTGCAGGAAACGCCGCATCTCGATTGGGTCAAATCCTATACCCGCGCCGGTTTTGCCATCACGACAATCCAGATCAAGGGCGACACCAACACCCAACAGGTGAAGGACGCCTTCTACCAGATCCGCAAGAAAGTCGGCGATATCAGCAACGAGCTGCCGTCCGGCTTGCTCGGCCCCTATTTCAACGATGAATTCGGCGATACCTTCATCACGCTGCATTCGATCAGCGGCGACGGCTACACCTATCCGGAGCTGAAGAAATTCGCCATCCAGGCCCGCGACATGCTGCTCTCCACACCCGGAGTCGAGAAGGCCACCATTATCGGCGACCAAGCGGAACAGATTTATATCGACGTCTCCTCCAAGGTTTTGGCCGAGCGCGGGCTGACACTCAACGACCTGAAGAATGCCATTGTCGGGCAGAACAATGTCGATCCGGCCGGCACCGTCGATACCAGCACGCGGTCGGTGCGCGTCTCCGTCGAGGGTGATGTCAACAAGATCGAGGATATCAAGAACCTTCGGCTCAACGCCGGCGGCCAGGTGACGCGCCTCGGCGATATCGCCACCGTCACCGCCGGGCTACAGGATCCCTACACGGCCAAGTTCCTCTATAACGGCCATCCGAGCGTGCAGCTCGGCGTCGTCATGGCGAGCGGCTATAAGGTGACCGATGTCGGTACGTCGGTAGAGGAAACCTACAAGCGTTTCGAAGCCTCGCTGCCGGTCGGCGTTCAGGTCGATCAGATCGCCAACCAGCCTGACGTCGTCACCGATGCCATCAGCGAATTCATGCATGCGCTCGGCGAAGCCCTCGTCATCGTGCTGATCGTCTCGTTCCTGTCGATCGGCTGGCGTTCCGGCCTCGTGATCGCGATTGCCATTCCGCTGGTGCTGGCCGCGACCTTCGCCATCATGTACGAGTTCGGCATCGACCTGCAGCGCATCTCGCTCGGCGCGCTCATCATCGCGCTCGGCCTGCTGGTCGATGACGCCATGATCGTCGTCGAGCTCATGGAGCGCAAGCTGGAGGAGGGGCTGGTGAAGCTCGATGCCGCCAGCTTCGCCTATTCCTCGACCGCCTTCCCGATGCTGACGGGCACGCTGATTACGACCGCCGGCTTCATTCCCGTGGGATTCGCGGCATCGACGGCAGGCGAATATGTCCGCACGCTATTCTATGTCGTCGGCATCGCGCTCGTCGTCTCCTGGTTCGTGGCCGTTTATTTCACGCCGTGGCTCGGCTACATGATCCTCAAGCAGCGCCACCATGCCGGCGAGCATCATGATGTGTTCGACACGCGCTTCTATCGCCGCCTTCGGTCGTCGGTTACCTGGGCCGTGCGCCACCGCGTCATCGTGCTGCTTCTGACGCTTGCCACTTTCGTCGGCAGCCTGTGGTCGTTCCAGTTCATTCCGCAGAACTTCTTCCCGCAGTCGTCGCGTCCGGAAATCCTTGTCGACCTGTGGCTTCCCGAGGGCACCAGCATCAAGGAAGTCGAGCGGCAGGCGCAGGCGCTGGAAGCGCGCATGGCCGACGATCCGGACAAGCGCTTCATCGCCACCTATGTCGGCCAGGGCGCGCCGCGCTTCTTCCTGCCGCTCGACCAGCAGCTGACCAACCCGAATTATGCCCAGATGCTTGTCATGGCCAAGGATGAGCCGGCTCGCGAGCGGCTGATCACCAAGCTGCGCGGCATCCTGGCGGCCGATTTCCCGTCGGTCCGTGGCAAGGTCGACCGCCTGTTCCTCGGTCCTCCCACCGGCTGGCCCGTGCAGCTGCGTGTCATGGGCCCGGATCGGCGGGAGGTTCGCCACATCGCCGACGAGGTGAAGCAACGCTTTATCCAGAATCCGCTGCTCGGCGCCATCCATGACGACTGGCTCGAGCCGGTGCCCGCCATGAAGCTGGTGATCGATCAGGACCGTGCCCGCGCTCTCGGTGTTACCTCGCAGCGCATCCGCCAGATGCTGCAGGCCTCGATGTCCGGCGTCACCCTCGACAATTATCGCGAGGGCGAAGAAACCGTCGGGATTGTTGCCCGCGAACCGGACGCAAGCCGTCATCTGCTGACCTCGGTCAACTCTGTCTATATCCCCACCGATAGCGGTGGGTTCGTACCGCTGTCGCAGGTCGCCAAGATCGTGCCCGTCATGGAGCAGAGCATAGAATGGCGCCGTGACCGCCTGCCGACCATCAGCGTCAGGGCGACGTTGCCTGACAATGTGCAGTCGAACGATGTGACCGCCAAGCTCTATAGCGACATGGCGGATCTCAGAAACAACCTGCCGGCCGGCTACAAGATCGAGATCCAGGGCGGCGCTGAAGACAGCGCCGAAAGCCAGGCCTCGATCGCCGCCAAGGCGCCGATCATGCTCGTCATCATCGTCGTGCTCCTGATGGCGCAGCTGCAGCACTTCGGCAAGGCGATGCTGGTGCTCGCCACAGGCCCGCTCGGCATCATCGGGGCGGCAGGCGCCCTATTGATCAGCGGCGCGCCCTTCGGCTTCGTGGCGATCCTCGGCGTCATCGCGCTGCTCGGCATCATCATCCGCAACTCGATCATCCTTGTCGACCAGATCGACCAGGATATCGCGGCGGGCATGGACCGGAAGGAAGCGATCATCGGCTCGGCCGTGCGTCGTTTCCGGCCGATCACGCTGACCGCGCTGACGGCCGTGCTCGCGCTGATCCCGATCTCGCGCGGCGTCTTCTGGGGCCCGCTCGCCTACGCCATGATGGGCGGCATCCTGGTCGCGACCGTGCTGACGATCTTCGTGCTGCCCGCCGGCTACGCCCTGTTCTTCGGCCGCGAGCCGAAGCACAAATCGGCGGAACCGCCAGCCAAGGAGCAGGCCGACGAGGAGGAGCAGAATACGATCCGGCTGCCTCCAGCCGTGGCGGCGGAGTAAGGCGCTTAGAGCATTTCCGCTTTTCTTCGAATCGCGAAAACGCTCTATCCTTTTGTTTTTACGCAATTCCGGACGGAAAACCGATATACACTTTTCCTGGAATTGCTCTGAAAGAAACAAACCCCGGTCTCAGGCCGGGGTTTTCGTTTCGGCTCGTCAGATCGGCGGCAAGATCGTCTGCCTGCCATCGGCGATCTTGAGGATCGTCAGGCTTCCGCCCATGGAAACGGCCGTATCGATGCCGATGCGGCCTATGCCGAAAGTCGGATGGGAGCCAGGCGTGTGGCCGTGGACCACCAGAAGCGGCAGTCGCGGCCCTTCCGACAGGAATGGTTCACGGATCCACATCAAATCCTCGTCCGTCTGATCCCTGAAGGGAATGCCGGGCTTGATGCCGGCATGAACGAAGAGCGTCGAGCCGATTGTGACGGCTGCGGCGAGCGACCGCAGCAGCTCGACATGCGCTGGCGGCATAGCCTTCAGCGTCATGTCACGCAATTGCCGGATGCTGTAGCCAAGGTCGAAGAGAATGTGCCTGGCATCGATGCCATAGGAGGCGAGCGTCGGCAGCGCGCCGAATTCGAGCCAATGGACGTTGGCATCGGGATCATCGAGAAAGCCCAGGAAGACATCATCATGATTGCCGCAAAGCGCATAGCGATCGAAGCCTTCCGGCGGCGGCGCGCTGAGATGCGCGAGCACGTCGCTGGAACGCGGGCCGCGATCGACATAATCGCCGAGAAACATCAGAAGCTTTCGGCCGGGCAGGGTGCGGGCATCGGCGACGATGCGCCTTTCAGCCTCCGCCATCTCGTCGTGGCAGCCATGGATGTCGCTCAGCGCATAGATCGCGGTATAATCGCGTCCGGTGAGGTCGATACGGTCCCGTTGCTGCTGCATGAAATCGGCCGCTTCCCGCCGGGTCGTGCCTGAACGGCCGCGGCAGTCCAATTGCTTGAAATAGTGTCTAGAGCGGTTCAGCTTTTCACGGCATCCCTGAACCGCTCTATCTCTTTGTTTTCTCGCAATTCCGGACGGAAAACCGCTGCGCACTTTTCCTGGAATTGCTTTAGAAACCCGCCTTCGGCGAGCCTATATCGGACGGTATTCCAAGCATCGACCTGCCGCAAGTCTTACGGGCACCGGCATTGGTCTGAACCGCTGAAATTGCAGGGAATTTCAGGGCTGCCTTCGGGAGATCGCGCCTTGCAGCCTCCCGAATGGCTCCGATGTTCAGCCGCGATAGGCGGCTTCGAGGCCGGCAATATCGAGCTTCACCATCTCCATCATCGCCTGCATGACGCGGGCCGCCTTGGCCGGATCCGGATCGGCGATATACTTGCCGAGCACGGTCGGCACGACCTGCCAGGAGACGCCGTAGCGATCCGTTAGCCAGCCGCATTGAACGGCCGCTCCGCCATCCGTCAGCCCGTTCCAGAGCCGGTCGACTTCGGCTTGGTCGGCGCAATCCACCTCCAGCGAGATCGCATGGGTGAACTCGATGCGGTTGCCGCCGTTCAGCGCCATGAAGCGCTGGCCGGCGAGCGTGAAGTTGACGACCAGAACCTGATCGGACTTACCGGCCGGCGTGTCGACGATGTTCTTCTGAACATGATCGATCCGGGAATCCGGGAAGAGCGAAACATAGAAATTCGCTGCTTCCTCCGCTTCGCGCGCAAACCACAGGCATGGGGCAATCTTGGACATTTGGTGCTCCTCTCTCGGATAGCTTTCTCTCGCTAAGCTGCCAAAGGACGTTCGAAAGAGCGGGATGCCGACAGGCGGATTTGAAAAAAGTGCTTTTAGGTCGATGCGGGGAGGCGGAGCCGTTGTGGCCGACACCGGCTGTGAAATTTGTGGAGGGTGTGTGGGGCCTCTCTGTCGCTCTCAGGACATCGCCGCTTGCGGGCAGGGCAATTGCATATGGGCATGTCGGCGCCACAAACTCCTTCTCCCCTCGGGGAGAAGGTGGCCCGAAGGGTCGGATGAGGGGGCTAACCGGTTTGAATGTGGGGATTTTCGTACTCTTGGCAGCCCCCTCATCCGCCTGTCGGCACCTTTGTAACTTCCCTTTACCCGCTGCTGGCGTAGTAATGCCTGTTGCGGTGGCGGATGGAAGACCGATGCACCTTTGGGACACCAAGCCCGTGGGAGAGCTTGGGTCTTCATCCGCCGTTCCATTGAACCCGAACAGTCGCCAGGGCCGCTTGCGCAAGCAAAGCCCGCTTAGGCAAGGATGGGATCAGATGGAAACGATTGTTGGCATTGATGTTTCGAAAGAGCGGCTGGATGTTGCAGTCCTGCCGCAAGGGGAGGTTTTTGCCGTTGGCAATGACCATGCCGGTGTCGATGCGTTGGTCGAGCGGCTGCAGGCGGTCGGCGTCGATGTGATTGCGCTTGAGGCGACGGGCGGCTTCGAGACGCTGGCGGTGGCCGGTCTGTCATCGGCCGGATTGACGGTTCTCGTCGTCAATCCGGCGCAAGTGCGCGCCTATGCCCATGCGATCGGCCGCAGGGCCAAGACCGATCCGATCGATGCCGCCGTCATCGCCGCCTTCGTCCTGGCGACGAAGCCGGAGATCCGGCCGTTGCGCGATGCCGAGACACAGGCTCTGTCCGAGCTGGTGGCCCGCAGGCGCCAGATCGTGCAGATGATCGTGGCCGAGGAGAACCGGTTGCGCATGGCGCTGGCCAAACAGGCGCAGAAAAGCATCAAGCGATTGCTTGCGGCCTTGCGGCGCGAACTCGAAAGCCTCGATGCCGATCTCGACGACCATATCCGCAAATCGCCGGTCTGGCGGGTGCGCGAGACGCTGCTCGTCTCGGTGCCAGGTGTCGGGCCGACAACGGCGCGCACGCTGCTGGCCGAGCTGCCCGAACTCGGCAGCCTCGACCGGCGCCAGATCGCCTCACTGGCAGGGCTTGCGCCCTGGACGCGGCAATCGGGTCAATGGAAAGGCAAGAGCTTCATCGGCGGCGGCAGAGGCAAGGTGCGCGCCGTGCTGTTCATGGCCGCCCTCGTCGCCAGCCGCCATAACCCAAGCCTCAAGGCCTTCCGTGACCGCCTCGTGGCAGCCGGAAAGCCAAAGATCGTCGCCATCGTCGCTACCATGCGAAAGCTGCTCACCATCCTCAACGCCATCATCAGGGACGCACGACCGTGGCAAAACGCTTGACAAACAAGACAGTCGCTCTCCCCGAGGGGAGAAGGGGGGTGCGCCAAACTCTCAACAATCTCCCCCTTGTGGGGGAGATGTCGCGGAAGCGACGGAGGGGGGGATCAAGGGTCCGGCATACGCGGGCGCCGATAAATGCAGAACAACCTATCTCAATCGCCGGCAAGTCTTTCGGCGAATTCGATCGCCTCGATCAGGCTGCGCTCATTGGCGATGCCTTTGCCGGCGATGTCGAAGGCTGTGCCGTGGTCGACGGAGGTGCGCACGATCGGCAGGCCGAGAGTGATGTTGACGCCGGAAAGATCCATCCATTTTCCCGTCGCCGGGTCGATTTCGAAACCGAGCAGCTTGACGGGGATATGGCCCTGATCGTGATACATGGCGATGACGGCGTCGTATTGGCCGGCGCGCAGCTTGACGAAGACGGTGTCGCCGGGAACGGGGCCGACGATATCGAGCCCGTCGGACACGGCCTTGGCAATGGTCGGCGCGGAGATGTCGATATCCTGGCGGCCGAAGAGGCCGCCTTCGCCGGCATGCGGATTGAGGGCGGCGACCGCGATCTTCGGGTTGGCTATGCCGAGATTTTTGAGTGCCTTGTGGGTGAGGTCGATGACGAGGCGCAGCCGCTCGGGCGTCAGGCGCTTCGGCACATCCTCGAGCGCGACATGGGTGGTGACGTGGCTGACGCGCATATTGCCATGGGCGAGCATCATCACCGAGCCGCGCGCGCCTGTCAGTTCCGCCAGCAGTTCGGTATGGCCGGCATAATGAAAGCCGGCCTTGTTCAGCGCTTCCTTGTTGAGCGGCGCGGTGACGATGCCGCCGACCTTGCCTGACATGGCGAGCTGAACGGCCTTCTCGATCGCCCTGAACGCCATGCGGCCACCGTCTGCAGAAAGCCGGCCCGGCAGGATCGGCTCTCCCTCGACATCGGCCTGGATGAAGCAGAGGTTCGGCCAGTCACCATCCATCCGCGCTTCCGGGATCTTGATATCGAGGCCAAGCTGGCGTTCGGCGAGGCGCAGGGCCGGGCCGCTGCCGATGATCGTTAGCTTCAGCTTACCTTCATCGAGCCGATCCTTCAGCCGCATCGCGGCCTTGACGATGATTTCCGGCCCGATGCCGGCGGGATCGCCCATGGTGATTGCCAGGTGCCGCGTCATGGTTCTTCTCCTCCGGCGATCAGCGCGTTTTCACTCAAGAGATCGCGCCATAGGGTAGGCCCGCCGAATGCGCCTGATTTGGAGATGACAGTCGTTCCTTGCCAGGGGCCACCGACGATCATGGAGCGGGGCAGGCCGGGCGCTGCCTGGCCGGTGATGCTGAGGGCTGTGACATCGAGCGCCGAGCATAGGTTTCGCAGGGTCTCGCCGCCGGCAACGATCAATGTGCCCGGAGCGGGCAGAGCCTTGGCCATGCCGCCGAAGGTCGCCTCGATGCGCCTTGTGGCATCGTCGCGTTCAAGCCCTGTTGGCAGGTCGAGGCTGACCATGGCGACGCCGCTTTGCTGCATTTGTTGGTCGACGGCATCGGCACCAGCGCCTTCCGCAAGCTTCAGCCAGTTGGGGCCGCAGGCCTGGAGTTGCGCCAGCGTGATCGGCTGGTCCGAGCCGAAGAGGCCGAGCACCGGTCTTTGCAGCCTGCGCGAGATGGGGACGGCGGGCGTCGGGTGCTGTTCACCCGCAGCCTTTCCGGCGTGAGGCCGATGATGCGTTGCCAGATCGATATTGCGCGCCAAAGCGCGGGCGAGGCCGCCAGTACCGCTCCAGAGGACCGGTCCTTCCAGCTGCGACGATACCCATGCGATGACGGCGTCCAGATCCTCGTCGGAATGGGCATCGAAAACATGGATGCCATCCGGGATGGGCTGATTTTCAAAGCCATCGGCGGAGGTCAGGTCGGGCGTCGTGTTGAAGGCCGGCAATCCCTCCGCCCGCAAGTGAGCGACCAGATCGCCGCTGACATCGCGCCAGGCGTCCTTCCCGGCATAGAGCACCTGCCGTCCGCCCCTTGTGTGCCGCCCATGATGCGGAAAGGCCGGGGCGAGAATGCAGTGGCGCCAATGGCCGAGCCGAAAGCAGGCTGCCAATTCCGCCGCCCAGGGGCCGCGAAACAGGCTATCCACCTTCTTGAAGGCGAGATCGGCGCCCTCCAGCAGCGGCGCGACATGACCGATGATGGCGGCTGCCTCGGCCGCCGTTTTCTCGCGGGTGCCGCTGTCGATCGCAAGGCAATCCGGCAGGCTTGCGGCAAGCGCATCGCCGCGCTCCACCTCGATCGGCCCATAGACGCCGACAAATTCGACGGCTGTATCGAGCGCGCCGGTCAAGTCATCGGCAATGAGGCGGAGGGTGGGCATTGGCGGAGGAGCCTTCAGCGGGCCTTGCGGGTATCGGATATGGGCATGGAGATGAGGCCTTGCGGCTGCTCTGGTGCGCGCAGTCTTCAGCCTTCCATGAAGGATGTCAACGGGTTGCTTTGTCACGGTTTCATTGATCGGGCTGCGACGTCAGCCTGCGTTTACTCCCTGGCGCATATGCGGCTATGCTTGTATCTCAACGATGCGGCGGGTTGCTTCCGCCGTTTCAAGGAGGGCAGGGTGAGTTACGATTTCCATGTGGGCCAGAAGGTCGTCTGCATCGATGACAAGTTCAAGCATGTCAGCATCGATCAGCTGATCCGCAAGGGGACGATCTACACCATCCGCTGGGTCGGCGAATACACGCATTATGTCGACGGCACCTTCATCGGCGTGAAGCTGGAGGAGATCCATCGCGGCAATGATGACGGCCCGGAAGGCTATGGCGCCGCCGACATGCCCTATCGCGCCAGCCGCTTCCGCCCGCTGGTGAAGGACAAGATCGCCACGCTGAGAAAGCTGCTCGCGCCAACGCCGGATGCGCCGGCGGAGCCGAAGGTCAAGGTGAAGAAGACGGAAAAGGTCTGAAGGCAGACGGGCGGTGTTGCCCCTGATTTAGCCCCGCCGCGCCCGCGCAAGCCCGTGCTCGATCAGGCGGCTGACGAGCTCCGGATAGGAAATGCCCGAGGCGCCCATGGCCTTCGGATACATGCTGATATTGGTGAAGCCCGGCATGGTGTTGACCTCGTTGATGACGACACTCTGATCCGGCGCCAAGAAGAAATCGACGCGCGCCAGCCCCTCGCAGCCGAGCGCGCGAAAACCATCCGCCGCCATGCGCTTCAGCGCTTTAGCCGTCTCGGCCGGAATATCCGCCGGCACGGTGACGACAGCGCCATCCTGATCGAGATATTTCGCCTCGTAGGAGTAGAAGCCGTGGGTTGCCGCGGTGGCGATCTCGCCCGGCACGGAGACGAAGAGCGTGCCGTCAGGCTCTTCCAGCACGGCGCATTCGATCTCGCGGGCGCGCACGAATTCCTCGACCAGCACCTTGCGGTCATGCCGGAAGGCCTCGGCAAGTGCTCTCTCGAACGCTGCTGCATCCTGCACCTTGCTGACCCCGACCGACGAGCCCTGGCGGGTGGGCTTGACGAAGACGGGCGAGCCGAGCGCGCTCACGATCTTATCGAAATCAGGCTTTTCGCCGCGCGTGAGCGTGACGGAGCGGGCCACCGGCAGGCCGGCCTCGCGCAGCAGGCGCTTTGCCATATCCTTGTCGATCGCGTTTGCCGAGCCGAGAATGCCGCAGCCGACGAGGGGCAGGCCGACGATCTGGGCGAGGCCCTGAATGGAGCCATCCTCGCCGTTCAGCCCATGCAGCACCGGAAACAGCACATCGACCGCGGGCAGCTCGCGCGCGCCAGCACCTTCCAGCGCCATCAGCCGCCCCTTGCCGCCCGGAACCAGGCAGACTTCCGTGCCCTCATAGGCAATCGGCTCCGGCAGCACACCGCCCTTTTCCTCCACAAGCAGCCAGCGCCCGGCGCGATCGATCAGGATCGGCACGATCTCATATCGCCCGCCATCGATCGCCTTGACGACATTGCGGGCCGACATGACGGAAACCTCATGCTCGGTGGACTGACCGCCAAACAGAACGGCGACGCGTAGTTTCGACATTGAGGGTTGCTCTCCCGGGCAAGAAGGATGTGATGGAAGAAGGGTTTAAAGGGGGGATTGCAGCTAAATTGGGGAGGATTGCCGTGCCTTCGGGAACGGCGTTTTTTGCGCGAGCCGAATATTACATATTTAATTTTGCTAGGTCACATGCATTGTTTTGTAAAAGGTCAATGGTCACAACGCAAAAAGCTCGTAGCGTTGCTAGATCTATATCGAGCGAGTAAATACTCACCCGATCTAGTTGAAAAAAAGCTCTCTATAGGTTAATTGAGATTTGGTCCGGGCGGAGTGAAGAAATTCACTAGCTCACGTATGTGGGTTATGGTTATTAAGAGAGGTTCGCCTGAGCTTATGCTGCATTCGTTGTACGAGTGCTTAGTCGCTATGAGTGTTTGCGTCCGGACCACCCTCGGAATTTTCGGTTTATTATGATGGAAGCATCCACGATTGATAACATCAACGACCGTATCTGGATAACCTCTAGGGTCCGGATGATTGCTGAGAGCAAGGCGTTGAGAAATCAAAGATTTAGTTACGTATCCGTAACTTATTACTCGCTATTTACTGTGATTTTATCAGTATTCTCCACCTATTATACGAAATCGTATCCGCTGCTTGAGCAGATTAATCTTTCATCTTCTGTTGTCGTACTGGTCGCCTCTCTAGTTGCGGGAGGTTTCCGATTCGAGGCAAGTGCGTCATTTTATCGGGAATGTTACCTGAAACTTCAAAGGCTTCATGCAGAAGATCTACCGCTGTTGGATAAATCCAGGCAATACGATGAAATACTATGGGATTACCCGAACCATTCTAAAAATGATTACTATGATTTTCTTGTCAGTCAAATCTGGTTCGAAGGAAATAAGCTTAAAAATGGCGATCGCGAACTAAATTATACATATTACATGTGGTTTTCGTATTTATATAGGCGCATTCTGTATTATGGGATGCTAACGGCTCTCTTTCTTGTCCCATTGTTGTTTCTCTTCGCTCCTTTACTTTGCTCATGGGCTAAATAAATGAAAGCGAAGGACGTCTTTGAGCAAGAGTTCGCATTTGAACGATTGATGGCGATTTTTGAAGATCGCATCTCGGAGACTTCCACGGTAGGAAAAGACGGTGTTCATCCTTCTGTCTTCGCTGAGTCATTGGATAGTGAGATAGGTCGGATAGCGGAGAAAGTCAGAAACGACACTTACCATTTTACGGCGTTTAAACAGAAGCTAATCTTAAAAGGCCCCCGCAAGCCTCCTCGCGAAATCTCCATAGCGACCGTCCGAGACCGGCTCACGCTACGGGCTCTCACTAATGCCCTGATGTCAATCTTTGGAGACGCACGTGTTCCTCCGGCACATTATATCGTCGAGGAAATTTCTGATTTCATTCGGCCGTTAAACGATGACTATTCATTTATCCAAATAGACATCAAAGATTTTTATCCGAGTGTTGTGCATGATGAGCTGATGTATCGGCTGAGAACGCGAATACGCTACAAGCCATTTCTCAATCTTATCCTCAAGGCGGTTCAGACACCCACTGGCGATGTTGATCAAGGCGATCGTAACCCTATCGGAATCCCACAGGGCCTCAGTGTCTCAAATATTCTCTCTTCGATTTATATGATCCGTTTTGACGCGGCGGCTCAATCTAGGTTTACTTATTTCAGATATGTCGATGACATTATTATTGTTTGCAGAGCGTTGGAGGCTAAGCGTAATTTCCGCCTAATTAGTCGGCGGCTGGAGCGAATAGGTCTTCACTGCCACCAACTGACCGACAATAGTAAGACCAAGATAGTTCCGCTCTCGAAGGGGGTGGACTACTTAGGCTATCATCTCACGCCATCGCTAATATCTGTTCGGAAAAGCTCTTATCGTAGGATGATCGAAAATATCATGAATGTGATAACGAGCGCAAAATACAATGCGAACCAGGCGAAGATATTGATGAGACTGAATTTGAAGATCACGGGCTGCATCTTCAATGGCAAGCGAATGGGCTGGATGTTCTTTTTCTCTATGACTGAAGACATCAAGCAGCTTCAGAGGCTTGATGTTTTCGTCTCTCGGGCGTGGCGGCGGCTGGGTATGGAACAATATGGGCACCCGAAGCGGTTCGTGAAGGCCTATCACGAGATCAAGTTTAATTTCACTGATTCACGGTATATTCCTCATTTTGACGATTATACGATGGATCAAAAAATGGAACTTATCTCTGTTATGCTTGTGAGAGACTTGGCTGAGATTGCTACTTGGGCACCGGATCGAATCAACAGGCAGTTCTTGCGATTAATTAGAAAGGAAGTGGCGGAGCTTGAAAAGGATATTACACCGCTCAGTTAAGCATTCAGGCTGCGCAGTTGGAGTTGTTTACTGCAATTTTCCTCGACCATCCGCTGCAGAAAGCCGATCAAAAAATTTTGAGCTTGAAAATTGGGATTTCCCCAAAAGAAAAACTGGTGCTGCTAGAGAGATTTGAACTCTCGGCCTCTCCCTTACCAAGGGAGTGCTCTACCCCTGAGCTATAGCAGCAATCCGTGGCGCGGTGTGGTGCGCCGTATTGGGCGAGGCGGCTATTGCCATAGGTCGGGGCGGAGTGCAAGCCGCAAATTGCAAGTTCGGCGAAAGATCGTTGGAAAAAATGTGTCGGTCTTTTGACGCTTAAGGTTTTCCGCTATGAGGAAGACATGGGTGCGGACAAGACGAAAATCGATGATGGGCAGGCTTTGCGGGGCGGTTCGGCGCCCAGTGAGGTCAGCGACGAGGCGGCTGAGCCCGTGGGCGGCAAGCAGATCACGGAAGCGGATCGGCGGCGGGAGCGTGCGGCGCAGAAGCTGCGGGAGAATCTGTCGCGTCGCAAGCAGCAGGTCAGGGCGCGGCGCGCCGGGCAGGCCGACGAGACGGATGGGCTGCCGGCGGCAAAGGCTGGGGATAGCGGCGATGCCGCCGCAAAAAGGGACGAATCGCAATGATTGATGTCGTCCATCATCAAACGAATTGAAGCCTTAATCTATTTCGTCTATAGAGCGCGTTTTACCAAGTGCCCGAAACTTTACCAAGTGCCCGAAGCTTGGCGCCTGGAACTTGCCGGCTGACACTCGGCGCAACGGAACTATCAGGAAAGGCGGGCCTTGCCCGTATTGCATATATGGATCGTATCAGGATTGTCGGCGGCAACGAGCTCAACGGTATCATTCCGATCTCCGGCGCCAAGAATGCCGCCCTGCCGCTGATGATCGCCTCGCTTCTGACCAGCGATACCCTGACGCTCGAAAACGTGCCGCATCTGGCCGATGTCGAGCTTCTGATGCGCATCCTCGGCAATCACGGCGTCGATGTCGCCGTCAACGGCCGGCGCGAGCGCCAGGAAGACGGCTATTCCCGCACGATCCATTTCACCTGCCGCACCATCGCCGATACAACGGCACCTTACGAGCTGGTCGCCAAGATGCGCGCGAGCTTCTGGGTCATAGGGCCTCTGCTCGCCCGCGAGGGACAGGCGCGCGTCTCGCTGCCGGGCGGCTGCGCCATCGGCACGCGTCCGGTCGATCTCTTCATCGAAGGACTTGAGGCGCTCGGCGCCACCATGGAAATCGACGCCGGCTATATCAATGCCACGGCGCCGAAGGGCGGCCTCATCGGCGCGCGCTACGTCTTCCCGAAGGTTTCCGTCGGCGCGACGCATGTGATGATGATGGCAGCCACGCTTGCGCGCGGCACGACCGTCATCGGCAATGCGGCCCGCGAGCCTGAAGTCGTCGATCTCGCCAATTGCCTGATCGCCATGGGCGCCAAGATTTCCGGCGCCGGCACCAGCACCATCACCATCGAGGGCGTCACCTCGCTCTCCGGCGCCCGCCATCGCGTGCTGCCCGACCGTATCGAGACCGGCACCTATGCCATGGCCGTTGCCATGGCCGGCGGCGACGTCACGCTCGAAAATACCGATATGGCGCTGCTCGACATCGCGCTTGAAAGCCTGCGCCGCGCCGGGGCCGTGATTTCGCCGACCAATAACGGCATCCGCGTCATGCGCAATGGCGGCGGCATCAAGCCGGTCGACGTCGTCACCGACCCGTTCCCGGGCTTCCCGACCGACCTGCAGGCGCAGTTCATGGCGCTGATGACCCGCTCTGGCGGCGTTTCGCATATCACCGAGACCATCTTCGAAAACCGCTTCATGCATGTGCAGGAGCTTGCCCGCCTCGGCGCCAAGATTTCGCTTTCCGGCCAGACCGCCCGCATCGAGGGCGTCGAGAAGCTGAAGGGCGCGCCCGTGATGGCGACCGACCTTCGCGCTTCCGTCTCGCTCGTCATCGCCGGCCTTGCCGCCGAAGGCGAGACGCTGGTGTCGCGCATCTATCACCTCGATCGCGGCTTCGAGCGGCTGGAAGACAAGCTGACGCGCTGCGGCGCGGTGGTCGAGCGCATCAGCGACTGAGTCCTATCTCTGTCGCAAAACCGCGACACAGTCTTGCGCGATATGCCTCAATTCCATCTGATGGCGCGAAGAGAGCGGGCAGACCCGCTTTCTTCGGTTGCGTCTTTTGCGCCCGCATCCTATGTCCACAGTGGAGAAACGCCGGCAATGAAGTTTTGCCGGGGCGTTTGACTGGCGCGATCGGGGATAAAGGACGAATGAGCGATCTCAAGCTAATGGCACTCGACAACGAAGATCTGGGCGTCATCTCTGCCTACATGCAGGACAGCGTCTTCAAGGTCGGCGACATGTCCTATGCGCCGAAGCAAGAGCAGTTTTCGCTCGCGGCCAACCGCTTCGGCTGGGAGCAATCGGATCAGCGCAGCAAGCCTTACGAACGCCATCGTTCCGCGCTGGTGTTCAAGCGCGTGCAGGCGGTGCGCTCCAGCGGCGTCGACCAGCGCAACCGCGACGAGGTGCTGTCGCTGCTCGCCATCCGTTTCGACCAGAGGGGCGAGGGGCCTGACGGCACGATCGAGCTGACCCTTGCCGGCAAGGCCACGATTGCGCTCGACGTCGAATGCATCGAGGCGCAGCTCGCGGATATCGGCGGCGCGTGGGAAACGGCGCATAAGCCCCGGCATCCGGATGCGGGCGTATAGGCTTGTAACGGTTGGATAAGGCCGCCGAAAGCGGTCTCGATGGAAGGGAATATCAGCGTTGGCTATCTGGCTGGATCAGGCGTCGGAAGGGTTCGAGCAGCAGTTCGCCGCTTTCCTGACGACTAAGCGGGAAGTGTCCGAGGATGTGAATGTCGTGGTGCGCGGCATCATCGATGATGTGCGGGCGCGCGGCGACGCGGCCCTTGCGGACTATTCCAAGAAATTCGAGGGCATCGATTTCGCCACGACGCCGATGCGCGTCGGCGAAGCCGAGATCGACGCGGCCGTTGCCGCCGTTCCGGCCGAGGTCCTGGGCGCACTGAAGGTTGCCGCCACCCGCATCGAATCGCATCATCGCCGGCAGCTGCCGAAGGACGATATCTATGAGGACGATCTCGGCGTCGGCTTGGGATCGCGCTGGACGGCGATCGAAGCTGTCGGCCTCTATGTGCCCGGCGGCACGGCGAGCTATCCGAGCTCGGTGCTGATGAATGCCGTGCCGGCCAAGGTCGCCGGCGTCGATCGCGTCGTCATCGCCGTGCCGACCAAGGATGGCGTCGTCAATCCGGCGGTGCTTGCCGCCGCCCGCATGGCCGGTGTCGAGGAAATCTACCGCATCGGCGGCGCGCAGGCGATCGCAGCCCTTGCCTATGGCACGGAGACGATCGAGCCGGTCTATAAGATCACCGGCCCCGGCAATGCCTATGTGGCGGCCGCCAAGCGCCAGGTGTTCGGCACCGTCGGCATCGATATGATCGCCGGCCCCTCGGAGGTGCTCGTCATCGCCGACAAGAACAACGATCCGGATTGGATCGCCGCCGATCTGCTGGCGCAGGCCGAGCATGACGAAAGCGCGCAATCGATCCTCATTACCGACGATGCCGAATTCGGCAGGGCCGTGGAAGCAGCCGTCGAGCGGCAGCTCAAGCGGCTCAGCCGCTCGCAGACGGCGGCGGCGAGCTGGCGGGATTTCGGCGCGGTCATCCTGGTCTCCGATCTGAAGCAGGCCATTCCGCTTGCCAACCGCATCGCGGCGGAACATCTGGAACTCGCGGTCGACGACCCCGAGCCGCTGCTTGCCGGTGTGCGCAATGCCGGCGCGATCTTCGTCGGCCGTCATACGCCCGAGGTGATCGGCGATTATGTCGGCGGTTCGAACCATGTGCTGCCGACGGCGCGGTCCGCGCGCTTCTCTTCCGGGCTTTCGGTGCTCGATTTCGTCAAGCGCACCTCGATCCTCCGGCTTGGGCCGGAGCAGCTTCGCGCACTCGGGCCGGCGGCGATCGCGCTTGCCGATTCCGAGGGGCTGGATGCACATGCGCGATCGGTCGCGATCCGCCTCAATCTCGAGGGGTAAGGCATGGCCAAGGGCGTCTTCCGGCTGAGCGATGTGGTCCTCGACGACACGATCGGCCGCTCGACGCCCGATGTCGAGCATGAGCGCGCCGTCGCCATTTTCGACCTGATCGAGGAAAACAGCTTCGAGCCGATCGGTCATCAGGGCGGGCCGTATCTCTTGAACCTGTCGCTGGTCGACCAGAAGCTGGTCTTCGACATCCGCATGGAAGATGGCGGCGTTGTCGCCACCCATATCCTGTCGCTGACGCCGTTTCGCCGGATCGTGAAGGATTACTTCATGATCTGCGAGAGCTATTACGAGGCGATCCGCTCCGCCACCCCCAGCCGCATCGAGGCGATCGACATGGGCCGGCGCGGCATCCACAACGAAGGCTCGCAGACGCTGATGGACCGGCTGAACGGCAAGATCACCGTGGATTTCGACACGGCGCGCCGGCTGTTCACGCTCGTCTGCGTGCTCTACTGGCGCGGGTGACTGATATGGAGGAGCGGCAGGCGATCGAGCATATCGGCAAATCCCCCGGCGCCATCCTCTTCATGTGCGGCTTGAATGCCATTCGTTCCCCCATGGCCGAAGCGATCGCCCGGCAGATGCTGCCGCAGGGCACCTATATCGCCTCGGCGGGGGTACGGGCCGGCGAGCGCAATCCCTTTGTCGATGTTGTGCTTTCCGAGATGGGGCTTTCGCTCGGCCGGCGGCAGCCGCAGACCTTGGAGGAGCTGGAGGATGATTTCTTCGATATCATCATCACCTTGTCTCCCGAGGCGCATCATGCCGCGCTGGAATTGACGCGGGCCAATGCGATCGACGTCATCTATTGGCCGACGATGGACCCCTCTGCAACCGACGGAACGCGCGATCAGGTTCTGGATGCCTATCGCGCGGTGCGGGACTATCTTCTAGGCCTCATCGAGAGCAGGCTTGTGGAACATCGCGGTTCGCTTTAGAGCCGCGGATGAAACAAATGCAGAAACCCTTATCAACGTGGTTCACAAAACCGCGGCGATTGTGTAGTTTCCGCGCAAATTTCCGGCGACCCAGCCTTTTTACCATGGGCGCCGGCCCCAACCGACAGGAAAAGAAGCTTTAATGCCGAAAGAAGAAGTCCTCGAATTTCCCGGTGTCGTTACCGAACTCCTGCCGAACGCGACCTTTCGCGTGAAGTTGGAAAACGAACACGAGATCATCGCCCATACCGCGGGCCGCATGCGCAAGAACCGCATCCGCGTTCTGGCCGGCGACAAGGTGCTGGTGGAAATGACCCCTTACGACCTGACCAAGGGCCGCATCACCTACCGTTTCAAATAGTCCGCCGCTCGCTGGAGCCGGATGCCCCGACACTTTTTGGCATCATGCTCCGGAGCCGGCTCTCATCCCCGCATGACAGGTCGAGATCTGATGGCGTTGAAACATAAGTTGATACTGGCGTCCGGATCGCCGCGTCGCGTCGAGCTCCTGCACCAGTCAGGCATCGAGCCCGCGCGTCTCATGCCCATGGACATCGACGAGACGCCGAAGAAGTCGGAGCATCCGCGCTCGCTGGCGCGGCGGCTTTCGACCGAGAAGGGCGAGGCGGCGCATGCCGCGATCAAGAGCGACGCCGCCTGGCAGGGTAGCTATATTCTCTCGGCCGATACGGTTGTCGCCGTCGGACGGCGCATGCTGCCCAAGGCGGAATTCGTCGATGAAGCGTCCGCGGCGCTGCATCTGCTCTCCGGACGCGGCCACATCGTCTATACCGGCATCTGCCTGATCACGCCGGACCGCAAGCTGCGCCAGAAGGTTATCGAAACCAAGGTGCGCTTCAAGCGGCTCTCAAGCCGCGACATCGAAATGTATCTCGCCTCCGGACAATGGCGGGGCAAGGCCGGAGCCTATGGCATTCAGGGACTTGCCGGTTCCTTCGTGCAGAAATTGATCGGTTCCTACACCAATGTCGTCGGATTGCCGCTTTATGAAACCATGCTGCTGCTCGCAGGCGAGGGGTTCGACGTCCACGCCGGATGGCAGGAAGGATAGCGATCATGACAAAGGGTGAGGATATCAAGGTGGGCTCGAAGGTCGAGCCGCTGCGCAAGACGCGCCCCTGTCCGGAATGCGGCCGCCAGTCGGTGCGCGAACACTATCCCTTCTGCTCGGATCGCTGCCGTTCCGTCGATCTTTCGCGCTGGCTCAACGGCTCCTATGCCATCCCCGTGGCCGAAGACGAGACGAAGACCGACGGTTCCGATCAAGACTGAGTGCGGCTTTCCAACGTCGTTCGCGCTTACGAACCCCTTCATTTTGTTCGCGAATTGCCAAAATTCGATTTCCTGTCAAAAAAGAGTCATTTGCTGCTGGACATGGCCGAACAAGATGCTATAACCCCGCTCGCTTCCGGGGCGAACCAACCGCCCGGCGCCCCTCAAGGCTCTTTCTTCGACGCGAAGCACGGATGCCCAGATAGCTCAGTTGGTAGAGCAGCGGATTGAAAATCCGCGTGTCGCTGGTTCGATTCCGGCTCTGGGCACCATTCATTCCCTTGATATGAATGATTTCTACATCGGTGCCAGCTTAACTGCCGTGCCGGTTGCCGCAACGAACAGAATGCCTCCGCCGCTGTGCGTCGAGAGCTGATCATAATCAAGATCGATCGCTATTACTGCATCGGCTCCTGCCGCGGCTGCTTTGCGTCTCAACTCTGCGAGACATTCCAAGCGGGCGTCTTCCAATGCCTTTTGTGAGGAGTTCGAGCGCCCGCCAATGAAATCTCTGCAATTGTTGGCAATGTCTCTGAAGACATTCAACCCCAGGGCAACTTCGGTTGCTACAATCGATACGACTCGTTCAATTTTGCGATTGGGAACATCGATGGATGTCGTAAGAACAATGTCTGAGGTAGTTGAGTTTAGGCTGCTTTCCCTAGCGTTCTGCGCGCCTGGCTGTGGCCGTCCGTTAGTTGGTGGCCCCCTAGCTGAACTTGGTTGTCTGGCTTCTGCTCACCGCCTTCATTGCATAAGACCATTCCGTGAGACCGCTAATAGCTGAGTGTATGATGACCCCGATTATCAATATTGATTAGCACCTTGCAACCATACGTCGGTCTCCCGAGGGGGTAAATTACTTTTCGCTCCAGACATCATCTTTTCTCCTAAATCATATGGACAATGAAGCGCGACGCTGGCTTCGACCAATTCCTCGTTCAGATCGGGTTTTCGGATGAATGCCCGACGAGCTGCTTGGTCATTGAAGTGAAGATTTTTGCGTGCAGTGTTTTGATCGCAACAATCTTATGGTTGTGTTTCATTAATTCGGTGCATGATCCCATCAAGATATTGATGACATTCGGAATCAAGCGTACGAATTATTGACAGATCACCTATTGATTCGAAGCGAGTCATACCGCACCTTAGATACAGCGGGATGAAGTGATCTCGTAAAAGCCGGCGTTTATTGCAATAGCAAGCTACCGAGGCGCCATGTTAAACAACGATGTTCTGTTCAACACATTCGCCCGTTCTTTCGAAGCACGGCGCGAAGTCGAGATGTCATTTTCGGAATACCTGGAAGCGTGCCGGGATGATCCGCTCATGTACGCAAATGCGGCAGAGCGGCTGCTGGCAGCCATGGGTGATCCGCTGCTGATCGATACGGCCAAGGACACCAGGCTTGGGCGTATCTTCATGAACCGGACCATCCGGACTTATCCGGCTTTCTCTGGCTTTTTCGGCATGGAAGAGACGATCGAACGCATCGTCGCCTTCTTCCGCCATGCGGCTCAAGGCTTGGAAGAACGCAAGCAGATTCTCTATCTGCTCGGGCCTGTCGGCGGCGGCAAATCCTCGCTCGCCGAGCGGCTGAAGTCGCTGATGGAGGTGCATCCCGTCTATGTGCTGAAGGCCGGCAATGATCTGAGCCCGGTCTTCGAAAGCCCGCTCAGCCTGTTCGATCCCGTCACCATGGGGGGGATGATCGAGGAACGCTATGGCATTCCGCGCCGGCGCTTGACTGGGCTCATGAGCCCCTGGTGCCTCAAGCGCCTCGAGGAATTCGAGGGCGATATTTCCCGCTTCAAGGTGGTTCGGATACAGCCTTCGCGGCTGCGGCAGATCGCCGTCGCCAAGACTGAGCCGGGTGACGAGAACAACCAGGATATCTCCTCGCTGGTCGGCAAGGTGGATATCCGCAAGCTCGAAAGCCTGGCGCAGAACGACCCCGACGCCTACAGCTATTCCGGTGCACTGAACCGCGCCAACCAGGGCATTCTCGAATTCGTCGAGATGTTCAAGGCGCCGATCAAGATGCTGCATCCGCTGCTGACGGCAACGCAGGAAGGCAACTATATCGGCACCGAAAACATCGGCGCGATACCCTTCTCCGGCATCATCCTCGCTCACTCTAACGAGTCGGAGTGGCAGACCTTCAAGGCCAACAAGAACAACGAGGCCTTCATCGATCGCATCTGCGTCGTGAAAGTGCCTTATTGCCTGCGGGTCACCGAAGAGCAGAAGATTTACGAGAAGCTGATCGAGGAATCCGAACTCAGCGACGCTCCCTGCGCGCCGTCAACATTGGAGACGCTCGCCCGCTTCACGGTTTTGACGCGGCTTTCCAAGCACGAGAACTCGACGGCCTTCTCCAAGCTTCGGGTCTATGACGGCGAAAGCCTGAAGGAGACCGATCCGAGAGCGCGCAGCGTGCAGGAATATCGCGATTCCGCCGGTGTCGACGAAGGTATGGACGGGGCTTCCACCCGTTTTGCCTTCAAGGTGCTGGCGGCGACCTTCAACTATGACACGACCGAGGTCGGCGCCGATCCGGTGCATCTGATGTACATGCTGGAACAGGCAATCCGCCGGGAACAGCTGCCGCTTGAAACCGAGAAGCTTTATATCGAGTTTATCAAGAGCGAACTCGGACCACGCTATGCGGAGTTCATCGGCAACGAGATCCAGAAGGCCTATCTGGAATCCTATGCGGATTACGGCCAGAACCTCTTCGATCGCTATGTCGACTATGCCGACGCCTGGATCGAGGATGTCGACTTCAAGGATCCAGATACGGGCCAGCTTCTCGACCGCGAGCTTCTGAACCAGGAACTCACCAAGATCGAAAAGCCGGCGGGTATCGCCAACCCGAAGGATTTCCGCAACGAGGTCGTCAAGTTCTGCCTGCGGGCACGAGCGGGCCATGGCGGCAAGAACCCGTCCTGGACCAGCTACGAGAAGATCCGGGAAGTCATCGAAAAGCGGATGTTCTCCCAGGTCGAGGATCTTTTGCCTGTTATCTCGTTCGGGTCCAAGAAGGACGGCGAGTCGGAGAAGAAACATGGCGAATTCGTCGAGCGCATGGTTGCGCGGGGCTATACGGAGCGCCAGGTTCGGCGGCTTGTGGAATGGTACATGCGTGTGAAACAGGCGGGATGAGCCACCAAGGAAGAAGGAATGCACATTGTTGACAGACGCCTGAACCCAGGCGGTAAAAGTCTGGAAAATCGTCAACGGTTTTTGCGTAGAGCAAAAGCGCTGGTGCAAAGAGCGGTCTATGAAGCCTCTCAAAATCGCGACATTCAGGACATTCTGAAAGGTGGCGAAATCAGCATTCCCCTGGATGGAACCGAGGAGCCTCGGTTCCATCGTGGCCCGGAGGGCCTCAAGGAGCATATTCTTCCCGGCAACAAGGACTTCGTCGAAGGCGATATCCTTCCCCGTCCGGAAAGCGGCGGTGGCAGGCCGCGCGCCGGCGGTGACGGCACCGGCGAGGATGCCTTCCGCTTCATCCTGACGCGGGATGAATTTCTCGATCTCTTCCTCGACGACCTCGAACTTCCGGATCTCGCCAAGCGGCGCCTGATGTCGGCGGACCAGATCAACCCGGTGCGAGCAGGCTATTCGGTGACGGGATCGCCCGCCAATCTTGCCATCAACCGCACGATGCGGCTTGCGATGATGCGCCGTGTTGCGCTGCATCGGCCGAAGCCGGAAACAGTCGAAAAACTCATCGAAGAGGCTGAGGAATGCGAGGACGAGAAGCGCCGCGCGCAGCTCGAAGCCGAAATCAAGAAGCTGGAATCGAAGGTCCGCCGCATCCCCTATATCGATCCGATCGACATCCGCTATCGCCGTTTCGAGAACGAGCCGAAGCCGGTGGCGCAGGCCGTCATGTTCTGCCTGATGGACGTATCCGGCTCGATGACCGAGCACATGAAGGATCTCGCCAAGCGCTTCTACATGCTGCTCTATATTTTCCTGACAAGGCAGTACCGCCGTGTCGAAATCGTGTTCATCCGCCATACAGATGTCGCTGAAGAGGTGGACGAGGAGACCTTCTTCCGCAGCCCGGCGACGGGCGGCACGCAGGTTTCGAGCGCTCTCGAAGCCATGCGGCGGATCGTGCGTGATCGTTTCCCGGCCTCGGACTGGAACATCTACGCGGCGCAGGCGTCGGACGGCGACAATGCCTATTCCGACAATGCGACGACGGCGGCGCTGATGACGAGCGAGATCCTGCCCGTGTGCCAATATTTTGCTTATCTGGAAGTGGGCGAATCGCGCAGCGTCGCGATCTCCTCCGGCTCGGCGATCTGGTCGCTCTACGAGCGGATGCAGGCGGGATGGCCGGTGCTTTCCATGCGGCGTGTCAGCGATCGCAGCCAGATCTACCCGGTCTTCCACGATCTCTTCCAGCGCCGGACGGCGGAAACAAGGGGCTGATGATGGCAGAGACATCGATGGAGCGGCTTTTCGAGGGTGCGGACTGGGATTTCGCCACCATCCAGCGGATCCACAATGCCTGCGAGAGGATCGCCATCAACGAGCTTGGTCTCGACGTCTATCCCAATCAGATCGAGATCATCACCGCCGAGCAGATGCTCGACGTCTATTCCTCGATCGGCATGCCGCTGTTCTACAAGCACTGGTCCTTCGGCAAGCACTTCGCCCATCACGAGGCCTTCTATCGCAAGGGCCTGCGCGGGCTCGCCTATGAGATCGTCATCAACAGTTCCCCCTGCATTTCCTATCTGATGGAGGAGAACACGGCGACGATGCAGGCGCTTGTCATCGCGCATGCCGCTTTCGGCCACAACCACTTCTTCAAGAACAACTATCTCTTCAAGCTCTGGACCGATGCCGAAGGCATTCTCGACTACCTCAATTTCGCCAAGAGCTATATCGCGCGCTGCGAGGAGCGCTACGGCCACGCCGCGGTCGAGCGCACGCTGGATGCCGCGCATGCGCTGATGTCGCATGGTGTCCATCGCTATGCCGGCAAGAAGACGCCGGACCTGCGCGACGAGGAAAAGCGCGAGCGCGAGCGGCGCGAATATGACGAGAAGATTTTCAACGATCTCTGGCGCACGGTTCCGGCCGGGTCGGGCAAGAAGACCCATGATCTCGATCTGGAGCGGCGGCGTTCGCTGGCGGGCCTGCCGCAGGAGAATATCCTCTATTTTCTCGAAAAGATGGCGCCGCGCCTGAAGCCCTGGCAGCGCGAGATCATCCGCATCGTGCGGCATGTCGCCCAATATTTCTATCCGCAAAGCCAGACCAAGGTGATGAACGAGGGCACGGCGACCTATGTGCACTACCGCATCATGACGCGGCTACACGAGCTTGGCGGCATCAGCGACGGCGATTTCCTGGAGTTCCTGAAATCGCATACCAATGTGGTTTTCCAGCCGACCTTCAACGATCAGCGCTATTCCGGCCTCAACCCTTACGCGATCGGCTTTGCCATGATGCAGGATATCGAGCGCATCGTGACGAAGCCGAAGGAAGAGGATCGTCAGTGGTTCCCCGAGATTGCCGGCACCGGCGATGCCATGGCGGTGCTGCGGGATCTCTGGGCGAACTATCGCGACGAGAGCTTCGTGGCGCAGTTCCTGAGCCCGCACCTGATGCGCAAGATGCGCATGTTCCAGCTGACCGACGATCCGGAAGAGGAAGAGGGGCTAAGGGTTGCCGCCATTCACGACGAGCGCGGCTATCGTCGCATCCGGCGGGAACTGTCGCGACAATATGATGTCGGCTGGATCGATCCGCATATCGAGATCGTCGATGTCGATCTTGCAGGCGACAGACGGCTTCTGGTCAGGCATACGGTTTTGAACGGCGCATTGCTTGACGATATGGACGCCAAGCGCGTGCTGCAGCACCTCGCCGATCTGTGGAGTTACGACGTGCTGATGCAGGAAGTCGACCGCTCGGGCGCGGTGCTTCGCGATCATCTCGTTCATCCCCGCGCCTCGGCGCTTGCAGCGTAAAAGTCCAAATCGCTATGACTGTTTTTTTGGCCGACGCTGATGGCCGCTCACCTGTGCGCCGTCTTCCGGCTGCAGCTTGAGGAAGCCGGGTATGCCGAGAAGGGGAATGACTGCCATCAACAGGAATGCCGTGTGGAATTTCTCCGGCGTCAGCGGCGATCCGTCCAAAGTCACAAGACCGAGCAGCATGGCGGCGATGGAAATGCCGAAGCTAACGCTCAGTTGCTGCAGGACGCCGCCGAGGCTGGTCGCGCGACTGAGCTGGGCGGCCGGCGTGTCGGAATAGGACAGGGTGTTGGAGGTCATGAACTGCGCCGCCCGAGCCAGCCCGAAGATGAAGACGTAGATGATGATGAACCAGTGCGGCGTGTCGGGCGTGATCAGCGCGAAGCCGGCAACGGCGGCGGCACCAAACATGGCGCTCCAGGTCAGGATGCGATCGAAGCCATAGAGCTTCAGCAGCCTTGCCGAAACCGGCCGCACGGCGAGGGCGCTGAGAGCGCTGACGAAGGTCAGCGTGCCGGAGACGATCGGGCTCAGACCGAAGCCGACCTGCAGCATCAGCGGCAGCAGGAAGGGCGCGCCGTTCAGCCCGACGCGACAGATGCCGCCAGCGAGCGTGCCGATGCGGAATGTGCGCAGCTTGAACAAGGTGAGATCCACGGCTGGCGATTGCGCCGTTCTCGCATAGCGGATGAAGCCGACCAGCAAGAGGCCGGCGGCAGCGAGAACGAGGAAGATGCCCCAGACCGGAATGGCTGGACGACCGATATTCTCAATACCGTATTGCAACAGCACGCAGCCGAGGCCGACCATGACGAAGCCGGGAAAATCGAACTTGATCGTCTCGTCGCGGTCCGTGTCCTCGACGTAGCGCAGCGCCATGACCATGCCGATCAGGCCGAAGGGCAGGTTCACCCAGAAGATCCAGCGCCAGGAAAGATAGGTCGTCAGGAAGCCGCCGAGCACGGGGCCGATCACCGGCCCGATGACAGCGGGCAGGGTCATATAGGTCATGGCAGTCACCAGCTGGCTGCGCGGGAAGCTGCGGATGAGGATGAGACGCCCGACCGGCGTCATCATCGCGCCGCCGAAGCCCTGAAGCGCGCGGGTGGCGATCAGCATCGGCAGACTGGTCGCCAAGCCGCACAGGATCGAGCCGAGCGTGAAAATGAAGAGCGAGAGCACGAAGATGCGGCGCGCGCCGAAGCGATCGGCAAACCAGCCGCTCACCGGGATAAACATGGCGAGCGTCAGGATATAGGTCGTGACGGCCAGGTTCATGCGCACCGGCGTCGTACCGAGGCTCTTGGCGATGTCGGGGACGGCGGTGATGAGGATGGTCGAGTCGAGCTGTTCCATCAGGAAGGCGACGGCAACCACGGCGGGAATGATGTAGCGCAGGCTGGGGTTTCGTTCGACCGCGAAAGTCTGGCTCTGCGGATTGGGATCTGTCGAATCCATGGAATGTAATGGCTTTCCAACGTCCGGCTGGGGACCGGCGCGTTTGACGATTTGCATGGATCCCTTCGGAAACCGCCTCGTGCTCTCGGGAAACATGGTGCTGCCGGCCGGTGATCCGCCAGCCATCGGAATCGTCACCCATATGAGCACCATCCATGGCGCGGTGCAACAAAAACCGGGTCGTCGGAACGTGTAGTTAGGGAGAGGGAAGGGTCCAGCGCGCCTTGTCGAAAACAATGGCGGTTCGGATCTGCTCCGGCGCCGTTCTGCGCAATTCCAGCTGAAGGTTGAAATTGTTGTTGCTCTGGAATTCCTTGAAAAAGGCGAGCTTGGCGCCGAAGGCCTGCAGCGTCACATCCTGAAGCGTGCCGATCGCATTCAGCGACACCTGGAAATCCAGCCAATGGGTCTCGTTCAGCAGCAGGACGACAGTGTCGATGAAGGTGCTGGCGATGGCCTTGCCATCGTCATTGTCGGGCATGATCACCTTGATACGGATGGTCTCGAGTTCGCCGGTCGGCTTGCCACGCGCGATGATGAAGAAAGAAGCCGCGTTCGCCTTGCCGTAGACGCCCTTCTGGACGGCATAGCTGCATTCCGATGTGCCGCCGCCCAATTCGCTTTGCCGCCATTCGCCTACGGGCAGGCCGAACTTTTCGAGATCGGCGCAAAGCGTCTGACCCGATATCCGCCAGTTGCGCACGAAGGCACTCAGCAAGGCGTCGACGGGAGCGTCCAGCAGATGGGATCTCCTTGCCGAAGATTTATCGCCAGTCGGCTTTATGCGATCGTGCCTCGGCGCTCCGGTTGCTGCCACCGGCACATGTTCGGCTGGAGTGTTTGCCGTGGCGACGCGCGCCGGCTGCTGCGCTTGGGCTGATATCGGCGGCAAAGGTGCGGCCTGCTGTTCCGGTTGGGGAAATAGGTTGAGATGATAGCGGCTGTCCAGCGCCCTGAGGTTACGCATGTCGTTGGCAAGGAGCGCGGTCGCAAGGATGATCGAGCCGATGACGATCGTCGCAATCCAGAAGACAGCCCTGCTTTTCTTGCGAGGTGGCACCACCGACATGGTTCAGATCACAGCTGCTCCCGAGGAACCCTATCTTGCTGCAGTGACTGTATGTTGTGCAGCTTGTTCATGGCTACAGCATATGCGTTTATGAACGATTGATCATTCTAATGTTTCTTTGTCAATTCATGACCTTGCTTAAAAGGCGTGGGTCATCCGCCCGTTGCGTCTCGTGCTTCGGGCTTTGGTTTTCGTATCTCGCTGTCGGCAAACGCTGCACGCCTTCGGGAGCAGTCCTTCAGGCGAAATACGCCTTGAGTGCGTTGACGGTTGCGGCATCCGTGCGGCGTACCGACGGCGTCGAGAAGCCAAGCGCGATGACGCGTTCATCCGTTTCGGTGACCGCTGCGGAGCAGGAGGCATGGATCTCGCTGATCTGCAGGCGCGGCCACAGCCGGCCGATGGTTGCGAGCGTGACGCCGGAGCCGGGCATGATGGAGATCCGGCCGGCGGCCGCGGCAATCGCCTGTTCGAGCACGGCGACGCCCTCCGCGGCGGTCTTTGCGCCGCCCGACGTCAGGATGCGCTCGAAACCGAGCTTGACGGCCATTTCCACGGCCTTAGCGACATCAGGGACAAGATCGAAGGCGCGATGCAGCGTCGTGCCGAGACCTTCCGCATGGGCGGCGAGGCTGGCAAGCGCGTCAAAATCCAATTGCCCGTCCGGTAGGGAGGCTCCGAGCACGACGCCCCGCAGCCCCGCATTGCGGGCCGCGTCGATGTCGCGCTTCATGACGTCGAGCTCATCAGCCGAACAGACGAAGCTGCCGGCGCGCGGGCGAATAATGGCGTAGACGGGAACGGGCATCTTCGCGGCCTCTGCCATCAGCCCGGCGCTTGGCGTCAAGCCGCCGACAGCGAGCGCGCTGCAAAGCTCGATGCGGTCGCCGCCGCCCTCGATGGCGGCTTTCAGGCCGGAAATATCCTCGACGCAGACCTCAAGCAGCA
This sequence comes from Rhizobium sp. CCGE531, assembly GCF_003627795.1. NCBI lineage: Bacteria > Pseudomonadati > Pseudomonadota > Alphaproteobacteria > Hyphomicrobiales > Rhizobiaceae > Rhizobium > Rhizobium sp. CCGE531. The sequence goes on along the minus strand of NZ_CP032684.1, from coordinate 3,359,412 downwards.
TGATCGCGCTCTCCGGCATATTGCAGGCCAAGCAAGGCGGCGCCGATGAGGCCCGGTTCCAGCTTGCACTCACTGGGGACGACGAGCGGCCGGCCGAACTTGCGCAGGATGCGGGCGCGCACCGCTTCATCCAGCCGCGCCAGCAGCGGTTCGACATTGGAAAGACCGCCGCCGACCGGAACGATGGTCGCGCCTGTTATGTTGACCGTCAAAGCGAGCGGCGAGGCGACCAGATCGACCATGACATCGATCGTGCGTTCCGCGCGCTCGTCGCCCTTCAGCCATTGGTCGATGATTTCTTCGCTCGAGAGTTCCAGGCCGTGAAGCGTCTTGTGCAGGCGCTCGATACCGCGGGCGCCGCCGACCGTATCGACGCAGCCCTTCTGGCCGCAGCCGCAGGGATAGGCGGGGATGGCCACCGGCGGATTGCCGGCGGAGGATGCGATGATCGGACCGTGGCCCCATTCCCCGGCAAAGCCGCCGGCGGCGTTGACCAGCCGGCCGTCGGCCACCAGTCCGCCGCCGACACCGGTGCCGAGAATGGCGCCGAAGACGATGCGATGGCCGCGGCCGGCGCCGGACATGGCCTCGGCCATGGCGAAGCAATCGGCATCATTGGCGATCAGCACGGGATAGCCGAGTTCCGCTTCCAGATCGGCGGCGAGGTGCCGGGCGTGAATGCAGGGAATATTGGCGCAGGTCAGCGCCTGCGTATCGGGATCGACCACGCCGGCAATGGAGAAGGAGAGGCAATCCGGCTTTTCGCCTGCTTCCGCGATGACATCGCGCAGGACTGCGACGAATTCGGCAAAATCATGCTTGGGCGTGGGGCGCCGTGCCAGCGGCACGATATCCGTCATGGAACGGGCGATGCCGCCTTTGATGGCGCTGCCGCCGATGTCGAAGGAAACGATCATGAATATCGACCCGCTGGAAACATGCGGCCTTGCTTGCACTCTTTGCCGATCTTTGCAAGATCAATCCTTGCCGGGCCGCGCCGTCGTCAATCGGCCGGCAGAGTGATCCTGGCCTCGAAACCGTTGGTCCTGCCGGTGGCCGGCGATAGCAGATCGAGATGTCCGCCGATCTGCTCGACGATACGCTCGACGATCGAGAGGCCGAGGCCGGAGCCTGCCGCTTTCGTCTTGCCGCGCCGAAAACGCTTCTTCAGGCCAGCAAGTTCATTTGCGGAAAGCACGGTGCCACCGTTGACGACGCGGACGGCGCGATCATCGACGCGGACCGTCACTTCGTCATCGTCCGGGCCATGGATCAACGCATTTTCGATGAGATTGCGCATGACGATGGCAAAGGCGTCGATATCGACATTACGGATCAGTTTCGCCTTTGCGTCATTTTCCAGCTGGACGCGGCCGGCCGTGCCGGTGTCCCGATCGTAGTCGCCGATGACGGTTTCGATGACCGCCACCAGGTCGGCCGGTTTATCGCCGGCGCCGATGCCGGCTTGAGCGCGGGAGAGCTGCAGCAGTTTTTCCGCCAGCCGCCCCAGATTGGAAAGTGACGTCTCGATGCGGCCGGCTCGGTCCGTCAGAGGCCCTTGCGGCAGTTCTGCGATCAGGCGCTGGGTCTGGGCGAGCGCGCCCGCGATCGGGGTGCGCAGCTCATGGGCGCTGTTGGCGGTGAATTCCCGCTCGGCTTCGAGGGCGAAGCGTAGGCGGTCGAGCAGGAGATTGACGGAGCGCGCAATCGGCTGCAGCTCACGCGGCAGCGTCTCGCTGTCCAATGGCGCCATATTGCCGCTGTCCTTGGTGGCAATCTGCGATCGCAGGCGGTCGATCGGCCTGAGCGAACGGCCGACGACGAAGCCGATGGCGACGATGCTGGCGGGAATGAGGGCAAGCAGCGGCCAAAGCAACGCGACACCGCTTTCGCGGGATGCTTCGCGGCGATTCTTGAAGGCATCCGCGACATGCAGGAAGATCGTCCCGTCAGCCGATGATTCCGTATAGATCCGGTATCGCGGCGTATTGTGGAAGCCGATCTTCAGCGGCACGTCATAGGCCGTGGCCGGGGCATCGTGGGAGTGCAGGATGACCTTGCCGTTCGCATCCATCACCTGGTACGTCAGATATTCGCGGTTCAGCCCCTTGTTGAGCTCCTCCAGGCTTTGTGGGTCGCCCGAATGAGCGCGATTGGCGAGATCGTCAAGCACCAGGGGCAGGAGACGCTCGGCGGTTTCCTGCAATGCGCCGTCGAAGGTCTCGGAGAGCTCCTTGTTGACGACATAGACACCGATGCCGACCGCAATCAGCCAGAAGACGACGACAGTCCCGGTAAGTGCTGCGACCAGGCGACGGGTGATGCTGGCGCGGCTTGGGCTTTTCCGCGGCGTCATCGCTCACCCAGGCAATAGCCGACGCCGCGTGCTGTCCGGATCCGGTCCCTGCCGATCTTCTTGCGCAGGCGGCTGACATAGACTTCCACCGTATTGCTCTCTATCTCGGAGCCGAAGGCATAGAGTGCTTCTTCTATCTTGTCTTTCGAGACGATGGCGCCGGGCCTTGCAACCAGCAGATCGAGCACGGCCCATTCGCGCCCCGTCAGCACCACATCCTTGCCCTCCAGCCGGACACGCCGCTGCGGCTGGTCGATTTCGAGATCGGCAAAGCGGATGGTCGGCTGCGGGCTGCCGGTATAGCGGCGCGCTACCGCCAGGATGCGGGCGGTGAGCTCGCCGAGATTGAACGGCTTGACGAGATAGTCGTCCGCGCCGCTGTTCAATCCCTCGATGCGATCGGAAATCTGGTCGCGCGCCGTGAGGATGATGACGGGTGTTTCATCGGGCCTACGGCGCAGCCGCTTCAGAAAATCGATGCCGCTGCCGTCGGGAAGCTGCAGGTCCAAAAGGACAAGGCCGTACTGCACGGCGCTGGTAACCTCATCGGCATCGGTGAGATTCTTGACCCAGTCGACGGCGTGCGGGCCTGCCGCGATATGGTCGCGAACCGCGCCGCCGATCGCGTCGTCGTCCTCTACCAGAAGAATGCGCACCTGCACCTCTCAACTATTGAACGCGCTTCAGTTAATGCCGACGAGGCTATCGGGTCAATAACGGCCGAAATAAGCCACGCCTGGATGCACAGTTCTTGGGGCACCCGTCCGCCGAAAACGTTCCCGGCGCCTATGGACAGACAGGAACGCGATGGTTACTTGTTTGCGCGGAGAACGAAGCGGCCGCCGGATGGCCGCGTAGGCTATTGGAGGATGCTCGGTCATGCTGAAGGGAATTTCGCCGCTGTTGAATGCGGATGTGCTCTACGCGCTGAAATCGATGGGACATGGCGACATGCTCGTCGTGGTCGATACGAATTTCCCGGCGGAAGCCATCGCGAGCCAGACGGTTCTGGGCGAGCTTCTGCGCATCGACAACGTGCCGGCCGCCGACGCGGTTGCCGCCATATTGTCATTGATGCCGCTCGATACGTTCATCGACGATGCCGCAACGCGCATGGAAGTGGTCGGCGCGCCTGACGAAGTGCCGCAGGTTCAGCGTGAGGTTCAGGCTGCGATCGACAAGGCCGAGGGCAAGCATTGGCCACTGTCGCCGGTCGAGCGCTACGCTTTCTACGAGCGCGCCAAGGATGCCTACTGCGTCATCCAGACCGGCGAACGCCGTTTCTACGGTTGTTTCACCTTGACCAAGGGCGTCATCCCGCCGGAAACTGAGTGATCCGATATTCGGATAACAGCGCTGTTTCGATAAAGGAATGCGATGGCGAGAAAGCTGGATTCCCAGGGGCGGCTTGACGATGCGGCGCGGGCCGGCTGGCTCTATTACGTCGCCGGCCGGACGCAGGACGAGATTGCGGTCGCAATGGGAATCTCCCGCCAGTCGGCGCAGAGGCTGGTATCGCTCGCCGTTGCCGAACGGCTGATCAAGGTGCGGCTGGATCACCCGATCGCCGCCTGTCTGGAATATGCCGCGGCGCTGAAAGCGAAATTCAATCTCCGGCATATCGATGTCGTGCCGAGCGATCCGGACAGTACCTCTTCCACCATCGGCATTGCCGAAGCCGGGGCTGCCGAAATCGAACGCTGGCTGCGGCGCAGCGATCCGATCGTATTAGCGATCGGCACCGGACGCACGCTGAAGGCCGCGGTCGACCAACTGCCGGCCATCGAATGTCTGCAGCACCGGGTGGTGTCGCTGACGGGCAATATCGGCCCGGACGGTTCGGCCGCCTATTACAACGTCATCTTCAGCATGGCCGATGTCATCAAGGCGCGGCATTTTCCGATGCCGCTGCCGGTGCTGGTATCGTCGGCCGAGGAACGCGAGCTGCTGCATGCGCAAGCGCTGGTGCGCTCGACGCTGGATATCAGCGCCCAGGCCGACGTAACCTTTGTCGGCATCGGCGAGATGGGTATCGAAGCGCCGCTCTGCCTCGACGGCTTCCTCGAGAAGGACGAGATGCTCGCGTTGATGAACCGCGGCGCTGCCGGCGAGATCTGCGGCTGGCTTTTCGATGGCGATGGCAGGCTCATGCCTGATGATGTCAACGATCGCGTCGCCAGCGCGCCGATACCCTCACGAGACACCTGTTCGGTCATTGGAATCGCCAAAGGAAGACGCAAGTTCGAGGCGATCAAGGCCGCCGTTGTCGGCCGGCAAATCAACGGTTTGATCACCGACGAGGCAGTTGCTGAATTTTTGCTCAGGGACTGAGCAAAAAATTTCTACATAAAAACAAGAGGATGGGTTGCTTGCTCGGCAATGCAGCAACGAATTCGCATTGACATTTTTTCGCAATAAGCGAGTAATTGCCCACGAGCAAAGCGAATGCTCATTTTTAGTCTTCTGGGAGGAAGATATGAAATTGAAAACTTTACTGCTGAGCGCCTGCTCGGCGCTGATGTTTGCCGGCCTGGCGACCGCGGAAACCCTCACGATCGCGACGGTCAATAATGGCGACATGGTTCGTATGCAGAAGCTTACGGACGATTTCAAAGCCAAGAACCCCGGTATCGACCTGCAATGGGTCACGCTTGAAGAAAACGTATTGCGCCAGAAGGTTACGACCGACATCGCTACCAAGGGCGGCCAGTACGACGTGCTGACCATCGGCACCTACGAAGTGCCGATCTGGAGCAAGCTTGGCTGGCTTGCATCGCTCGACAAGCTTTCCGCCGACAAGGACTATGCGGCGGATGACCTTCTCCCTGCCATTCGCAGCGGTCTGACCACCGATGGCAAGCTCTATGCAGCACCGTTCTATGGCGAAAGCTCGATGGTGATGTATCGCAAGGACCTGTTCGAGAAGGCCGGCCTGAAGATGCCGGACGCACCGACCTGGGACTTCGTCGCCGATGCGGCCCGCAAGATCACCGACAAGGACCATGAAGTCTACGGCATCTGCCTTCGCGGCAAGGCAGGCTGGGGCGAGAACATGGCATTCCTGACGGCGATGTCGAATTCCTTCGGCGCCCGCTGGTTCGACGAAAAGTGGAAGGCACAGTTCGACCAGCCGGAATGGAAGGACACGCTGAGCTTCTATGTCAAGCTGATGAAGGATGCCGGCCCTCCGGGCGCTTCTTCCAACGGCTTCAACGAAAACCTGGCCCTGTTCCAATCCGGCAAGTGCGGCATGTGGATCGACGCGACGGTTGCTGCTTCCTTCGTCTCCGATCCGAAGGAATCGAAGGTCGCCGACAAGGTCGGCTTCGCTCTGGCGCCGGACAAGGGCCTCGGCAAGCGCGGCAACTGGCTCTGGGCATGGAACCTCGCCATCCCGGCTTCGTCGAAGAAGACAGAAGCCGCGGAGAAGTTCATTTCCTGGGCTACCAGCAAGGAATACACCAACCTTGTCGCACAGAAGGAAGGCTGGCTGAACGCACCTCCCGGCACCCGTACGTCGCTCTACGCGAGTGCGGACTACCAGAAGGCAGCGCCTTTCGCGAAGATGACGCTCGACTCGATCAACTCGGCTGATCCGACGCATCCGACCGTCAAGCCGGTTCCCTATGTCGGCGTCCAGTTCGTCGCCATCCCCGAATTCCAGGGTATCGGCACGGCTGTCGGCCAGCAGTTCTCCGCCGCCCTTGCCGGCCAGATCTCCGTCGATCAGGCGCTCAAGGCTGCCCAGCAGCTGACCGAACGCGAAATGAAGAAGGCCGGCTATCCGAAGTAAGGGCCTTCGAAGCTAAGGAAAGCGGTGCACCCTCTCGAGCACTGCTTTCCTCTAGGCCGCCGAGCGCCGAACTGCCCTTGGCGGCCCTTTTTGTTTCAGCCGGTCCGCGGCCATCCCCTCCTTTTAAAAGATAGGTCGGTACTTGCCATGGCAACGTTGCACACCCGTTCCACCGCGCGCGTCATGATGGCGCCTTCGGTTCTGCTCCTCTTCGCGTGGATGATCGTCCCGCTCGTGATGACGATCTATTTCTCGACGCTGAACTACAATCTGCTGTCGCCCGGCGCGCATGATTTCATCGGCTGGCTCAACTACGAATACTTCATCAGCGACCCGGCTTTCCTGAGCTCGCTGATCGTGACGCTCCTGCTTGTCGGCGGCGCGCTGCTCATCACCGTCATCGGCGGTATTGCGCTGGCGCTCCTTCTCGATCAGCCGATCTTCGGCCAGGGCATCGTGCGCATGCTGGTGCTTGCGCCCTTCTTCGTGATGCCGACGGTCGCCGCCCTCATCTGGAAGCACATGTTCATGAACCCGGTGAACGGGCTTCTGGCGCATCTCTTCAAATTTTTCGGGCTTGATCCGCTGACCTGGCTGGAAACTGTTCCGCTGCTGTCGATCATCATCATCGTTGCCTGGCAATGGCTGCCTTTCGCGACGCTCATCCTGCTGACTGCCTTGCAATCGCTGGACGAGGAGCAGAAGGAAGCCGCCGAGATGGATGGCGCCGGGCCGGTTTCGAAATTCATCTACATCACCCTACCGCATCTGGCCCGCGCCATCACCGTGGTGATCCTGATCGAGACGATCTTCCTGCTGTCCGCCTTCGCCGAGATCCTCGTCACCACCAATGGCGGGCCGGGCACGGCGACGACGAACCTCACTTATCTGGTCTATTCGCAGATCGTCCTGTCGCAGGACGTCGGCGGCGCATCCGCGGGCGGCATCATCGCGGTCATCCTCGCCAATATCGTCGCGATCTTCGTGATGCGCGCGGTCGGCAAGAATCTGGAGGCTTGAGATGGCACGCAAGATCACCACGCAACGCAAGATCGCCGTTTCGATCGCCGCCTGGATCGTCGCAATCCTCATCTTCTTCCCCATCCTGTGGACGATCCTGACGAGCTTCAAGACGGAGGGCGACGCTATCGCCTCGCCGCCGCAGTTCCTCTTCTTCCACTGGACGCTGGAGAATTATTTCGAGGTGCAGTCGCGCTCGGATTACTTCCTCCACTTCGGCAATTCGGTCATCATCGCCTTCGGTTCGACCATTCTCGGCCTGCTCGTCGCAGTACCGGCCGCCTGGGCCATGGCTTTCTCGCCGACCAAGCGGACCAAGGACGTCTTGATGTGGATGCTGTCGACGAAGATGATGCCGCCGGTCGGCGCCTTCATCCCGATCTATCTGCTGTTCCAGAGCTTCGGTCTCCTGAACAACCAGTTCGCCAGCCGGCTGGGCATGGTGATCGTCCTGATGCTCATCAACCTGCCGATCATCGTCTGGATGCTCTATACCTACTTCAAGGAAATCCCCGGCGAAATCCTCGAAGCGGCTCGCATGGACGGCGCGACGCTGGCAAAAGAGATCATCTATGTCCTGACGCCGATGGCGATCCCCGGCCTTGCCTCGACGATGTTGCTCAACATCATCCTCGCGTGGAACGAGGCCTTCTGGACACTCAATCTCTCCGCCGTCGACGCGGCGCCGCTGAGCACGTTCATCGCCTCCTATTCCAGTCCGGAGGGCCTGTTCTATGCCAAGCTTTCGGCGGCATCGACCATGGCGATCGCTCCGATCCTGATCCTCGGCTGGTTCAGCCAGAAACAACTCGTTCGCGGCCTCACCTTCGGCGCGGTTAAGTAAGGAATACAAGCATGGGTAGCATTGTTCTCAAGCAAGTTTCCAAGGTCTTCGGCGAAGCCAAGGTCATCCCTTCCATCGACCTCGAGATCGACAATGGCGAGTTCGTCGTGTTCGTCGGCCCGTCCGGCTGTGGCAAGTCGACGCTGCTGCGCCTGATCGCCGGCCTCGAAGATGTCTCGGGCGGCCAGATCCTCATCGACGGCAAGGACGGCACCAATTTGAAGCCATCCGACCGCGGCCTTGCCATGGTGTTCCAGTCCTACGCGCTTTATCCGCATATGAGCGTGCGCAAGAACATCGCCTTTCCGCTGAAGATGGCGAACATGCCGCAGGCGGAAATCGATAAGAAGGTCGCGGATGCCGCGCACGTCCTGAACCTCACGGATTATCTGGAGCGCAAGCCGCGCCAGCTTTCCGGCGGCCAGCGCCAGCGCGTCGCCATCGGCCGCGCCATCGTGCGCCAACCGGCGGCCTTCCTCTTCGATGAGCCCTTGTCGAACCTCGATGCGGCACTGCGCGTCAACATGCGTCTCGAGATCAGCGAGCTGCACCAGCAGCTGAAAACGACGATGGTCTACGTGACGCACGATCAGGTCGAAGCCATGACCATGGCGGACAAGATCGTCGTGCTCAATCGCGGCAATATCGAGCAGGTGGGTTCGCCGCTGGAGCTCTATCGCAGCCCGCGCAATCTCTTCGTCGCCGGTTTCATCGGCTCGCCGAAAATGAACTTCGTCAAGGGCGCCTATGCGCAGAGCCTTGGCGGCGACACGATCGGCGTGCGGCCGGAACATACCCTGCTGTCGACCACTGCGGGCGACTGGCAGGGCAAGGTGCTGGTGGCTGAGCATCTCGGCTCCGACACTTTCCTGCATATCGACGTCGACGGGATCGGATCGGTGACGGCGCGCGGCTCCGGCGATTTCCCGGCCCGGGCCGGCGATACCGTCTACCTGACGCCGGATAAGGCGCATATTCACCGGTTCAACGCCGAGGGGCTGTCGATCTGAGCCGAAAACCGAGGCCGTGCGCGCTTGGGTGGGCACGGCCAGCGCATCTCCGCCGGCCCGCATCGATCTTCGCGGACGGGCAAGCATACCAGCCGGCGCGCTCTTCCCAAGCCGCCCGGCGCCAGAGACCCTTCAGAAGGACGAGAGACATGACGTGCAAATTATCGCTCGCAACTCTTCAGCAGGCGGCTGCAAAGGCGGCCATTCCTGCTTACGATCCGAAATCGCTTTCGGCGGGCATCGTGCATTTCGGTGTCGGTAATTTCCATCGCGCCCATCAGGCGGTTTATCTCGACGATCTTTTCAATGCCGGAGAGGCTCATGACTGGGCGATCATCGGCGCGGGCGTGCTGCCGTCCGATGCGGCCATGCGGGAGAAGCTTGCGGCACAGGATTTTCTGACGACCGTCGTCGAGCAGGACAATAATCGCACCGCCGCGCGCGTGACCGCACCGATGATCGACATCCTGCCGGTGGGCGACGCCAAGGCCATCATCACCAAGCTCGCCGACCCGACGATCCGCATCGTCTCGATGACGATCACCGAGGGCGGCTACTTCATCGATGCTTCGGGCAAGTTCAACCCTGCCCATCCGGCGATCGCTGCCGACGGACAGAACCCGGATGCGCCGAAGACGGTGTTCGGCCTGATCGTGGCCGGCCTCAAGGCGCGCCGGGCCGCCGGTCTGCAGCCCTTCACCGTCATGTCCTGCGACAACATTCCCCACAATGGCGGCGTCACCAAAGCCGCCGTCATCGGTACGGCGAAGCTTTCCGACCCGGCTTTTGCCGAATGGATCGCGGCAAACGTCGCCTTCCCGAACGGCATGGTCGACCGCATCACGCCGGCAACGGGCACGCGAGAGATCGACTTTCTCAAGGAAGCCTTCGATATCGAGGACAACTGGCCCGTCTATTGCGAAGAGTTCAAGCAATGGGTGCTGGAAGACAATTTTCCGGCTGGCCGGCCAGCGCTCGAGAAGGTCGGCGTGACCTTCGTGCCCGACGTGACGCCCTATGAGCACATGAAGATCCGCATCCTCAATGGCGGCCATGCGGCGATTGCCTATCCGGCGGCGCTGATGGATATTCATTTCGTGCATGAGGCCATGGAAGAGCCGTTGATCCGCGCCTTCCTCGCCAAGCTTGAAAACGATGAGATCATCCCCGTGATCCCGCCGGTGCCGAATACGGTGCTTGCCGATTACTTCAAGCTGATCGAGCGGCGCTTCGCCAATCCGAAGATCGCAGACACCATTCCGCGCCTCGCGCAGGACGGCTCCAACCGCCAGCCGAAGTTCATCCTGCCGTCCACGGCCGATCGGCTCAGCCGCGGCGAGGACATTGTCGGGCTCGCACTCGTTTCCGCTCTCTGGTGCCGTTATTTTGCCGGCAAGACGGACAGTGGCAAGGAGATCGTCTTCAACGATGCCAGCGCCGATCGGCTGCATGAGGCCGCTCTCAAGGCCAAGGACGATCCGAATGCCTTCCTCGTCTTCGATGACATCTTCCGCGATGTCGCCAAGTCGGATCTCTTCCGCAAGCGCTTCGCGCATGCACTGAAAACGCTGTGGGAAAAGGGTACCCGCGTCACCCTGCAGCTATACTTGGACAACAAACTCGCGGAATAATTTTCGAGCGGCCGGACTTCTCCTGTTCCGGCCGTTTTCCATTGCCGTGCCCGTAATTCAGGCAGGCGGGACAACAACGGAATTCGGGTTGGATCTGTGATGGCGGGTGAGGGAACAGGGCTCGTAATCTTCGATTGCGACGGCGTGCTTGTCGACAGCGAGCCGCTATCGGTCGGCGTGCTCATCCAGGCGATGCATGATGTCGGCGTCGAGATGAGCGAGGAGGATGTCTATAGCCGCTTCCTCGGCAAGAGCCTGGCGACACTGGTCGACACGATGCAGACGGAGTTCGATGTCTTCATCGACCAGCCATTCCTTGATCGTATCCGCAACGATCTCTACGAACGCTTCAAGCACGAATTGAAGCCGATCGACGGCATTGCGGCGACGCTGGATGTGCTCAAGCTTCCGCGCTGCGTCGCCTCGTCTAGCCAGCTGGAACGCATCCGCCTCTCGCTCGGCGTGACCGGCCTTCTGGATAAGCTCGAGCCGAACATCTTCAGCGCCACCATGGTCAAGCGCGGCAAGCCCGCGCCGGATCTCTTCCTTTATGCCGCTGAAAAGATGGGTGTGCCGCCGAAGGATTGCATCGTCGTGGAAGACAGCCCGGCGGGCATCACGGCAGCGCGCGCGGCCGGCATGACGGTCTTTGCCTTCACTGGCGGTTCGCATGCGCATTCACCGAGTTATCGGGCGGAGCTGGAGCAGCTTTCGCCGGAAGTCGTGTTTGACGCGATGCCGGAATTGATACAACTTGTCCGCAACAAGAGATAAGTGGTCGGGACCTCTTTTGCATGCGTGATCACGTGGTTGCGGTCGATATCGGCACAGGCAGCGCGCGCGCCGGTGTCTTCACGGCGAGCGGCTCACTGCTGGGAAAAGGCGAACATCCGATCCAGATGAATCGTCCGCGTGAAAACCACGCCGAGCATGATTCCGAAGATATATGGGCATCCGTCTGTGCAGCCGTTCGCGCGGCGGTGAAGGCGTCCGGCGTCGATGCGTCCGTCATCGGCGCGATCGGTTTCGATGCGACCTGCTCATTGGTCGTGCGCGATCGCGATGGCGCGCAGCTCACCGTTTCCACGGATGGCGAGAAGCGGTTCGACACCATCGTCTGGCTCGATCACCGCGCGCTTGCCGAGGCGGATTATTGCACGGCGACGAAGCACGAGGTTCTGGATTATTCCGGCGAGTTCATGTCGCCGGAAATGGAAATGCCCAAGCTGATGTGGCTGAAGGAGAACCTGCCGGAAAGCTGGGCTGAGGCCGGTTATTTCTTCGACCTTGCCGATTTTATGACGTGGAAGGCAACCGGTTCGCTTGCCCGGTCGCGCTCCACCCTGGTGGCGAAATGGAACTATCTCGCGCATCGCGAGCCAGGCTGGCAGGCCGATTTTCTCAATGTGATCGGCCTTGGCGACCTGCGCGAGCGCGGTAGCCTGCCCGAAGAGAGCGTTGCCGTTGGCAGGAGTATCGGCACATTGACGGCCGAGGCCGCCGACGCGCTGGGGCTTGGTCGCGCCTGCCATGTCGGCGCGGGCATGATCGATGCCTATGCCGGCGCGCTGGGTGCGCTTGCCGCCCATGCCGGTGATACCGGCATGCTGGAACATCAACTGGCGCTGATTGCCGGGACCTCGAGCTGTGTCGTTTCCTTTGCGCGCGAGCGCAAGCGCAGCACGGGCATGTGGGGCCCTTATTACGAGGCCGTCTTTCCGGGCATGTGGCTTGCCGAAGCCGGACAGTCGGCAACGGGTGCGCTGCTCGATCATATCGTCAGCATGCATGCGGCCGGCGGGTCCCCGACGGCGGCATTGCATGACCGCATCGTCCGGCGGATCGCGGAATTACGGCTTGCCGAAGGCGATTCTCTCGGCGGACGCATCCATATTCTGCCCGATTTTCACGGCAACCGCTCACCGCTTGCCGATCCGCATGCATTGGGCGTCATCAGCGGCATGACGCTGGATGCTTCCTTTGACGGTCTCTGCCGGCTCTACTGGCGAACGAGCGTCGGCATTGCGCTCGGCATCCGTCACATCCTGGAGCGAATGCGGGATTACGGCTATGTGCCCGACACGCTGCATGTGGCCGGCGGCCACGTGAAGAATTCGCTGCTTATGGAGCTCTATTCCGACGTGACCGGCTGCAAGGTCGTGATCCCGAAGATGAACGAGACGGTGCTGCTGGGCACGGCGATCGCCGCTTCCGTCTCCTGCGGCCTGCATGAAAGCCTGGGCGCGGCCGGCGTCGCGATGTATCCGGGCGGTCACGAGCGGCTGCCGAACCCAGAAAAGAAGGCGTTCTACGATCGCGATTATCGCCGCTTCCTTGCCATGTACCGGCATCGCGCCGAATTGGACGCCATGGAGTAGGGCGCTTACCGGAGCGGCGCGTGGGCGAACATGCCCTGAAGTTCTTCTATGCGGCGAATTCTGGTTTCGGCTGTCTCGCCGGCGGCCTGAATGACGGTTACGGCCAGATATTCTAGCAGCGACATTATGGCCGCGAGGTTTTCGCGGCTATTGGCCCGCTGCGGCGGCAGTGACAGCGTGATGTTTGCGAATTCATGCGCCCATTCGGTAAATTGACCTGTTACCAGCAGCACCTTGCATCCGGACCGGCGCGCGGAGCGGGCCAGCAGGCGAGACGAAACGAAGCGCGGCGAATCGATGATGACAAACAGTCCGTCTTCGGACCGCTCGCCGAACAGTTCGATATAGCTGCCATTGGCTCCGTCGAGAAACAGGACCTGATCGCGGGCAAAGGTCAGGCGGTCGCAGAAGTGGCGCCCAATTCCCGCGAGGCTGGGATGGGCGGCGACGAAGACATTGCCAGCAGACAGGATGGTCGTGGCCGCCTCCCGCCACTGCGGCTGGCTGGCGAGGTTGTAGATATGCTGCAGCATTTCGACCTGTTCGGCGATCTGGGTCGCAAGCGGACGACCTTCGCTGGCGTCTTTCTGAAGCTGCTCGAGAATGTTAGGCAACGGTGACGTAAACGTGGGCGCATTTTCCTTGAGATGCACCTTGATCCCATCCAGACCATGATAACCGAGAGACCGCAGGAACCGTCCTACCGTCATCGGGCTCAGCTCCAGCCTGTCGGCGACCGAGGAAGCCGTTTCGAACGGTAGTTCATTCAGATGCTCTGAGAAATACTTAGCAATTCTTCGCTCGGCTGGCGTGCCGATCTTGATATATTGTCTAAGTTTCTGGCTAAGGTCTTCCAAATTTTTATGCCTCGTCGATGGTCTTTCCGATGTTCGGCTGCGCCATTTCCTGGTTCAATCGCTCATTCAAATCTAATCGAGCGGTCGGTCTTGTTTCGATTGTTGTTCTTAATGTGGCGAACAGAATATATTAGTGTAAAATATATTACAATAATTCAAATTTTTAATTGAACACATTCATATACCGACGCGAGATATTGATATCGGTGCAACCACGTCCTAGGTGTTCATCTGCCACCAAAAGAGGTCGACCGAATGATTATCCTTGCCGCACGTCTTTCCCTTACCAATCTCTTTGCGCCGGAGACGCGCAAGGTTTTCTGGAAGGTTCTGGGCCTGACTTTGCTGGCGCTGGTAGCACTCTGGTTTGCGCTGCGCGGCGTGTTCAACTCTTTCGTCCTGCCCTGGCTGCAAGGCTTCATGCCATCGACAGCGGACTGGACGAGCTGGCTTGCGCTCTTCCTTGCCATCTTTGCCGGCATTGTCCTGGCCCTGGCGATGGCGCTGTTGATCTCGCCGGTGACGGCATTGATCGCGGGCCTCTTTCTCGATGATGTCGCCGAGGTGGTGGAACGGCGCGACTATCCGGGCGATGCGCCCGGAACGGCGATGCCGATCGCCGCGGCGATGAAAAGCTCCGTACGGTTTCTCGGCGTCGTCATCGTCGGCAATATCGTGGCGCTGTTTCTGCTGTTCATTCCGGGCGTCAATCTCGTCGCCTTCTTCCTGGTGAACGGCTATCTGCTCGGTCGGGAGTTTTTCGAATTCGCCGCCATGCGCTTTCGCTCGCCGGACGAGGCGCGCAAGTTCCGCGTCAAGCACGCCTTCACAGTCTTCCTCGCCGGCCTGGTGATCGCGGCCTTTCTGGCGATCCCGTTTCTCAACCTGCTGACGCCGCTGTTTGCCGCGGGCATGATGGTGCATCTGCACAAGCTGATCTCGCATAAGGAGACGAGCGTGCGGCTAAGACAGGCCTAGAGCGGCTCAGCTTTTCACGGAATAGCTGAGCCGCTCTATCTCTTTGTTGTCTCGCGATTCCGGACGGAAAACCGCTACGCACTTTTCCTGGATTTGCTCTAGCCTGCCGCTTCCGCGCCGATGATCTGAGCCGGCAGTTCGACCAGAGGGGCGGGGATATCCCAGGTCTTTTCCGGCGAGCGACAGAGGTCGGCAATGACGCAGCGTTCGCATTCCGGTTTGCGCGCCTTGCAGCAATAGCGCCCGTGCAGGATCAGCCAATGATGCGCATGATAGAGATATTGATCGGGGATGATCTTCATCAGCCGCTGTTCGACTTCATCAGGCGTCTTGCCCGGCGCCAGCAGCAACCGGTTGGCGATGCGGAAGATGTGCGTGTCGACGGCCATCGTCGCTTGGCCGAAAGCCATGGACAGCACGACGTTCGCGGTTTTGCGGCCGACGCCCGGCAAGGTCATCAGCTCTTCGCGCGTTCGCGGCACTTCGCCGCCGAAATCCGTGATCAGCTTTTCAGACAGGGCGACGACGTTCTTCGCCTTGTTGCGGTAAAGGCCGATCGTCTTGATGTATTCGCGGATGCGCTCCTCGCCGAGATCGAGCATCTTTCGCGGGGTATCGGCGACGGCGAAGAGGGCGCGCGTCGCCTTGTTGACGCCGGCGTCGGTCGCCTGCGCCGATAGCGCCACGGCGACAACAAGCGTGAAGGGATTGACGTGCTCCAGCTCGCCCTTCGGCTCCGGCCGCTGGATGGAGAAGCGGCGGAAGATCTCTTCCAGGTCGGCCTTGGAATAGAGGCTCTTTCCGGTCGGCTTGCGGCCTGCGGTCGCATTTGACTTTTTCGCGGTTTGGGCGCTGGATCTGATCTTGGGATTTGCCATGAACGACCTATACTCAACTCCTATGACGGAACGCAACGCCGATACGGCGGCAGACGGCAACAGGCCGGTCTTCGCTGCCGAATTGTTCCCTCATCGCTCGCTGGGGCGAAAGGGGTTTAGGGTCATGCTGGCCTTGGCGGGCATCTTCTGTCTGGTCTACAGCGTCCTGTTCATCAGCCGTGGAGCCTGGCCGATCGGCATCTTCTTCGGCGGCGATCTCGTTCTGCTCTACGGCGCCTTCTGGCTGAATTACCGTTCGGGCCGCGTGCGGGAAGAAGTCACCGTGTCGCGCACCAATGTTTCCATCCGCAAGTTCTCGCCGACCGGGCGGATGGTGGAGCACGATTTCAACCCGTTCTGGACGCGCTTCCTCGTTCGCCGCCATCGCGAGATCGGGGTCGTGTCGATGCACGTCCGCGACAGGAGCCACGACACCGATGTCGGCTCCTTCCTCAATCCGGAGGATCGCGAGAGCTTCGCCAAGGCCTTCAAGCGAGCGCTGGCGACGGTCACGCAGAGAATATGAATTGATAGTTCGATATCCGCCGTATCACATTTTCGCAGAGAGGCCATTTGCGCAAGAAACGGGTGGTTTTAGCCCTCTTGCCATGGTTTTCTCCTTTCCAAGGAGAAAGATCATGAATGCGATTGCACAGCTGAAGAAAGACATCACCCCGGAAGGTCAGGACTACGAGACCGTGCGGGAGGTCATCGAGCTCATCACCGAGGAATATCGCGACCAGCCGTCGCTGGAGATGCTGGCCGAACGGCTCGGCCAGTCGCCGACCCAATTGCAGAAGACGTTCACGCGCTGGGCCGGGCTGTCGCCCAAGGCATTCCTTCAGGCCGTCACGCTGGATCACGCCAAGCGGCTTCTGCGCAAGGAGGATCTGCCGCTCCTGGAGACCTCCTTCGAGGTCGGCTTGTCCGGCCCCAGCCGTCTGCACGATCTTTTCGTCACGCATGAGGCTATGTCTCCGGGCGAATGGAAGGCCAGGGGCAGCGGCCTGGTGATGCGTTATGCGTTTCACATCTCCCCCTTCGGCCTCGCCCTGATCATGGTCACGGATCGCGGCCTTGCCGGCCTCGCCTTCAGCGATTCCGGCAATGAAAAGGCGTGCCTGGCAGACATGACCTGCCGCTGGCCGAATGCTGAGTTCATCGAGGATCCGCATGCGACCGCACCCTATGCGGCCCGCATCTTCGAGCGCTCGAACTGGTCGAGCGACGAGCCGCTGCGGGTCGTGCTGATCGGCTCGGATTTCCAGCTTCGCGTCTGGGAGAGCCTGTTGAAGATCCCGATGGGCCGCGCCGTGACCTATTCCGACATCGCCAGGGATATCGGCCAGCCGACGGCGATGCGAGCCGTCGGCGCGGCCGTCGGCCGCAACCCGATCTCCTTCGTCGTGCCGTGCCATCGCGCGCTCGGCAAGAACGGCCAGCTCACGGGTTATCACTGGGGGCTGACGCGCAAGCGCGCGATATTGGGATGGGAAGCGGGGGATGCTTGAGGGTTTGCGCGGTTTGCGCACGCTTGAAAAGCTACTCCGCTAATCACCCGCCCTCGTGGTTCGAGGCTTCAGTCCTGCGGACCTCCGCGCCTCACCATGAGGTCTGATCATTTGCGCCTGGCCGACAACTCTCTCCGCCTCATGGTGAGGTGCCCTGACGTCGAAGCCGCAGCGTAGGCGGCAGGGCCTCGAACCACGAGGCGGCCCCTCGGTCAGACCGGCAGGTCCATATTTCAAGCCGCCTTCGCCATAGCCATCTGCAGCAGTGCCTTGGCAGCACTTTCATCCGTGATCAGCGTGTTGCAGCCGATGCGCTTGATGGTGGCGCTGATCGCCTGGGCGCGATGGGCGCCGCCGGAGGAGATCACGATGTGCTTTGCCTTTTTCAGCGTATCGAGATCGACGGACATGACGCGCTTGTTGATAGGGTGATCGACGGAATTGCCCTCGGCGTCGAGGAAATTGAACATCGTGTCGCAGACACAGCCGGCCTCGATCAGCTCTTCCAGCTCGCGCTTCGAAATGAAGCCTTCCGACAGCGAAGTCGATTGCGGGCCGATGTCGCCGCAGCTGACAATGGCGAGGTCGAGGTTCTCCGCCAGCCTGTAGATTGCTTCGAGGCCGCATTTTTCGATGAGGTTGCGCTTGGTCTCGACGGAGTCGACAAGAAGCGGCGCCAGGAACATGTAGCATTCCGCGCCGAGCTGGCTCGCCAGGCGCCACGTATAGTCGATCGGATTGGTCTGGTGCACGGCGACGATGCCGCCGAGCAGGGAGACCACCTTGCAGTTGTCGCGGCGAGGAGGGCGGAAGCTTGCGAGCGAGGCCGTCATCGTTCGGCCCCAGCCGACGCCGATCGTATAATTGTCGGGAATGGCCTCCGTCAGGAACTGGCCGAGCGCCAGGCCGACGCTCTTTGCCTGGGCGCTCACATTGCCGCCGGCAGGCTCGGGAACCACGATCGCTTCGTCGAGCCCGTAGATGCGCTCGAGCTTGATCGCCAGCTCGACGCAGTCATCGATGCCTTCCGTGATCCAGATCTGCACTTCGGCGCGGCGCATCGCCTCGTCCAGCAAACGGATGACGGTGGTGCGGCTGATGCCGAGCTGTTCGGCAACGTCCTTCTGCGTCAGGCCCTGATTGTAATAGAGCCATGCGGCGCGAAGCCTCAGGGACGAGGTCTCCGAATAGGCGGTATGGGTTCCGCGTCTCAGTTTGGCCACAGGTCCTCCGGCGGGATTGTCGCATGCGCCGTTTAACGTCATGATCCGCTCAGGATGCGAATTATTGTTATGGCGGATGACAGGAGCAGGCGAGATCGGCTCTTCTGCTGCCGATATTCTATGACATGAAACTTATGTCAATCGAATTGCACAAATGTCCTTGACTTTTCCGTGCGAGATTGCTGATAGTCGGCGATGAGGAATTCGGTCTTGTCCAATCGAGGAGGACAATGTGCGAGTGCTGCTCCGAGCAAGTGCCAGACCGGACAGGGAGCCATATAGGGCGCCCGGTGCCGGCGAAAAGCCTGTTTTCGGAAGGTTGTCTCCTCATCGTTCGGCCGTTCACCGGAAATGGAACTTTCGCGCTTTTTATCCCGTTACAGAAACATAGGAGAAGGAAGGCTGCATCCCTGACGCCTTCAAGTCCGTCCGACGAAAAGACCGGATCTGCTGCCGGATATCTCCCATCCAAATGGGCCTCATTCAACAAGGATACCTGTTATGACTTCCAAGCTTGATCAACTCCGCGCCATGACGACGGTCGTGGCCGATACCGGCGATATCGAGGCAGTCGCTCGCCTGAAGCCGGTGGATTGCACCACCAACCCGACCATCGTGCTGAAGGCGCTCGGCACGCCGATGTTCGCCGATGCGATCAAGGAAGCCGTTTCCTGGGGCAAGAAGCAGGGCGGAGCGCCGGAAGCCGTCGCCGCCGCCGTTGCCGACCGTCTGGCGATTTCCGTCGGTGCCGCGCTCTCCGGCCTCGTCCCGGGCCGTGTTTCGACCGAAGTCGACGCCGATCTGTCCTTCAATACCGAAGCGTCGCTGGCTAAGGCCCGCGCGATCATCGCTTCCTACAAGGAGCGCGGCATCGAGCGCGACCGCATCCTGATCAAGCTTGCTTCCACGTGGGAAGGCATCCGTGCCGCCGAAGTGCTGCAGAAGGAAGGCATCGACTGCAATCTGACGCTGCTCTTCAGCAAGGCCCAGGCCATCGCCTGCGCCGACGCCAAGGCATTCCTGATCTCGCCCTTCGTCGGCCGCATCCTCGACTGGTACAAGAAGTCGACCGGCAAGGACTACACGGCCGAGGAAGATCCGGGCGTCGTCTCGGTTCGCGACATCTACCACTACTACAAGGCCAACGACATCAAGACGATCGTCATGGGCGCCTCCTTCCGCAACGTCGGCGAAATCGAAGCGCTGGCCGGTTGCGACCGCCTGACGATCAGCCCGAACCTGCTCGACGAGCTTTCCAAGGACGAAGGCAAGCTGGAGCGCAAGCTCTCGCCGGAGAACAAGGGCCCCGCCGGCAAGATCGCCGTCGACGAAAAGACGTTCCGCTGGATGATGAACGAAGACGCAATGGCGACCGAAAAGCTCTCCGAAGGCATCCGCGCCTTCGCAAAGGACCTGATCGCACTGCGCACCATGGTCAGCAAGGAACTGCAGCTCGCTGCCGCTTAAGGCGAGGTTGCTTCTCTCCCCGGAGAGGAGCATTCGAGTTGAGGGGGGTGCCGCAGCGATGCGGTGCCTCTTTTATATTTTAAACGATAGGGCGAACCTGCCGCACCCGCGATACCCCCCTCTGTCACTGTCGTGACATCTCCCCCACAAGGGGGAGATCGTTGGGAGTTTGACGCTCGCTCCCTTCAAACAGACAAACTGCAATTTCAACAGATTGGATGTTCGTTTGAGGCGAATGGGTGCCGCGAGTTACCAATCTCCCCCCTTGTGGGGGAGATGTCACGACAGTGACAGAGGGGGGTATCTCGGGCTCGGTAGATGGCAGGCTTGGGGAAAATCTTACAGAATAAACTCCGCCCTGACCTTATCCGACTGACCACCGATCGTCGGCGCCGCTAACCCATTCTTGGCTCGGACGCCATTGACCCGGATCGGGCTTGCCGTCGTGCGCACGGAGGTGCCGTCGTCACGTGTCACCGTCTGCAGCATGTCGAGCTGGCGAAAGGCGGCGCTTTGCAGCAGCTTCGGCCAATCCAGCACTTCCGCCGCCCAGATATCGGCCAGCTCCAGGATGGCGAGCCATTGCTGAGCCGTCTTTTCCTGCAGGCGGCTCGCGATCCCGCTCTTGATCTCGTCGCGAAACAGAAAGGCATCATCAGGCGTGTAGTCGGCAAGCGCGGGCAGATCGAGCAGTGGTGCGAGCTTCGCCAGCGGCATCATCGCCAGCGCCAGCCAGCCATCGGCGCAGCGATAGACGCCGTAGGGGGCAGCGAGATAGGCGTGGGCATTGCGCACGGCGGATTTCTTGGGCAGGCGACCGCCGTCGTTCAGATGGGTGGTCAGCACTTCGAACTGGAAATCGACCATCGCTTCCAGCAGGCTCGTTTCCACATGCACGCCACGTCCGGTCACGCCGCGCCGCACGAGGCCGGCAAGGATTGCCTGAACGAGGAGGTTGCCGGCCAGTATGTCGGCGACGGCGAGCCCGAAAGGCACAGGCCCGTCATCGGCCTCGCCGTTCAGCCACATGGCGCCGGAGCGCGCCTGGGCCAGCAGATCCTGTCCGGGCAAGTGGCGCCATTCATTGTCGGGGCCGTATCCGGTGATGCTGCCATAGACGATGCGGGGATTGATCGCGGCAACGGAGGCATAGTCGAGACCAAGCCTTTCTATGACGCCGGGGCGGAAGTTCTGGATCACGACGTCGGCCTTGGCGATCAGCGCACGCAGTTCCTGAAGGTCGTCTTTGTCCTTCATGTTGACGGCAAAGCTCTCCTTGCCGCGGTTGATGGCATGAAACAGCGTGGAATCGCCGCCGATCTCGGTGTCGCTGAGATAGAGCCGGCGGCAGAGATCGCCGCCATCGGGCCGCTCGATCTTGATGATGCGGGCGCCGAGATCGCCGAGCCGCAAAGCGGCCATCGGGCCGGCAAGAAACTGGCTCATATCCAGCACGATAATGCCGGATAGCAGGCCTTCTTCGTGGTCGTTGTCCATGTCAGGCTTTCAGCGGCGGCGCGTCCGCCGGCCGGCCGTTCTTGTAGCGCACCGTTTGGATATGCTCGCAATAGAGCACCAGTTCGCCTTCGCCCTTGAAGACTTCGTAGGAAGAGCGGATCAGGCCAAGCTCGGCATATTTCGGCTGCTTATCCAGGTTGGTGCGGATGGTGTAAATCGTCTCGCCGATGAAGGTGGGCTTGATGAAGCGCAGTCTGTCGTAGCCATAGGAAAAGGCGTTGACGCAGTTGGTGGCGACGAGCCCGAGACCGGCGGAAAAGACGAAGGCGCCGGCGACAAGCCGCTTGCCGAACAGGCCCTCTGTTTCGGCGAAGATCTGGTCGCTGACGTAAGGATGCATGTCGAGCACCAGCGCGTTGAACTGCTGGGACTCGCCTTCGGAGATCGTGCGGCGCAGCGAGCGGATCTTGTGGCCGACCTCGAAATCCTCGTAGAACCAGTTTTCCGCATTCCAGACGGGAATTTCAGCGTGATCGGCCGGCATGGTTTTCGGATGGGTGCTGGATACGCCGACAGTGGCGGTCATGGCATTGTCTTTCGATGGAACCTCCGGCCTCAGAGAGACCAGAGGCGCTTTGCATTGAGCTGGTAGAGGCCGTTGCGTTCGTCTGTGCTTACGCCCTGCATCAGCGCGTGGGTGGCGGCGACCCAGGTGGAGAGGTTGCCGCCGAGCGTGCAGACCGGCCAGTCGCTGCCCCAGATGACACGATCCCAACCGAAGCTTGCGATGCAATGTTCGACGAAAGGACGCAGGGTTTCCGGCGACCAATTATCGGGATCGGCATAGGCGACAACGCCTGATATCTTCACGGTGACATTCGGCCGCTTCGCGACTTCGGTAATCCCGGCCGACCAGCTTTCGCTCAATCCATCCTTCACCGCGGGCACGCCGCAATGGTCGAGTATGAACCGGACGTTCGGGTTGAGGTCGATCAGCGCGATCGCCTTCGAAATCTGATGCGGCAGCACGCAAAGATCGAAGGTGAGCCGCGTGCCGCTGAGCCGCTTCAGGTTCTCGCGGAAGAGGGCGCCCTCGGAGACATTATCAGGCACCACATGCAGCACACGGCGGAAACCTTTGACGAAAGGATCGGCGAGCGCGCGTTCGAGATAGGCGGGAAAGTCAGCGCTTTCGGGGCGGCAGGCGGCGATGGCGCCGCGCAGCAGGCTGCCGGGCTCACGGCTCAGACCTTTGACGTAATCGGTTTCCCGCTCGATATCCTCTTCGGAGACATCGACTTCCATGTGAAGCGTATCGGTGATCCCGAGGCGCTTGGCCTCGCGCGCATAGTCCTCGTAGAGGCTGTCGCGATTGAGCGCACCCGCCCCGGCCAGCCAGGGATAAGCGAGCTTTTTCCGATCCACGATGTGCAAATGACTGTCGAAAAGCATGGTATTCCCTCCCATACCGCTTGCTCAGTATATACTCACATAAGAATAGTTTATTCAAATAAAAATTATAGCTCGGCGTTGTCGACCGTGCCGGCCACGGTTTCGGAGATCTCCTTTGCCGCTTCCCGCACATATTCGATGACTTGATCGTAACTCGGCGCCTTGGAGTTGACCGGCTCGATATAGGGGCAGGTGAGAGCGGCAAGCCCATTGCCGTCCATGGCCAGAACCGGCGCCGATATATTGCGCACGCCACTCGTCTGCAGGCTGTCCATGGTTTCGAAGCCCTTTTCGCGGATTGCCCGCAGCTTCTCCTCCAGATCCGCAGGCGGTTCTTCGGCCTCCTGATCCTGCTGGCGCCTCTGCTCGTTGATCATCATCCGGCGCTGCTTTTCATCCCGGAACGCCAGGAGAATATGCCCGGAGCCGGTATTGTAGAGATTGATCTGCGCGCCGACGCGGATGGAGATGCCCCAATAGGTTGGCGAATCCTGCTGGGCGATGACGACCACCGAGCCGCGGTCGTAGATCGCCAGATGGCAGGCCTGCTCGGCACGATTGGAGAATTCACGCATCAGCGGCGTTGCGAAGGAAACGAGGCGGCGCACCGGCGCATGATAATGCGCCAGGCCGAAGAGCTTCAATGTCAGATAGAAGCGATCGCCATCCTGCCGCTGCACATAGCCACGCCGCACAAGGCGATCGAGCATGCGATAGAATTCGTTGGGGCTCTTGTTGAGCGCCTTGGCGATTTCCGCCTGCGTCAGGCCACCATCGATCCTTGCCAGCAATTCCAGAATATCGAGCCCCTTGTCCAAGGCCGGCGCGCGATAGCGATCACTATCGTCTTCTACACTCATCAACAAATCCCCCCATGCGACGAAACATGATTCATCATTCATATATGAATGAAGGCATTTTACAAGCGCGCGATCGCGGCTTGACGGCCAATGAATAAGATGTTTACTTATAAATCATTGATCCATATTTGGGTCGGGAGAACAATCGGACAAGGGGTCCGGTCTATTGGGAGGAACTTCGATGAGGAATTGGAAGGCCGGTCTCGCTGCCGGCATGATGGCATTGCTTGCGGGTACCTCGGTCTTCGCCGCCGATCTGCCGGGCAAATTTTCGGGCGTGACGATCGATGCCAAGCTCATCGGCGGTCAGCAATATGAGCCGCTTTATGCGCGCATCGCCGAGTGGGAGAAGGAGACGGGCGCCAAGGTCAACATTCTCTCCAAGAAGAACCACTTCGAGCTCGACAAGGAAATCAAGTCCGATATGGCATCGGGCAGCATCTCCTGGTGCGTCGGCTCGAACCATTCGTCCTTCGCGCCGCAGTATCCCGACCTTTACACCGATCTCTCGAAGCTTCTGCCCAAGGAAGAAATCGGCCAGTTCGTCGATTCGACCGTTCAGGCCTCGACCATCGACGGCCGCCTGATCATGCTGCCGCGCGCCCAGTTCGACGTCTCGGCGCTCTACTATCAGAAGAGCCTCTATAAGGACGACGCCAAGAAGACGGCCTTCAAGGCGAAGTACGGCTATGATCTGGCGCCACCGAAGACCTGGAAGGAAGTGTCCGACCAGGCGATCTTCTTTGCCAATCCGCCGAACTTCTTCGGCACGCAGTTTCCCGGCAAGGAAGAGGCCATCAACGGCCGCTTCTACGAGATGCTGGTCGCGGAAGGCGGCGAATATCTCGGCAAGGACGGCAAGCCTGCCTTCAACTCCGAAGCCGGCGTGCGTGCGCTCGACTGGTTCGTCAACATGTACAAGGCGAAAGCCGTTCCGGTCGGTACGACCAACTATCTGTGGGACGATCTCGGCGCCGGTTTTGCGTCCGGTTCGGTCGCGCTCGATCTCGACTGGCCGGGCTGGGCGACCTATTTCAACGACCCGAAGTCGTCGAAAGTCGCGGGCAATGTCGGCGTCGTCGTGCAGCCCGTCGGCTCGTCGGGCAAGCACACCGGCTGGTCCGGCCATCACGGCTTCTCGGTGACAGAATCCTGCGCTCACAAGGATGCCGCCGCTTCGCTCGTCTGGTTCCTGACCAACGACGATTCGCAGAAGCTCGAAGCCGCCAACGGCACGCTGCCGACCCGCAAGGCTGTCTGGGACTGGGATATCCAGCAGGCCGCTTCCGATCCTTACAAGAAGGAAGTGCTGAGCACCTTCCAGGAAGCCATGAAATATGCCTTCCCGGTTCCGCGCACGCCGCAATGGATCGAAATTTCCAACGTCGTCTATCCCGAGCTTCAGGCCGCCATCCTCGGCGACAAGAGCTCCAAGGAAGCGCTCGATGCTGCTGCACAGAAGGCAACCGATGTCCTGAAGGATGCCGGCGCGCTCTGAGCGATGCAATCGAAATCCCGCGCGCTCAGGGTGCGCGGGATTTCCCGCAATCCGACTTCGGGAATGGCTTTCGATCGGCACCGTGAGGGGCCGGTTTGTGCCGCCGGCTTCGTACCGGCTTCTCGGTCCCAGGCAATTCATTCCACGCAGTCCGGGCCACGCTGCCGAGGAATGCCGACAGGTGCAAACCATGCTCAAAAGAATATCTCCACCGGTCCTGCTTCTTCTCCCGGCGATCATCGTCCTTGTGGCGGTGGTTCTCTTTCCGCTGCTTCTCTCCTTCTATTCCAGCTTCACGCCGTTTCGCCTGACGCGGCCGGCCACGCTCTTCACCTTCATCGGCCT
This sequence comes from Rhizobium sp. CCGE531, assembly GCF_003627795.1. Taxonomy (NCBI): domain Bacteria; kingdom Pseudomonadati; phylum Pseudomonadota; class Alphaproteobacteria; order Hyphomicrobiales; family Rhizobiaceae; genus Rhizobium; species Rhizobium sp. CCGE531. The sequence continues at coordinate 3,333,853 of NZ_CP032684.1, read as the reverse complement.
GCGCAATTACATCCGCATCCTTAGCGATCCGGTATTTCTCGCGGCCTTCGTGCGCACCGTGGTGCTGCTGACGATCGCGCTCAATCTGGAAATGCTGCTCGGCCTGGGATTGGCCCTGTTGGTCAACAAGGCGACCCATGGCAAGCGCGTGCTGCGCACGCTGATGATGTTTCCGATGATGTTCTCGCCTGTTCTCGTCGGCTTCCAGTTCAAATTCATGTTCAACGACAATGTCGGCATCATCAACAATGCCCTGCAATCCCTGGGCATGACCGAAGCGGCCATTCCCTGGCTGATCGACGGCAATCTGGCGCTGCTCTCCATCGTGATTGCCGAAGTCTGGTCTTCGACCTCTGTCTTCGCAATCCTCATCCTTGCCGGGCTGCTCGCCATGCCGCAGGAGCCGGTCGAGGCCGCCAAAGTGGACGGCTGCACCAGCTGGCAGACGTTCCGTTACGTCACCTGGCCGTTCCTGATGCCCTTTGCCTTCATCGCCATGACGATCCGCTCGCTGGATGTCGCGCGTGCCTACGACATCGTCAAGATCATGACGGATGGCGGGCCGGCGCGGCGCACGGAGCTGATCTGGACGCTGGTCGGGCGCACCGCCTATGCCGATGCGCAGATGGGTCTCGCCAATGCCATGGCCTATGTCTCGATCATCCTTTCGATCGTCTTCACCGTCTATTTCTTCCGTAAGCTGGCGCTTGCCCGCACCCAGATCGGAGCGGAGTGGTAATCATGGATCGCAACGCTCAACAACGCCTGCAGCGCCGCCTCTGGAACATCGCCTATCTCATCGGCCTTTTCCTCGCGATGCTCGTCATATGCCTGCCCGGCTTCTGGATCGTCCTTAGCTCGCTGCGCCCGACCGTGGAAATCATGGCGAAGCCGGCGATCTGGATCCCGCAGGAGCTTTCGCTGGAAGCCTATCGCTCGATGTTCAGCGGCGTGGGGCAGGGCGGCATTCCCGTCTGGGATTATTTCCGCAATTCGCTTGTTATCTCCGTCACCTCGACCGCCATCGCACTGGTGATCGGCATGTCCGGCGGCTATGCCTTCGCCCGCTTCCGTTTCTCGGGCAAATCGGCCGTGTTCCTCGGGCTGATGCTGACGCGCTCCGTGCCCGGCGTCGCTCTGTCTCTGCCGCTCTTCATGGTCTATGCGCGGCTCGGTATCATCGACACGCATTTCGGCCTGATCCTCACCTATGTCGCGCTGAACGTGCCCTTCACCATCTGGCTGATCGACGGTTTCTTCCGGCAGGTGCCGAAGGATCTCGCCGAAGCCGCCCAGATCGACGGCTGCACGCGCTGGCAGGCTTTCTGGCAGGTGGAATTCCCGCTTGCCGGCCCCGGCATCGCATCCGCCGGCATCTTCGCCTTCCTCACCTGCTGGAACGAATATGCACTGGCCTCGCAGCTGACGCGCTCCGTCAATTCCAAGACGCTGCCTGTGGGCTTGCTCGACTATACGGCCGAGTTCACCATCGACTGGCGCGGCATGTGCGCACTCGCGGTCGTGATGATCATTCCGGCGCTCGCTCTCACTTTCATCATTCAGAAGCATCTGGTGTCGGGTCTGACATTCGGTGCGGTCAAAGGTTGATCTCCATGGCTCAGGTTTCCCTCAAAAAACTCGTCAAGCGCTATGGCGCGCTGGAAATCGTCCACGGGATCGATCTCGACATCGCGGACAAGGAGTTCATCGCGCTCGTCGGCCCGTCCGGCTGCGGCAAGTCGACGACGCTGCGCATGATCGCCGGCCTGGAGGATGTTTCCGATGGCACGATCGAGATCGGCAATACGGTCGTCAACGACCTGCCGCCGCGCGATCGCAACATCTCCATGGTGTTCCAGTCCTATGCGCTCTATCCGCATATGACGGTGCGCGAGAACATGGGCTTCTCGCTGAAGATCGCCAAGCAGCCGCAGGCCGAGATCGACAAGCGCGTCAACGAGGCGGCCGCCATTCTCAGCCTGGATGCCCTGATGGATCGCCGCCCGGCACAGCTTTCCGGCGGCCAGCGCCAGCGCGTCGCCATGGGCCGCGCCATCGTGCGCCAGCCGGAAGTCTTCCTCTTCGATGAACCGCTGTCGAACCTCGACGCCAAGCTGCGCACGCAGATGCGCACCGAGATCAAGAAGCTGCATGCCAAGGTGCAGTCGACGGTGGTTTACGTTACGCACGACCAGGTCGAGGCCATGACGCTGGCGGACCGCATCGTCATCATGCGCGACGGCTATATCGAGCAGGTCGGCACGCCGGACGAGGTGTTCAAGCGGCCGGCCACGCGATTCGTCGCCGGCTTCATCGGCTCGCCGCCGATGAATATCGAGGAGGCGACGCTGAACGCAGGCGAACTCGTCTTCAAGAATGGCGACCGGCTGCCGCAGCCGGGCCAGTTTGCCGGTAAGGTCAGGGAAGGCGAGAAGGTCGCCTTCGGCCTCAGGCCCGACGATATCTTCCCGACGGGACATGGCCTGCATTCCGGCGTGGAATCGGCTGTCTATGAACTGACCTTGCCCGTCGCCATCACCGAGCCGCTCGGCAATGAGACGCTCGTCTTCGTCGAATTCGCCGGACGCGAATGGGTGACGCGCATGCTCAATCCGCGCTCATTGAAGAGCGGCGAACAGCTGAAGATGAGCTTCGATCTCAGTCAGGCGCACCTCTTCTCCGTTGAAACCGGCAAGAGCCTGGCAAGCTGAGGAGCCGACCCATGGCACGTATCGAAAAAATTGAGCTACGCATGGTCGACCTGCCGCCGAAGGTGAAGCGGACGGATGCGATCCAGAGCTTCGTCAGCCAGGAGACGCCGATCGTCACCATCACCGATAGCGACGGCGCCGTCGGCACCGGCTACAGCTATACGATTGGCACCGGCGGTTCCTCCGTCATGCGGCTGCTGTCGGACCATCTTGTGCCACTGCTGATCGGCGAGGATGCCGATCGCATCGAGGCGATCTGGCACAAAATGGAATTCGCCACGCATGCGACGACGATCGGCGCCATCACGGCGCTGGCGCTCGCCGCCGTCGATACGGCGCTTTGGGACTTGCGGGCGAAGAAGCAGGCTCTGCCGCTGTGGAAGCTCGCCGGCGGCGCCAGGGATCGTTGCCCGCTTTACACGACTGAGGGCGGCTGGCTGCATATCGAGAAGGAGGCCTTGGTCGAAGACGCCTTGCAGGCGAAGGCCAAGGGCTTTTCCGGCTCCAAGGTGAAGATCGGCAAGCCGCATGGCTCCGAGGATTACGACCGGCTCTCGGCCATGCGCCTGGCGCTCGGCTCCGGCTTCGAGATCATGACCGACTGCAATCAGGGCTTTACCGTCGATGAGGCGATCCGCCGGGCGGCACGCTTGAAGGAGTTGGACCTTGCCTGGATCGAGGAGCCGCTGCCATCAGACGATCTCGACGGCCATATCCGGCTGACCCGCTCGACGCCGACGCCGATTGCGGTCGGGGAATCCATGTATTCGATCCGGCATTTCCGCGAATATATGCAGAAGGGCGCCTGCTCGATCGTGCAGGTGGACGTTGCCCGCATCGGCGGTATCACGCCTTGGCTGAAAGTGGCGCATGCGGCGGAAGCTTTCGACATTCCCGTCTGCCCGCACTTCCTGATGGAGCTGCATGTCAGCCTCACCTGCGCCGTGCCGAACGGCAAGTATGTCGAATATATCCCGCAGCTCGATGATCTCACCACCAAGGGCATGGAGATCGTCGACGGCATGGCCTTGGCTCCTTCAGAGCCTGGCATCGGCATCGCCTGGGACTGGGAGGCGGTGAAGGCGCGCTCGATCGGCGAATTCACCCGGGAAATCCACGGCTGAGGAGGAACTGGCCATGCAGCGGATGGGAATGGTGATCGGCCTGGAGCCGGCCAAAGTCGCGGAATACAAGGCGCTCCACGCGGCCGTCTGGCCCGAGATCCTGGCGCTGATCTCCGAATGCAACGTCACCAACTATTCGATCTTCCTGAAGGAGCCGGAAAACCTGCTCTTCGGCTATTGGGAATATGTCGGCACGGATTTCGAGGCCGATATGGCAAAGATGGCCGCCAGCCCGAAAAACCAGGAATGGTGGTCGGTGTGTATACCTTGCCAGAAGCCGTTCGAGACCCGGAAGGAGGGCGAGTGGTGGGCCATGATGGAAGGGGTGTTTCACCTTGATTAGGGACTGGAATGGAACGGACCGCGAAGCGGTCACCTCCCCCTTGAGGGGGGAGGTCGCGCGAAGCGCGCGGGTGGGGGTGACGCTGCGGGCGCACATGTCTGTTTTCCTTGCACGAGGAGAGATCACCCCGCCCCGAACCTTCGGTCCGACCCCCCGCTCAAGGGGAGGGTGAGATGACCTTCGACCCCCAATCCCTTCGCCAATGGTGGCCGAAGCCGTCGAATCCCCGGCCGATCGTGATTTTCGGAGCGGGCAGTATCGTCGGCGACGCGCATCTGCCGGCCTATAAGCAAGCCGGTTTTCCGGTCGCAGGTCTCTATGATCCGAATGCCGAAAAGGTAGCAGCGTTGGCCGCTCAATGGGGCATTCGAGCCTTTGGGTCCGAAGCCGAGGCGCTTGCCGTCGAGGGCGCGATCTTCGATCTGGCGACGCCGCCTTCCGCTCATGCCACGATCCTTGCGAAATTGCCTCGCGGCTCCCTAGCGCTGATCCAGAAGCCGATGGGCAGCGATCTCGCCGGCGCCTCCGAAATTCTGCGGGTCTGCCGCGAGCGGGACATCAAGGCGGCCGTCAATTTCCAGCTGCGCTTTGCGCCGATGATGCTGGCGCTCCATGATGCGGTTGACAAGGGCTATCTCGGCGAGGTCGTCGATTTCGATGCCTGGCTGGCACTCGCCACCCCTTGGGGGCTATGGCCTTTCCTGAAAGGCCTGCCGCGGATCGAGATCGCCATGCACTCGATCCACTATCTCGATTTCATTCGCGGATTGCTCGGCAATCCTCAGGGGATCCACGCCAAGACTATCGGCCATCCCAACCATGATGTCGCGCAGACGCGCACCGCGGCGATCCTCGATTATGGCGACAAGGTCCGCTGCGTGCTTTCGGTCAATCATGACCACGATTTCGGCCGCAAGTTCCAGGCCTGCGAGTTTCGCATTTCCGGCACCAAGGGCGCGGCCTACGTCAAGCTCGGCGTGAATCTCGACTATCCGCGCGGCGAGCCGGACGAACTGTGGATACGCCCCGCCGGCGGCAGCGATTGGATCGAGGTCAAGCTGGAGGGTGCCTGGTTCCCCGACGCTTTCGTCAATCGCATGGCAAACCTGCAGCGCTTCGCATCCGGCGAGGACCAGGAGCTGGTCGGCTCCGTCGAGGATGCATGGCAAACCATGGCGCTTGTCGAGGCCGCTTATCAATCGAGCGCCGCGCCGGCGACGCCGATTGCAGAACTTCCAAAGGCTTGAGGAATGGCAGAACAAACCATCTATTTCGAAGACTATGAACTCGGCCATGTCCGAGTGACCACGGGACGGACGATCACCGAGACCGATTTCGTCGTCCATGCCGGCCACACCGGCGATTTCTTCCCGCATCACATGGATGCGGAATTTGCCAAGACCTTGCCCGGCGGCCAGCGCATCGCCCATGGCACGATGATCTTTGCGATCGGCGTCGGGCTGACGGCCTCGCTCATCAATCCCGTCGCCTTTTCCTATGGCTACGACCGGCTCCGCTTCGTCCGTCCGGTGCATATCGGTGACACGATCCACACCCGCGTCACCATTTCGGCGAAAGAGGATGATCCGAAGCGTCCGGCGGCCGGTCGCGTCGTCGAGCGTTGTGAGGTGCTGAACCAGCGCGACGAAGTCGTGCTCGCCGCCGATCACATTCTGGTCGTCGAGCGCAAACCAGGCGCGGAGAAGGCATGATGGTGAAGCTGAAGGGAATGACTTGGTCGCATCCGCGCGGCTATGATCCGATGATCGCCTGCTCGAAGCAGTGGCAGGAAAAGACCGGCGTCGCGATCAGCTGGGAAAAGCGCTCGCTGCAGGATTTCGAGACCTTTCCGGTGGAGGAACTTGCCGCCCAATACGATCTCATCGTCATCGATCATCCGCATGTCGGGCAGATCACGCGCGAGAACTGCCTGCTGCCGCTCGATGATGCCGCCCATGCGGATGAAATCGCCGCGATCGCAGCCGGCACCGTCGGGCGCTCCTATCCGAGCTACAACTGGCAGGGCCGCCAGTGGGCCTTTCCGCTCGATGCGGCAACGCAGGTGCAGGCATACCGGCCCGACCGCCTGAACGCGCCGGTCAAGGATCTCGCCGAGTTCGTGACGCTCGCCAAGGAAGGCAGGGCGATCCTGCCGATGCGGCCGCCGCATTCGCTGATGACCTTCATCTCGCTGGCGGCGCACCTCGGCACGCCCTGCAGCATCGAAGGCCCGGATTTCATCGCGAAAGCCGATGGTGAAGCCGTGCTCGACTGGATGGCGCGGCTCGTCTCCGGCATGGATATCAGCTGCTACGAGATGGACCCGATCGCGGTGTTCGATCTGATGGGCCAGACGGACAGTCCCTATGTGGCGACGCCCTTCATTTACGGTTACGTCAATTATTCCTTTGCCGGTTTCAGGCCGGCACGCATCGCCTTCGCGGATATGCCCGTCATCGACGGCCGCCCGCCGAATGGCTCGGCGCTGGGCGGTACGGGGATTGCCGTATCGGCACGCACGCAGGCCCCGGAAGAGGCGAAGGCCTTCGCGCGCTGGATCGCCGGCGGCCCCGTGCAATCAGGGATCTATGCTGGTAGCAACGGTCAGCCGGGCCATGCCGACGCCTGGGTCAGTGATGCGGTCAATGCGCCGGCGCTCGATTTTTACCGCAATACGCGCGCGACGCTGGAGGGCGCGTATGTGCGGCCGCGGCACGACGGCTACATGGCGTTTCAAAGCGACGCATCCGAGGTGATTAGCGATGGACTGCGAACGGGCGAGCGGCATACAGTCCTCATCGATAAGCTGAACCGCCGCTTCGCGCAGTCCTTCGAAGCTTAGCGAGAGGCTGCGCCAACTGATTGTTATTGCATGATCTTGTCTGAGGCGCCGGCTACGCGGCCGGCGGAATGGATGAGATCATAGTCCCGAGGAAAGGATCAGGATTATGGGTCACGGGTTGGAAGGCAAGAAGGTCGTCATCACGGCGGCGGGGCAGGGCATCGGCCGGGCAACGGCTGAGCGCTTCATCTCGCTTGGCGCGCATGTCTACGCCACCGACATCAACGAGCAAACGCTCTCGACGCTGGAGGGTGCCAGCAAGCATGTTCTGAACGTGCTCGACGGCGCCGCCGTCAAGGCTTTCTCGGAAGAGGTCGGCCCGATCGACGTGCTCTTCAACTGCGCCGGTTTCGTGCATTCCGGCACGATCCTTGACTGCGAGGAAAAGGACTGGGATTTCTCCTTCAACCTCAATGCCAAGGCGATGTACACGACCTGCCGCACCTTCCTGCCGGGCATGTTGGAGAAGGGCAAGGGCTCGATCGTCAACATGGCCTCGGTCGCTTCCAGCGTGAAGGGCGTGCCCAACCGTTTCGCCTATTGTGCCTCCAAGGCTGCCGTCATCGGGCTGACCAAATCGATCGCCGCCGATTTCGTTTCCAAGGGCATCCGCGCTAACGCCATTTGCCCGGGTACCGTCGACAGCCCGTCGCTGCATGAGCGGCTGCGGGCGACCGGCGATTACGACAAGGCGATGAAGGATTTCATTGCCCGTCAGCCGATGGGCCGTATCGCGACCGCAGAGGAGATCGCCGCCCTGGTGACCTATCTGGCCGGCGACGAGGCGGGCTTCACGACAGGCCAGACCCACGTCATCGACGGCGGCTGGACAGGCTGAGGCTTCATTTCCACCATCGGAGGCTTCGTGTTGCGAGGCCTCCTTTTATTTGCCACTCTCGTTTGCGAATCGGTTTGTAACGGCGATTTGCGATCAGGAGAGCGGCATGGATGCGAACGGACTTTTGCATCGTTCCAGAGGTCTCGTGCTGTGGCGCAAGCACCATGTCATCCTGATTTCCGTGCTTGCCGGTATTGCCGTCTTCCTGCTTCTGACATCGCGTGCTTTCAATGCCGGCAACCTGCTGATCGCCTGGGATACGACCGCCGTCGTCTTCATTGCCTACAGCCTCTATCGGATGCTGACGGCCAATGCGCTTCGCATCCGCGAGCGCTCGGCCGACCTCGATTTTTCGGATGGCTTGCTGCTGTTCCTATCGATCGCGGCGGCGATCGCCAGCGTCGGCGGCATTGCGCTCGATCTCATCGGCATCAAGGATGCATCGCCCGAAGTTGCCTTCTTCCGCGTGATGACGGCAATCGTGACCATCCTGATTTCATGGACATTCCTGCACACCCTGTTCACGATCCATTATGCGCATAAATTTCATAGCAATCCGGGCAAGGGAGAAGGGCTCAAATTCGCCGAGCCGGTGGAGGAGCCGATCTATTGGGATTTCCTCTATTTCTCCTTCACCATCGGCGTTGCCGCGCAGACGGCCGATATCGGCGTTTCCACGGTCGGCATGCGTAAGCTGGTGCTTCTGCATGCCATTCTGTCATTCCTGTTCAACACGACCATCCTGGCGCTTGCCATAAACGTCGGGGCGAGCCTGATCTAGGCCCGCCCCCTTCGACAGTCGTGGCTTGTATGGTCAGACGACGGCGTTGCCGGCCATGACGGCCAGGATAAGGAACACCAGGAAGATGATCAGGAAGATGGCGAAGAGAACGCGCGCAATGGTTGCGGTTGCCGCCGATACTCCGGAAAAGCCAAAAAAGCCGCTGATCAGCGAAATCACAAAGAAAATGAGAGCCCATTTCAGCATTAGCAATCTCCTCTGCGTTGTATTCCTTAAAGACGCGGAAGGAGGGTGAATTGTTCCGAAGGTGTTTTGGTTATGGAAGTATCGTGGCTTTGGCAGGTGCCTGGGAGTCTGTGGGGAGTGCGGGACCCCCCTCTGTCACTGTCGTGACATCTCCCCCACAAGGGGGGGAGATTGGTAATGCGCAGCGACCTCTCGCATCCAAACCAACATTGCGTCTGTTGAATTCGAGGCTCATTGTTTTTTACAGAGCAGGCGACATGCTCCCAACGATCTCCCCCCCTTGTGGGGGAGATGTCACGACAGTGACAGAGGGGGGTACAGTGGTACGGCAAACATAGAGGGTGTTTGTTTTACCCCCAACCCCTCTCACCCATGATTGATCATCACATGCCGGACGGCCGTATAATCTTCGATAGCGTAGACTGACATATCCTTGCCATAACCGGACTGCTTCAGGCCGCCATGCGGCATCTCGTTGACCAGCATAAAATGGGTGTTGATCCAGGTGCAGCCATATTGCAGCCGTGCGGCGGTCTGCATGCCGCGGCTGATATCCTTGGTCCAGACCGAGGAGGCGAGGCCGTAGTCGCTGTCATTGGCCCAGGTAACAGCATCGTCGGCATTGGTGAAGCGCGTCACCGAGACGACAGGGCCGAAGACCTCGCGGCGGACGATCTCGTCATCCTGTGTGGCGCCGGCAACGATGGTCGGCGCATAGAAGAAGCCGCGTTCGCCGGAGATCCTGCCGCCGGTGGTGATTTCCATGTGCTTGTGCTCGGCGGCGCGGGTCACGAAGCTTTCAACGCGATCGCGCTGGCGCTTGGAGATCAGCGGCCCGATCTCGTTCTCCGTGTCGTCGGCCAGGTTGAACTTGATGCTTGATACGGCGGAGGTCAGGTCGGCTACGAAATTGTCGTAAACCTTCGCGTCGGCATAGATGCGGCAGGCGGCGGTGCAGTCCTGGCCGGCATTGTAATAGCCGAAGGTGCGGATGCCGGCGACGACGGCGTCGATATCGGCGTCGTCGAAGATGATGACGGGAGCCTTGCCACCGAGTTCCAGATGCGTGCGCTTCACGGTCTTGGCGGCTGCCTGCAGCACTTTCTTGCCAGTGGCGACATCGCCGGTGATGGAGACCATGCTGATCTTGGCATGGTTGATCAGCGCATTGCCGACGCTTTCGCCGCGGCCGAGGATGACGTTGACGACGCCCTCGGGAAGGATATCCGCCAGCAGCTTTGCCATCTTCAGCGCCGTCAGCGGTGTCTGCTCGGAGGGCTTGAAGACAACGGTGTTGCCGCCGGCAATGGCCGGCGCCAGTTTCCAGGCCATCATCATCAGCGGATAGTTCCACGGTGCGATCGAGCCGACGATGCCGATCGGATCGCGGCGGATCATCGAGGTATGGCCGGGCAGATATTCGCCGGCGACCGGGCCATGCAGATTGCGCACCGCGCCGGCGAAGAAGCGGTAGCAGTCAACGATCGCCGGAATTTCGTCATTGAGCACGGCGTTGATCGGTTTGCCGCAGTTCAGCGCCTCGAGCGTTGCAAAACCTTCGGCATCCCGCTCGATGGCGTCGGCGATCTTGAGGAGATAGGCCGAGCGCTGGCTCGGTGTCGTCTGCGACCAGCTCGTGAAAGCCTTTTCGGCGGCGTCGACGGCGGCATCGATCTGGCCGAGCGACGCCTCAGGCAGGTTGAGCACCGTCTCGCCCGTCTTCGGGTTCAGCACGCGTTCTTCCGTTTCCGTGCCGGCTTCGAAGCGGGAGCCGATCAGCATCTGGGTATCCATATTTATCTCCCTTTCATTTACCGCCGCCGGCGATCTGGTCGCCGTCGCGGGTAAGATAGTAGGCTGCCAGGATCGGCAGGAAGGTGACAAGCACCACGACCATGGCGACGACGTTGGTCACCGGTCGTTGGCGTGGGCGTATGAGTTCTTCCAGCATCCAGATCGGCAAGGTCATCTGCTGGCCGCCGGTGAAGGTGGTGACGATGACTTCGTCGAAGGAGAGCGCGAAGGCGAGCATGCCGCCGGCAAGCAGCGCCGTGCCGATATTCGGCAGGACAATATGGCGGAAAGTCTGGAAACCATCGGCGCCGAGATCCATCGACGCCTCGATCAGCGAACCGGAGGTACGGCGGAAACGGGCGACGGCATTGTTATAGACAACGACGACGCAGAAGGTCGCATGGCCGAGAACGATGGTCCAGACTGAGAATGGAATGTCGAACAGGCTGAAGGCGGAGCGCAATGCGATACCGGTGATGATGCCGGGCAGCGCGATCGGCAAGATGACCAGCAGCGAGATTGCCTCGCGGCCGAAGAACTTCGTCTGGCTGACGGCGGCGGCGCAGAGCGTGCCGAGCAAGAGCGCGATGATCGTTGCGATGGTCGCGACCTGCACCGAAAGCGCCAGCGCCGACCAGACATCGGGCCTGTTCCAGGCGATGCCGAACCATTGCAGGGTGAGGCCCGGCGGCGGCCACTGATAGCTTTTTTCCTCCGTCGTGAAGGCATAGACGAAGATGAGGAGGATCGGCAGGTGAAGAAAGAGCAGGCCGCCTGCGGCTGCGATCTTTAAGGGGAAGGAGGCGCGCTGGCCACGATCAGAGCGCATCGAAAGCTCCCTGCTTTTTGGCGATCCAGAGATAGATGGCCATGATGACGATCGGCACCACCGAGAAGGCTGCGGCCAGCGGCACGTTGCCGGCGGTTCCCTGCTGCGCATAGACGGCCTGGCCGATGAAGAGGCGCGAGGAACCGATGATCTGCGGGATGATGTAGTCGCCCAAGGTCAGCGAGAAGGTGAAGATGGAGCCGGCGACGACACCCGGCAATGCCAGCGGCAGCAGCACCGTACGGAAGGTCTGGTTCGGCGTCGCGCCGAGATCGGACGAGGCTTCCAGCAGATTGGCCGGCACGCGCTCGAGCGCGGCCTGCGTCGGCAGGATCATGTAAGGCAGCCAGATATAGACGAAGACGAGGAAGGTGCCGATATAGCTGACCGAGAGCGAGTTGCCGCCGATGACGGGCAGAGCGAGCACGCCGTCGAGCAGCCAGCTCAGATGCAGCTTGTCGAAGATCCAGGTGAGGATGCCTTCCTTGGCGAGGATCAGCTTCCAGGCATAGACCTTGACCAGATAGCTCGACCAGAGCGGCAGCATGACACCGAGATAAAACAGCGCCTTCCATTTGCCCTGCGCATAACGTGCGGCGTAATAGCCGATCGGGAAGGCGACGAAGGCGGAGGCGATGGTGACGAGGGCCGCCATGACCACCGTGCGCACGATGATGTCGAAATTGGCTGTATTGAGGAGCTGTGCATAGGTCGACAGCGTGAATTCGTAGTTCACCATTCCCGAGAAGTCGTCGATCGAGAAGAAGCTCTGCAGCAAAAGCGCGATCAGCGAGCCGATATAGATGATGCCGAGCCAGAGTAGTGGCGGCGTCAGCATCAGGAACAGCAGCAGTTTCGGACGGCGCCAGAAGAGATCGGAGAGGCGGCCGAAGACGCCGCCGCGGCTGGGAAGGATCGAGGCCGGCGCTTGCTTCGTCGAGGCGGGGAAGGTGGCGGCGTTCATGCGGCGCCATCCATGTAGTGCACATCCGCTGGCAGCCATGCGAGGCGGACCGCAGCGCCGGTATCGGGTGCCGACTGGCCGGCTGGCACAGTCACATGCAGGCGTGCGCCATTGGCCTCGACAGAGAGGCGGGTAGCGGCACCGAGAAAGCTTGTCGCTTTCACGGTGGCCGCCACGCCGCTCTCCTCAGTCAACCGGATGGCCTCGGGGCGCAGGCTTGCCCAGCGCCGCTCGCCGCCGAGCGACGACATGACTTCGGGGGCGATGACATTGGAGGAGCCGACGAAATCGGCAACGAAGCGAGTTTTCGGCTGTTGATAGATGTCGTGCGGTGTGCCCTGCTGCACGATGCGGCCATCGTTGAAGACGGCGACGCGGTCGGCCATCGACAATGCTTCGCCCTGATCGTGGGTGACGAAGACGAAGGTGATGCCGAGCGCGCGCTGCAGGCTCTTCAGCTCCTCCTGCATCTGCTCGCGCAATTTCAGGTCCAGCGCGCCGAGCGGCTCATCGAGGAGCAGGACCTTCGGCTTGTTGACGAGGGCGCGGGCGAGCGCCACGCGCTGGCGCTGGCCGCCGGAGAGCTGGCCGGGGCGACGGGCGCCATAGCCCGGCAGTTTCACCAGCTCCAGCGCCTGTTCGGCGGCGCGCAGCCGTTCGCTCTTGCCGACACCCTTGACCATCAGCCCATAGGCGACGTTGTCGAGGATGTTGAGATGCGGAAACAAGGCATAGTCCTGGAAGACCGTGTTGACGTTGCGCCTGTAGGGCGGCACGCCTTCGGCGGTTTCGCCGAAGATCTCGATATGGCCGCCGGTGGGTTGCTCGAAGCCGGCAATCAATCTCAGGCAAGTGGTCTTGCCGGAACCGGAAGGGCCGAGCATGGCGAAGAATTCGCCGGGCGCGATCTCCAGATCGACGCGGTCCACGGCGCGGACCTGGCCGAAATGGCGCGACACCTGCTGGAAACGAACGGCGTTCATTGGGGTGCTCCAGGAATGTTGGTTTTTCCCTTCTCCCCTTGGGGAGAAGGTGCCCGATAGGGCGGATGAGGGGGGCGCGAGGCGGGCTTTGAGCGGTAAGCGAAAAGCAACCCTTCCGATGCCGCACTACCCCCTCATCCGACCCTTCGGGCCACCTTCTCCCCGAGGGGAGAAGGTATAAGCCCTGCGAACTTTACCGGCCGCCGATCACGCCGATATAGTCGGAAACCCAGCGGTGATAGGGCACGCATTCGCTCTGCGCGCTGCATTTCGCGACAGGCGTCTTCCAGAACTTGATCTTGTCGAAATGATCATAGCCGTTGGTAGCGCAGCCGCTGTCGGTGAGGAGTTCATCGCCCTTGCAGGCTGCCGGAACCGAGGGTACGGCGCCGAACCAGGCGGCCGCGTCGCCTTGAACCTTGGCCTGCAGCGAGTGCTCCATCCACATATAGGCGCAGTTCGGATGCTCGCTGTCGGCATGCAGCATGGTGGTATCGGCCCAGCCGGTCGTTCCCTCGTCGGGGAAGGTGGAGGCGATCTTCTGTTTGTCGGACTGCAAGAGGTTGACCTGGAACGGCCAGGAACCGGAGGCGACGACGCCCTCGTTCTTGAAGTCGTCGGTCTGGATCATCGCGTCATGCCAGTAACGGCTGACGATCTTGCGCTGACCGCGCAGCAGCTCGAGGGCAGCCTTGTACTGGTCTTCGTTAAGCTCGTAGGGATCCTTGATGCCCAACTCGGGCTTGTGGGCCATGAGGTAGAGGGCGGCATCGGCGATATAGATCGGGCCGTCATAGGCCTGCACGCGGCCCTTGTTGGACTTGCCATCAGGCAGGTTCATTTCTTCGAAGACGACGTTCCAGCTCTTCGGCGCCTGACCCTTGAAGGCGGCGGTGTTGTACATCAGCACGTTCGGCCCCCAGAGATAGGGCACGCCGTAATGAACGCCGTTGACCGTATGCCAGGGAGCATTCTTCAGGCGGTCGTCGAGGTTTTTCCAGCTCGGAATCAGATCTGTATTGATCGGCTGGACGCGCTTGCCGGCAACGAGCCGCAGCGAAGCGTCACCGGAAGCGGTCACGAGGTCGAAGCCGCCTTCGTTCATCAGCGCGACCATTTCGTCCGATGTCGCTGCTGTCTTGACGCTGACCTTGCAGCCGGTTTCCTTCTCGAAGCCGGTGACCCAATCGTAATTCTTGTCGCTTTCGCCGCGCTCGATATAGCCGGCCCACGCGACGATGCTGACGGCGCCTTCGCCCTTGCCGAGCACCTTCAACGGCTCGGCGGCAATGACCTGCGTTGCGAAACTGAGGCACGCGAATGCGGCCGTGCATGATTTCAGCAGATGCTTCATCGGACTCTCCCGGTTTTTGAGCCTTGATTTTGTGGAGCCAGTGGCTGGCTTCTTGTTCCCGGAAGAAAAGGTGACGCGTTTTCGCCGCATTCGCAAATTCATTTATCAGAAAGGCAGTATCGGAATTTCCGATTCCTGGCTGTGCCTACGCATGAGCAAGGACTAGCTCCCTGCTAGCGCTGGCGTCCCGAGCGCATGCTTTCGGCGACGCCGACGAAGTCGCGCGCGGCCTGGGGAAGGCTCGATCCCTTGCGCCAGACCATACCGACCTGCACGACCGGCAGAGAGCCGGAAACATCGCGGCTTTCGATGCGATCGCCTTCCAGCGACCAGGGGCGGTAGACGAGATCAGGTAGGAGGGCGACGCCCGCGCCGGTGGCGACAAGGCTGCGCACCGCCTCGACCGAGCGGGTGCGGAAGGCGACATGGGGGCGGGCGCCGAGTGCGATCAAGAGCTTGCCGGTGTTCTCCTCGATCTCGTCGATGGTCAGCATGATCAGCGGTTCGCGGCTGATGTCGGCAACGCTGATGATATCGGCCGAGACGAGGGGGTGGCCCATCGGCAGCCAGAGGCGATAGGGCGACGTCTCGAGGATTTCGGCCTGCAGGGCCATCCGGTCGCGCAGGTTGGAAATGACCATGACGGCGACGTCGAGTTCTCCGCCCACCAGAAGATGCTCCAGATAGCCGCCATTGTCCTCGATGGCGCTGACCTCGACGCCGGGGCAGGCGCGGCGATAGCGGGCCAGAAGATCGGACAGAACATAGCCGGCGACGAGCGAGGTCACGCCGATGTTCAGCGTGCCGCCGGCCTCGTTCCGCTTGCCGGAAAAGCTGGTGCGCGCATCGGAAACGGTCGCTAAAATCTTCGTCGCATGGCGCAGGAACTGGTGACCATTATGGGTGATGGACAGTCCGCGCGGATGACGCTCGAACAGCTCGACACCAAGATCGCCTTCGAGTTCCTTGAGGGCTTCCGTGACGGAAGATTGCGAGATGGAGAGGTTCTGCGCGGCGCGCGTCACGGAGCCTTGTTCGGCCACGGCGACGAAGTATTGCAGCTGTCTCAGGGTGAAGGCCATGCTTTGGTTAGAGCATGCTCGCGGCGTGGAAGGCAAGCACCCCTCATTGCTGTGAAAATTTGGACCTTTTTTGGTAACTATGCCGTCAGAGTTGCAAGTTTTGCGCCCGTTTTAAGTATTCCGAAACGCCCTCTCCCTAACGTGAGGGTTGATCATCTTTGTCGGTTTGGAGTGGTCTATGCTGGAGCAGTTGGCGTGAGCGCCTTACTGCACATTTTCCGGGCACACCGGAAGTTTGTCGTCATGATCGGCGGAGTGGCCTTTCTCGTGGGCTCCTCCGGCGTTTTGGCGCTTTGTGTCGGCAAGGACAGATTGCTCGGCCTCGCATCCGCATCCCCCAACGGGCTTCAGTGCATGGACGTCAATCTCGTTACCATCCGCAAGGAAAATCGCTTCTGGGTGCGTAAATATATCCGCACGGAACCGACCGACGGCCTGACGCGGGTCAGAACCGCGCTCCGGGTCGCCAAGGCGGTGTATCAGGAGCAGAAGCCGGATCTCGTTCAGGTTGTGGTCCTCGACAGGAACGGACCGACACTGCGCTCCGATATACGCGGCCGGGCGCTGGGGGCGGATGTGGTCTACGTGCCGCACTCGGACAAGCTTGCCGACGGCAGCCCCGAGGCGCCGGTGACGGCACGCTACTATGACGGCGGCGCGAGCAATGCCGGCCTGTTTTACGGCGAGCAGATCACCATGCTGCCGCAGGATATCGATGCCGCGCTTGCCGGATTGAAGGACTATAGCGATTGCGACAACGCGCTGACGGCCGACAATGCTGGCGGGACCGCGAAGAAGGACAAGATGAAAGCGGCGATCGCAGCGGAAGAAAAGGCAACGGCGAAAGAAGAAGGGCAAGATGCCAAGCCGTTATTGCCGGAGCCGAAATCGACCGGCAATGTGCAGCCCGGCTATGACGAGAACGGCGAGTTCATCGGCGCCGACGCCCGCAGCAAGGAGAAGGCCCCGTCATCGCGACTGGATCCGACTATGACGGGTGCCGCCGACCGCCGGTCGCCCGTCACGAACTGACGCCACCGGCGCTATTCCAGATGGGGCGGTTCCGCGAAACGCTGAAACGCCCCATCTGTTTGTTCTTACGCAATTCCGGACGGAAAAGCGCCACGCGCTTTCCTGGAATTTGCTCGAAAAGAAAAGCGCCAGGCAGCGTCGTTTCCCTCGCTTGCCTGGCGCCTGAAATTGCTGGCTTGATCAATCGACCTTGCTGCGACGGGCCGGGAAGAGAATGATGTCGCGGATCGACGGCGAGTTGGTCAAAAGCATGATGAGGCGGTCCACGCCGATGCCGAGACCGCCTGCCGGCGGCATGCCCTGATCGATCGCATCGAGGAACTCTTCGTCCAGTTCCTTCTGCTTTTCGCCGCGCGCATGCGCCTGCTCGAGCTGCTCGACCATGCGGGCGCGCTGCTCTTCCGGATCGTTGAGTTCCGAGAAGGCATTGCCGAGTTCCCAGGCGTTGCAATAGGTCTCGAAGCGCTCGACGAGACGCGGCTCGCCGGGCACTTCCTTGGCGAAGGGCGAGATGTCCTTCGGGAAGTGGGTGACGTGCGCCGGCTGGATCAGAGTGCCCTCGACCTTCTCTTCGAAGATGAAGGCAAGGCATTCGCCCCAGGTCGCGTCCTTCTCGACAGCGAAGCCGGCGGCCTTGGAAGCATCGCGTGCCTCCTCATCGGTCTTGATCGCCAGGAAGTCGATGCCGGTCGCTTCCTTGACGGCGTCGGGCATCGGTACGCGACGGAACGGACCCTTGAAGGAGATCTGCTTGTCGCCGAAGGCGAATTCGGTGCTGCCGTGGATCGACATGGCGAGCGTCGAAAACAGCCGCTCGACGAGGTCCATGATGTCCTCGTAATCGGCGTAGGCCCAATAGCACTCCATCATGGTGAATTCGGGATTGTGCCGGGTGGAGACGCCTTCGTTGCGGAAGTTGCGGTTGATCTCGAAGACCTTGTCGGTGAGGCCGGACACAAGGGTGCGCTTCAGGAACAGTTCCGGCGCGATGCGCAGGTACATGTCGAGCTTCAGCGTGTTGTGATGCGTCTTGAATGGCTCAGCGGTGGCGCCGCCATAGACCGAATGCAGCATCGGCGTCTCGACTTCCATGAAGCCGTCATTTTCCATGAAGCGGCGGATGCCGGAGACGATGCGGCTGCGCTGCTGGAAGCGGAGCTTCGATTCCTCGTTGGTCATGATGTCGAGATGGCGCTTGCGATAGCGCAGCTCGATGTCGGAGAGACCATGCCACTTTTCCGGCATCGGCAGCAGCGACTTGGTCAGCATGGTGATCTCACGCGCATTGATCGTCAGCTCGCCGCGCTTGGTGCGGCGCACGACGCCGGTGACGCCGATGATGTCGCCGATGTCGATCATCGGCAGCAGGGCGCGGGCCTCTTCGCCTGTTACGTCCTTGTGGCTGAAGATCTGGATCTTGGCAGCGGCGTCATGGATGTCCATGAACATGCCGGAATTGCGCGAGGAATAGACGCGGCCGGCAACGGTGACGACATCGCCGGTTTCCGTATCCGGCTCCAGGCCTTCGTATTTCGCTGCGAGTTCGGCGTTGGTCAGCGTCCGGTGGAAATGCGCCGGATAGACGTCGCCGATCTGCTCGCGCAGCAGCTTCAGCTTCTGCGCGCGAACTTCTGTTGCGTCGGAGGAGAGGGTAGCGGTTTCGGTCTTGTCGTTCATGGTTCTAAGTCCGGTTCAGTTCTTCGGGCCGACGAGGGTCGCAACGGTCTGCGCGGCAAGTTTCAGCCGCTGACGCACGACGGAACGGCCGAGGATTGCCATGCTATCGAAAAGCGGTAGGGAACGCGAGGAGCCCGAGACAGCAACGAAAAGCGGCGCAACGATGACCTTCAGCTTCTTGCCCATGCGGTCGGCGATGGCGCGCAGCTCGGCTTCGATCGTCTCGACATTCCATTCGAGGATCTTTTCGAGATCGGGCTGTACCGTGTTCAGGATTTCGAGCAGTTCTTCCGGCGTCGACTTGATCCTGGCGAAAGCCGAGGGATCGAGGTTGAGGTCGGACTTGAACAGGAAGCCGGCGAGGTCGGGCAGCTCGCCAAGCTTGGTGATGCGCGACTGCGAGAGCTTCAGGCCTTCCTTCAGGCGGGCGTTTTCCATCGCCCAGGTCAGGACGCGGTGCTGGAATTCTTCCTCCGAGAGCTTTTCGCGGATCCAGCGGCCGTTCAGCCAATCAAGCTTCTGGATGTCGAAGATCGCGCCGGCCTTGGAGAGGTTTTCCGGGTCGAATTGTGCGGCAAGCTCGTCCATGCTCAGAAGTTCTTCACCTTCGGCGATCTGGATGAAGAACAGGCCGAGGAAGTTCATCAGCGCCTCGGGGATATAGCCGAGGGCCGTATAATAGGAGATGGACGTCGGGTTCTTGCGCTTCGACAGCTTCGACTTGTCGGCATTGCGCATCAGCGACAGGTGCATGAAAACAGGCGGTTCCCATCCGAGATACTGATAGATCAGGATGTGCTTCGGCACCGAGGCGAGCCACTCTTCTCCGCGCGCGACATGGGTGATCTTCATCAGATGGTCGTCGACGACGTTGGCCATGTGATAGGTCGGCATGCCGTCGGCCTTGAGTAGAACCTGCATGTCGACGGCATCCCACGGGATTTCGACATCGCCGTAGACGCCGTCATGGAACTTGCAGGAGCCCTCGGTCGGGATCTTCATGCGCACGACATGTGGCTCGCCGGCAGCAACGCGCGAGGTGACTTCCTCGGCCGAAAGATTCAGACAGTGGCCGTCATACTTCGGCGGCAGGCCGGCGGCGCGCTGCGCCTCGCGCATTTTTTCCAGGCGCTCCGGCGTGCAGAAGCAGCGGAAGCCGTGACCGGCCGTGACGATCTGTTCGACATAGGGCTTGTAGAGTTCCTTGCGGTCGCTCTGGCGATAGGGGCCGTAGGGGCCACCGATATCGGGGCCTTCGGACCATTTCAGGCCGCACCATTTCAGCGCATCGAGCACCTTGGTCTCGAATTCCGGGGTGGAGCGGGTCGCGTCGGTATCCTCGATGCGCAGGATGAACTCGCCGCCGTGTTTCTTGGCGAAGAGGTAATTGAACAGCGCGATATAGGCGGTGCCGACATGCGGTTCGCCGGTGGGAGAGGGTGCGATGCGGACGCGAACGCCTGAAGTGGTCATTTTGTTTGCCCGTCATAAAAGGCCGGGCCGCGCCTGGGACAAGCGCCGTCCAGCCGAAAATGTCTATCTGGATCAGGAAATCGGTGGGAAAAGGGCGTCTTGCCGCTTCTATCAGCGTTTTCCGTATGGCTGGCCTTAGGCCATATTCAACGGGTGACGTCAAGGGAAACTGCGCCGTAGCGGGTCGAGATGCCAAGGACATCATGCTGCATCGAAAGGAGCCGGCCTCGCGAATTCATGAAGCGTCTTTACCCTTCGTAAGGGCTTCGGGATAAAAGCCTTACGCTTGCCCAATTTGATTTGCAATTTTCGCGGCAGTAGCGAAATAGGTCTTCAATCGTTCACCGTGGGGATACAATGAAAAAATTGATTTTGAGCTTGTTATTGGCGGTCTCGATGATCGACGTCGCTGCGGCCCAGTCGACAATTAAGCGCGACGGTTCGGCGCGCCTGATCGAATCCTACCGCGCCTATATCGGCAGCGACGATCTTTACAACTCCAAGGGAGAGCGCCTGACGGCGCCCTGGCAGATCATCCGCCAGGACCGCGCGAACTATCACGCCTATCGCCGCCGCGACCGTGGCGACCAGGGCGACAGCTTCTTCTCGCAGGCGTCCAATCGACAGAAGCTGGAAGCCATGCTGGCAGACGGCAATATCGCCAACGACGCCGGGAACCTCATCGTTCGCGGCAACGTCTGGATCAAGGTCGATATCTACGGACACGGTGACATCGGCCAGTGGGTCGACATCACTGTTCAGGACTGATCAGACGATATGAAAGCCACACCCGTTTCGGGGTGCGGCTTTCGCGATCAATGGCTGCCGGATGCCTTTTTCCGGCGGTTGCGTGCCAGCATATTGAGCACTTCCACCAGCGCCGAGAAGGCCATCGCGGCGTAGATGTAGCCCTTGGGCACGTGTACGCCCATGCCTTCGGCGATCAGCGTCGTGCCGATCATCAGCAGGAAGGCGAGCGCGAGCATGACGATGCTCGGGTTCTTCTCGATGAAATTGGCGAGCGGGTTTGCGGCCACCAGCATTACGGTGACGGCGGCGATGACGGCGACGAACATGATCGGCAGATGTGGCGTCATGCCGACGGCGGTGATGATGCTGTCGATCGAGAAGACCAGGTCGAGCAGCAGGATCTGGCCGATGGCCGAGGCGAAGGTCGAGGTCGTCGATTTGGCGATGAAATCCTCGCCCTGTTCCTGGGGGTCGACATTGTGATGGATCTCCTTCGTCGCCTTCCAGACGAGGAAAAGGCCGCCGCCGATCAGGATCATGTCCTTCCAGGAGAAGCCCTGGCCGTAGATCTCAAAGACGGGTTGCGTGAGCTGCACGATCCAGGCGACCGTGCCGAGCAGGGCAAGGCGCATGACAAGGGCAAGGCCGATACCGATCTTGCGTGCCCTGTCGCGATGTTCGGCCGGCAGCTTGTTGGTCAGGATCGAGATGAAGATGAGGTTGTCGATGCCGAGGACGACCTCCATGACGACGAGCGTGACGAGCGCCACCCACGCGGCGGGATCCTGTAGCAGCCCAACAATATCCATAAACGACTTCCCCTTTTGCCAGCATTCGCCGATGCTGACCCCCAGCTCCGGCCTCTCCAGAATGGCCGTAATGTAAGGAGCGACGTCGTCCGTACAAGCGCCGCCGCCAATTTCGTGGCGGCGGCGGCCCTGTTTCCGGGCTTTGTTTCTAGGCTTTCAGGGGGATCCATATCTCCGTCACGCCCGTGCCCGTGCGCGGGTCGAAGCGCTCGTCGTAGCGTTCCATCATGTCGGGCGTGCCGGCGTGCCGCTGGCCCGATTGCGGGAGCCATTCGCCGAAGATCTGGTGCACGGTGGCGGAGATGCCGGAAATATGGCCCCGATGCGTGAAGATCGCATAACGCTGCTGCGGCAATCTCATGGCGACGAAGCCTTCAGGCAGGTCGTCGGTACTGGTTACCTCCGCGGCGGACATATAGCGAAAGCCTTCGCTGCCTTCCTCCGCCTGGGTGCACACACCGTAAGCGACATTGCCGACCTGGCCGGGAATATGGCCGAAATGCTGGTTGAATTTCTGCCAGAGCGATGGGATCGCCTGCGTGGCCTCATAGGCATAGGTTTCCGCAAGGCCGGCAAGCAGCATAGCGGGATGGGTCTCGAAGCGCGGGGCGTCAAGCTTGGGAAGGCGGGTGTCGTCCATTCTGATCGGCTCCTGTAGAGCTAGGTTGCAAACGTGCCCCTGCTTGCGCAGGCTTTCCGGCGTCATGCCGAACTGCTCGCGGAAGGCACGGGTGAAGGCCTCGTGCGAGCCGTAGCCCGCATCGAGGGCAACCTGGAGAATGGAAGAAGAACTTTCGATCAGGGCGAGAGCTGCCCCGCTGAGGCGGCGGCTCCGGATATAGCCGCTGATTGAATGGCCTGTCGTCAGTCCGAAGACGCGCGACAGATGATAGCGCGACAGACCGGCCGTCTCGGCAATCTCGTCGAGCGAGATGTCGGATGCAAAATGGCTTTCGATAAACCATATCGCTCTTCCGATCGCGCTCATGCCAAACTCCCCTGGTTGCCGGGCCAGTCATAGGCTTCCGATGGCGGCGATGCTTGATCGCCGTTGCGGAGTTGTGTGCCTCCATTCGCAGGCAACAGGGAAGGGCAGTCAGTCTCGACTGCGGCGATCGGTGCCGTAAGCCGCGAGGAAGACGCGCACGGCGCCGCGCACGACATAATCGATTTCCTCTATCGAAGGAGGGGCATCCATGTCGCCGAACAGCCGCAGTTTGAAGTAGCCGCCGCTGGCCATCTCAAGGAATTGGCGCGCGGCTAGGTCAAAATCCTGTATCTCCACGCTGCCCGCCTCGGCCTTGCGCTCCAGAAAGCCACGCAAGACGGTACGCAGATTGTCGGGGCCGGTGAAGAAGCGTTGACAGAGCGACGGCATGCGTTCGCGCACGCCGACAACGGTCCGCATGGCGCTGATGGTCTTATCCGACGTGACGTGCGTCGCAAACACCTTGCCGAATTCAAGAAGGCTGGATGCAATGTCGACATCGTCGACAAGGGCGGCACGCACGATTTCGACGAAATGCGCGCGTTCACTGTTTACCATGGCGGCGAACAGGTCTTCCTTGTTGGCGAAATAGACGTAAAGCGTGCCCTTAGAGACGCCGGCCTCGCGGGTGACATCGTTCATGCTCGCCGCATCGAAGCCCATCTTCATGAAAACGCGTTTGGCGCCTTCCAGAATTTGATGGCGTTTGACCGGATCTTCGCCCGCCGCCCAACGTCCACCGGAACCTGGTGCGGGCGCGTTCAACACAGCGGCATTTTGCGATTCGTGTTTCATTGTCTCCTTCACTCGATCATTTTTTCTGAATCTTAAACAGATTCGCCAAATAAATCGAACCGCTCAGTTCGATATCTCTTGATATGGAATGAAAAAGGCTCTATGTCAATTGAACTGAACCGTTCGGTTCGATTAATTTAGCCAGAATTTCGGTGGTAAGGCAATGTCGTCAAGTCATGGAAACAATGTAGCGCGCATCGTGGACGAGCCCGCCGATGCCGAGGTGGAAGCCCGGGAAGCCGGCGTGTCTGCCGAGACTCCCGTGGCCGAAACGCGCGGCAATCCTGCCCCCGCCCAGGCTGCGCCCACTGCTCCGGTCCCTGCGGCCCCACCGCCGCCGGAGAAGAAGCGGCGCAGCCTGGCTTTTCCGATCATCCTTGTCGTCGCTCTCGCAGCTGGTGGCTGGTACGGCTATGAGTGGTGGACGAACGGCCGCTTCATGGTCTCGACCGATGACGCCTATATCGGCGGCGACATCGCGACCATCCAGCCGAAGGTTACCGGCTACGTCGCCAAGGTGAACGTCGTTGCCAACCAGCAGGTCAAGGCCGGCGACGTTCTCACGACGCTCGACGACGGCGATTACAAGCTGGCGCTGGAACAGGCTCAGGCCTCACTCGATACCGAACAGCTTTCGCTCCATACCATCGATGCACAGATCGCAGCCGGCCAGGCCGCTCTTGCGCAGTCGCAGGCACAGAAGGTTGCCCTGCAAGCCACAGTCCGTGGCGCGCAGATCACCCAGACGCGCGCTGCCGAACTGCAGTCGAAGTCGGTCGGCACCACGGCCGCCTTGGATAGCGCCAACATCGCGCTCGACCAAGCCAAGGCCAACCTGGTCGGCGGCGATGCCGCCATCGCTTCGGCGCAGGCCAATATCAACCTGCTGCAGGCCCAGCGCCGGCAGGCCGAAAGCACGATCAAGGGGCTGGAAGCCGCTCGCGACAAGGCCTCCCGTGACCTGTCGTTCACCGTGCTGAAGGCGCCCTATGACGGCATCGTCGGCAATCGCTCGGTGCAGGAGGGCGACCTTGTCTCTCCCGGCCAGAAGCTGATGGCGATCGTGCCGATCCGCCAGCTTTATATCGACGCGAATTTCAAGGAAACGCAGATCCAGCATCTGGTTCCCGGTTCCAAGGTCAATATTCACGTCGATGCCTATAGCGACCATCCGATCGTCGGCACCGTCGAGTCGATCTCGCCGGCTTCCGGCTCGGTTTTCTCGCTGCTGCCGCCGGAAAATGCGACGGGTAATTTCACCAAGATCATCCAGCGCATGCCTGTCCGCATCGCATTGCCGCAGGATGCGCTCAATACCGGCCGTTTGCGCGCGGGCCTCAGCGTCGTCGTTGACGTCGACACCCGCACGGCGCCGGACAAGTAAGCGATCAAGCTCGGGAGAGACGCATCATGTCGTCCGCCAGCACTACAGCCGGGTCGCCTCCACGCGCGGCCGGGCCCGCCGCACCAGCGGCGGATCATATCGAGACGAAAAAACTCATCGCCTTTCTGGCGATGGTGCTCGGCATGTTCATGTCGATCCTCGACATTCAGATCGTCTCCGCCTCGCTTAGCGAAATCCAGGCCGGCCTCAGCGCCGGCTCGGATGAGATCGGCTGGGTGCAGACGGCCTATCTGATCGCCGAAGTCATCATGATCCCGCTGTCGGGAACGCTGGCGCGCATCATCTCGACGCGCTACCTCTTCGCGATCTCGGCCGCCGGCTTCACCGCAGCGAGCGCGCTTGCCGCGACCGCGACGAATATCGACCAGATGATCATCTACCGTGCCATCCAGGGGTTCATCGGCGGCGGCATGATCCCTTCCGTGTTCGCGGCGGCATTCACGATCTTCCCGCCATCCAAGCGCAATGTCGTCTCGCCGATCATCGGTCTGATCGCGACGCTCGCGCCCACCATAGGCCCGACCGTGGGCGGCTATCTTTCCAACGCCTTTTCCTGGCACTGGCTGTTCCTGGTCAACATCCCCCCGGGTATCGTCGTCACCATCGTCACCTGGAACTTTATCGATTTCGACAAGCCCGAACTGTCGCTGATGAAGAAATTCGACTGGTGGGGACTTTTTTCCATGGGCGTTTTTCTGGGCGCTCTGGAATATGTTCTCGAAGAAGGTAATACCAACGACTGGTTCAACGATAACTTCATCGTCGCGGGTGCGATAGCCTCGGCGATCGGAGCGATCATCTTCTTCTACCGTGCCTTTACGGTGGAATTCCCCGTGGTCGATCTCAGGGCCTTCACGAACAAGAATTTCGCGTTCGGCTCGATGTTCTCCTTCGTGATGGGTATCGGCCTTTATGGCCTGACCTATATCTATCCGGTTTTCCTGGGGCGTATCCGCGGCTACGACTCCCTGCAGATCGGCGAGACGATGTTCGTGTCCGGCCTTGCCATGTTCTTCACGGCGCCGCTGGCCGGCTTCCTTGCGAGCAGGGTCGATCTTCGCATCCTGATGATCATCGGCTTCACCAGTTTCTCTGCCGGTACCTACATCATGATGCACCTGACGACGGACTGGGATTTCTGGGAATTGATGATTCCCCAGATCCTGCGCGGCTTCGGTCTGATGCTCTGCATGGTGCCGATCAACAACATCGCGCTCGGAACCATGCCGCCGGCGCGCATGCGCGGCGCGTCCGGCCTGTTCAACCTGACCCGTAATCTGGGCGGTGCCGTGGGTCTTGCCATTATCAACACCCTGCTGACGAACCGGCAGGACCAGCATTACTTCAGCCTGCGCGACCATATTCATTGGGGCAGCCATGCCGCCGTCACCCAATTGAACAACATGGCCGCCAACTTCAACGCAGCCGGCCTCGACGGCGAGCAGGCCGCGTTGAAACAGATGGTCAACATGGCGACGCGGCAGGCGGTCGTCATGTCCTTCGGGGATATCTTCCTGATGCTGACCGTGCTGTTCCTGGCGATGATCCTCGGCGTGCTCATGTTGAGCAAACCGAGCCCGACAGGCGGCGGTGGCGGTGGAGGTGGAGGCCATTGATCCAGCGCTTCAAGAATGCTCCCAAGGCATGGCCCCTCCTCGTGAGGGGCCTTTTTTTATTTATGGCCATCGGTGGAAAATCGAGCGGCCGGAAATTTTTGATTTACGTACATCAGAAATGGCGGTAAAGGATTGCGGCAGGAGGAGCCGATGAGACCGACCGTGCATGATATCGCCGCCACCGCGGGCGTCAGCCTCGCCACCGTGGACCGCGTCTTGAACCAGCGGCCGGGCGTGCGGCTGGTAACGCGGGAGAAGGTGGAGGCCGCTATTCGCGAGATCGGCTATATTCGCGACGTCGCTGCCGCCAATCTGGCCAAGGGCCGTGTCTATCCTCTCGTATTCATCGTGCCGACAGGCGACAATTCCTTCATGCATGGCCTGCGTTCAGAGGTGCATCATGCGACTTTGCGGGCGAGCATAGAGCGCACGGATATCCGCATCGTCGAGGTGCCACCCTTCGATGTGCCGGCGCTGGTGGCGGCGCTCGACGCATTGCAGGGGCAGGATATCGCCGGGGTCGCCCTGGTGGCGACCGACGCGCCCGAGGTGCGGTCGGCGGTCGGCCGGCTGGTCTCCGAGCGCATCCCCGTCGTAACGCTTGTTTCCGATCTGACCGATTCCGTCCGGCATCACTACGCCGGCATCGACAACATCGCCGCCGGCCGCACAGCTGCCCGGCTGCTCGGGCGATTCCTTGGCGGCCACGAGGGTGAAATTACCGTTCTTGCCGGTTCCATGCTGGTGCGCGACCATCGCGAGCGTCTTCAGGGTTTCTCCGACGTCATGGCCGAGGAGTTTCCCAGGCTGCGGCTGCTGCCCGTATTGGAAGGGCGTGACGATCCGGAACTCGCCGGATCGCTCGTTTCCAGGGCCTTGTCCGAAAGCCGGGACATTATCGGCATCTACAATCTCGGCGCCGGCAACAGGGGCCTGATCGCGGCCCTGAAAGCCGTCAGGCCCGAGCGCGAACTGACCGTTGTCGTGCATGAACTGACGCAGCATACGCGTGCAGCACTGGTGGACGGCACGGTCGATGCCGTTCTCAACCAGGATGCCGGCCATGAAGTGCGCAGCGCCATCCGCGTCATGAAGGCGACCGCCGACGGCCAGGCCGTCATCGCCGATCAAGAGCGCATCCGCCTCGATATTTTCTTGAAGGACAATCTGCCCTGAGCATTCGAACGCGGCAGAGCATAGGGAGTTACATCTGATGTATTTGGGTCTCGATCTCGGAACGTCCGGCGTCAAAGCGATGCTGATCGACGGCAATCAGAAGATCATCGGCTCGGCCAATGGCGGGCTTGATGTGTCGCGCCCACATCCCGGCTGGTCGGAGCAGGATCCGGCCCACTGGATCCGGGCGACGGAGGAAGCCGTTGCCGGGCTGAAGGCGGCGCATCCGAAAGAGCTGGCTGCCGTGCGCGGCATCGGCCTTTCCGGCCAGATGCATGGCGCGACGCTGCTCGATGCCGACGACAAGGTGCTGCGCCCCTGCATCCTCTGGAACGACACCCGCAGCTATCAGGAAGCCGCCGCGCTTGACGCCGATCCACGCTTCCGCGCGCTGACAGGCAATATCGTCTTTCCGGGCTTTACCGCCCCGAAGCTCGCATGGGTCGCCAAGCATGAGCCGGAGATTTTCGCGAGGGTGCGTTGGGTGCTGTTGCCGAAGGATTATCTGCGCCTGTGGCTGACCGGCGAGCACATGTCGGAAATGTCTGACGCGGCCGGCACCTCCTGGCTCGATACCGGCAAGCGCAAATGGTCTTCCGAGCTTTTGGCGGCGACCAATCTCGATGAGAAGCAGATGCCGACCCTGGTCGAAGGTACCGACGTTGCCGGCAAGCTGCGCGGCGAGCTGGCCTCGAAATGGGGTATCGGCGGCGATGTCGTCGTGGCCGGCGGGGCAGGGGACAATGCGGCCTCGGCCTGCGGCATGGGCACGGTGAGCCACGGCGCCGCTTTCGTTTCGCTCGGGACTTCGGGCGTGCTCTTTGCGGCCAACGGCTCCTATCTGCCGAAGCCGGAAAGCGCCGTCCATGCCTTCTGCCACGCACTGCCGAACACCTGGCACCAGATGGGCGTCATTCTGTCGGCAACCGATGCGCTCAACTGGCATTCGCATGTGACGGGCAAGTCCGCCGCCGAACTCACCACCGAGCTTGGCGACACGCTGAAGGCACCGACCAGCGTTACATTCCTTCCCTATCTCTCGGGCGAGCGCACGCCGCACAACGACGCGACGATCCGCGGCGCCTTCATCGGCCTCGGCCATGAAAGCGGCCGCGCCGTGCTGACGCAAGCCGTGCTCGAAGGCGTCTCCTTCGCCATTCGCGACAATCTGGAAGCGCTGCGCTCGGCCGGCACTGACATCGCGCGCGTGACCGCGATCGGCGGCGGCTCGCGCTCCCGCTACTGGCTGGCCTCGATCGCCACCGCGCTCGGCGTGCCCGTCGACCTGCCGGCGGACGGCGATTTCGGCGCGGCCTTCGGCGCCGCGCGCCTCGGCCTGATCGCGGCCACCGGCGCCGATCCGGTCGCGGTCTGTACCCCGCCACAGACGGCCGGCACGATCGATCCCGTGGCGTCGCTGACGGATGCCTATGCGGATGCCTACAAGCGCTACCGGGCGGTCTATCCGGCGATCAAGCCGCTGAGCATAGCTTGAGGTGACCCCCTCACCCTGCCCTCTTTCCGAGGGGAGAGGGTGAGACCGAGTTTGCGGCAGCCGCCCATACCTTCTCCCCTCGGGGAGAAGGTGGCCCGAAGGGTCGGATGAGGGGGCGTTGCCGACAGATGAACAACAATACCGAAATACCAACCCAAGGAGATGAGATATGAGCACCGGATTTTTTGGTGACATCAAGAGCGTAAAGTACGAAGGCCCCGACAGCACCAATCCGCTGGCCTTCCGCTATTACAACAAGGACGAAGTCGTTGCCGGCAAGCGTATGGAAGAGCATCTGCGCTTTGCCGTCGCCTACTGGCACACCTTCACCTGGCCGGGCGGCGATCCCTTCGGCGGTCAGACCTTCCTTCGCCCCTGGTTCAACGAGACGATGGAAGCCGCCAAGCTGAAGGCCGACGTTGCGTTCGAATTCTTCACCCTGCTCGGCGCTCCCTACTACTGCTTCCACGATGCCGATGTGCGTCCGGAAGGCAAGAATTTCGCCGAAAACACCAAGAACCTCAACGAGATCGTCGACTATTTCGCCCAGAAGCAGGCCGATACGGGCGTGAAGCTGCTTTGGGGTACGGCGAACCTCTTCTCGAACCGCCGCTTCATGTCGGGTGCTGCGACCAATCCGGATCCGGACGTCTTCGCCTTCTCGGCTGCGACCGTGAAGACCTGCATGGACGCCACCCACAAGCTCAATGGCGAGAACTATGTCCTCTGGGGTGGCCGCGAGGGCTATGAGACGCTGCTCAACACCGACCTGAAGCGCGAACTGGACCAGATGGGCCGCTTCCTCAATCTCGTCGTCGAGTACAAGCACAAGATCGGCTACAAGGGCACGATCCTGATCGAGCCGAAGCCGCAGGAGCCGACCAAGCACCAGTATGACTACGACGTCGCCACGGTCTACGGCTTCCTCAAGAAGTACGGCCTGGAAAACGAAGTGAAGCTCAACATCGAGCAGGGCCATGCGATCCTCGCCGGCCATTCCTTCGAGCATGAGCTGGCGCTCGCCAACGCGCTCGGCGTCTTCGGCTCCATCGACATGAACCGCAACGACTACCAGTCCGGCTGGGATACCGACCAGTTCCCGAACAATGTTCCGGAAATGACGCTGGCATACTACCAGGTTCTGGCAGGCGGCGGCTTCAAGACCGGCGGCACGAACTTCGACGCCAAGCTGCGCCGTCAGTCGCTCGATCCCGCAGACCTGTTGATTGGCCACATCGGCGGCATGGATTGCTGCGCCCGCGGCCTGAAGGCGGCGGCCAAGATGATCGAGGACAAGGCACTCTCCAAGCCGCTCGCCGATCGTTACGCCGGCTGGGATTCGGCCGAAGGGCAGAAGCTGCTGCGCGGCGAATATTCGCTCGATCAGATCGCCCAGTGGGTCGAGACCAAGGACGTCAACCCGCAGCCCAAGTCCGGCAAGCAGGAACTCTTGGAAAACATCGTCAATCGCTATGTTTGATCGATAAATTCGGGAGGCGGTGGTTCATCGCCTCCCGATTTCAGCCGGAATGCGCGGCTGGAAATAGCTATGGAATTTCCCGAAGGGTCCTTGGCGTTGGCGTAGAGATAGCCGTCGGCCTGATGGACGGGGCCGAACTCGAGTCCTTCTTCCGCGCATTTCGCGTGGAAAGCTTCGACATGTTCGACGTCGAAGACCAGTTTTACCAGCACCTGGCCCATTTTCTGCGCCTTGCCCGCTGGATGGATCATCAGATTGGCGCCGCCATCCTGCGCCAGTAGCTCCACAATCCGATCACCCTCCTGCCGGAGCGGTTTGAACCCGAAATGCTTCTCGTAAAAGCTGATCGTCGCTTCCACATCTCGGACATAAAGGACGAGTCGACCAAGTGGCATGGCTATGCGTCCCTAGCGGCGGGTGCGCGCCGGCGCCGCCACCGAGTTTCGCACCACGAGGTCCGGCCGCAACAGGATTTCCGTCTCGGCGGGCTCGCCATCCGACAGCAGTTCGAGCAGCAGCGCCATGGCATGCTTGCCGATGGCGGTGCGCGGCTGCCGGATCGTCGTCAGCGACGGCGTCATGAAGACGGCCTGCGGCACGTCGTCGAAGCCGGTCACCGAGAAATCCTCGGGGATGTCGTAGCCGCGCGCCTTCAGGCCGATCATCACGCCGATCGCCGTCTGGTCGTTGACGCACATGAAGGCTGTCGGCAGCGTGTCGCGCATGAAGAGCTGCTCGACGGCGAGCCGCCCGCTTTCGATGGTGCCGTCGCCGTCCAAGATGATGCGGACGTCATGACCGATGCCGGCCGCATCGAGCCCGGCTTCATAGCCCATGCGTCTGCGGCTATAGGCGAGGCGGGTGCGGGAATCGCCGATGAAGGCGATCTTGCGATGACCCTCGGCAATCAGCAGGTCGATGGCCTTGCGCGCGCCTGCGACATCATCAACGCCGACATAGGGAATGCCGCCATTGAAGACCGGCTCGAAAACGCCGACGCTCGGCGGCAGCCGCGCCGTCATCGTCTGGTGCCCGAAGGGCAGGATGCCGGTGAAGAGGATCAATCCGGCCGCCTGGTTGGAATTCAGGAACTTCAGATATTCGAGCCCGCGCTGCGCATCGTTCTGCGTATGGCCGATGAGGATACCGTAGCCGTGCGAACGCGCCTCATTCTCCAGGCCGATGAGAATATTGGAGAAATTGGGGTCGCCGATATCGGGCGCGACGACGAGAATCATGTTCGATCGGCCGAGCCGGAGGCTGCGCGCCACCGCATTGGTGGTATAACCGGTGATGGCGATCGCCTGATTGACTTTCAGCCGCGTCGAATTGGCGACTTTCTCCGGCATATGGATTGCCCGCGAAACCGTTGCTATCGAAACATTGGCAATTCGGGCGACGTCTTCGATAGTTGCGGGCGTGGAATTCGACACTGCGCTCTGCCTTGGGTCTCGTCTGGGGCTGGAGACTACACAGACTTCGGTGGAGGTCAAAGGTGACCGCGAAAATTTATGCGATATCCAATGATGTAAACCTTTACACAGGTTATGTAAAGGTTTACACAACAGGGAAAGCGGGTGGGACCGCGGGGAGGATTCAATGAGTTTGGGAGCCGTCGACGGTACGGTGGTGCTGTCTGCGCGAGGGATATCGAAATCCTTCAACGGCGTGCAGGTGCTGTTCAGCGTCAACTTCGATCTTCGGGCCGGCGAGATCCACGCGCTCATGGGCGAAAACGGCGCCGGCAAGTCGACGCTGGTCAAGGTCCTGTCCGGTTTCGAGCAGCCGACATCAGGCGAGATCCTGCTCGATGGCAAGCCGGTGAAGCTGCCGCCGAACGGCGCCGCGGAGGCGCTCGGCATCGTCATCATCCATCAGGAATTCAATCTTGCGGAGCATCTGACCGTCACAGAGAGCCTGTTTCTCGGCCGCGAAGTCACACGCTTGGGCGTGCTCGATCGCAAGCATATGCGCGCCGAAACGCGGCGCGTGCTCGACCTTCTCGGCTCGCATGTCGACGAGAACGCCATAATCAGCACGCTCTCCATCGCCGACAAGCAGATGGTGGAAATCGCCAAGGCGATCAGCCGCGATGCGCGGATCGTCTTCATGGACGAGCCGACCGCCGTTCTCTCGCGCGAGGAGACCAATTTCCTGTTCAAGCAGGTGCGCAAGCTGCGGGATAAGGGAACGAGTTTCGTCTTCGTTTCCCACAAGCTCGATGAAGTCATGGAGCTGACGGATCGGGTCACGGTGCTGCGCGACGGCCAATGGGTGAAGACATCGCCGACCTCGCTGCTCGACGGCGAATCGATCGCCCAGCTGATGGTCGGGCGTGAGCTCTCGAGCCTCTATCCCGCCAAGAACGAGCCCGATGTCGATGAGAAGGTCGTGCTCAGCGTCGTTTCCCTTTCGACGGGCTACGTCCATGATGCGAGCTTCGAGCTGCGCAAGGGCGAAATTCTCGGCTTTTCCGGGATGATCGGCTCGGGCCGTACCGAGCTGATGGAGGCGGTCGTCGGCCTGCGCTCGCGCGCTGCCGGTGACGTTGTGGCCAACGGCCAAACGGTGCCGCCGCATGACGTGCATGCGGCCATCGATGCCGGGCTTGCCTATATGACCAAGGACCGCAAGTCGAAGGGTCTGCTGCTGAATTCGGGCATGGTCGTCAATCTGACCCTCCAGTCGCTCGACCGGCACGGCAAGTTCGGTTATCTGAGCGCCTCCAGCGAGGCGGATGCGTTGGCGCGGGCGCGCCGCCGCTTCGACATCCGGGTTCGGGACGGAAATATCGTTGCCGGCCGCATGTCCGGCGGCAACCAGCAGAAGCTGCTTCTGGCGAAGGTCATGGAGACCGAGCCGCAGATCATCATCATCGACGAGCCGACGCGGGGCATCGACGTCGGCACCAAGCAGCAGATCTATCATTTCATTTCGGCGCTGGCGCGCGACGGGCATTCGATCATCGTGATCTCCTCGGAAATGCCCGAGGTGATCGGGCTGTGCACGCGGATCGCTGTCATGCGCGAGGGCCGGATCGTCGGCGTGCTCGAAGGCGAAGAGATCTCCGAGCAGGAAATCATGCGTTATGCGGCGGGCCTGAAGAAAAAGACCGCTGCCTGAACAGGCGGCAAAGGGCAGGGCGAATTCCCAGCAGTCATGGGACGGGAGGTTGGTTTTGGTTATGAGCGTGGGTGAAGACAGCAGCGGAAAAGCCGGTCGGCGGGGGCGTTCCTGGCGGGATGTCGATCTCAGGGCCGTCGCGCCGTTTGCAGCGCTGGTGCTGCTTTTGATCGTGGGCGCATTGGTCAACCCGAACTTCATCGGCATCACCAATCTCACCAATGTCGCGACGCGATGCGCCTATATTGCGATCATCGCGGTCGGTGCCACCTTCGTCATCTCGGCGGGTGATCTCGATTTGTCCGTTGGCGCGATGGTCGCCTTCGTCGCAAGCCTGATGATCCTCCTGATGAATTCGGGTGTCATCGCCGATCCCGCCCTGATGCTGGCGGCGGCCGTGCTGTTCTCGATCATCGCCGGTGTCCTGTGCGGCCTGGCCAACGGCCTGATCACGACCATGGGCAAGATCGAACCGTTCATCGCGACCCTCGGCACCATGGGCGTCTACCGCGGCTTGACGACCTGGCTGTCGCAGGGCGGCGCAATCACCTTGCGGCCGGCGGATCTGCAGGCTCTTTACAAGCCCGCCTATTACGGCTCCGTGCTCGGCGTGCCGGTGCCGATCCTGGTCATCCTTGTCGTCACCGGCATTGCGGCCTTCATTCTTTACCGTACCCGCTATGGACGGCACGTCATCGCCGTCGGCTCCAATCGCGACGTTGCGCGCTATTCCGGCGTGGCGGTCAATCGCGTGCGCACCATCGCCTTCGTCATTCAGGGCCTGTGCGTGGCGATCGCCGTGCTTCTCTATGTCCCGCGGCTTGGTTCGACATCGGCGACGACGGGCAGCCTATGGGAGTTGCAGGCGATCACCGCCGTCGTCGTTGGCGGCACGGCGCTGAAGGGCGGAGCGGGCAGGGTATGGGGCACGATCTGCGGCGCCTTCATCCTTGAACTGGTCGGCAACATCATGCTGCTTTCCAATTTCATCAGCGAGTATCTGCTCAGTGCCATCCAGGGCGCGATCATCATCATCGCCATGCTGGTTCAGCGCTCGCTTGCTCGCAAATAGCGAATAACCGGGTCAGGGGGCGCCCGGTCCTTAATGACAAGGCCCTGTCTCTATCTGGGAGGATGAAACATGCGAAAAAGACTATTGGGCGTGGCTGTCGTGATGGCGGCTCTAGCCGGTACGGTACATGCCGCAGACAAGAAAGTGACGATCGGCGTTTCCATTCCGGCCGCCGACCACGGCTGGACCTCGGGCGTGGTGTTCCATGCCGAGCGTGTCGCCAAGCTCTTGATGGCGGAGCATCCGGGGCTCAACGTCATCGTCAAGACCTCGCCTGACGCTGCGAGCCAGGCCAATGCGGTGCAGGATCTCGAAACACAGGGCATCGATGCTCTCGTGATCCTGCCGTCCGACCCGGATCCGCTCGTCAACGCCATCAAGGAAGTCAAGGGCAAGGGCAAATTCGTGGCGCTCGTCGACCGCGCGCCGAGCAACAACGACAATTCCGTCCGTGACCTCTATGTCGCCGGCAACAATCCGGCCCTCGGCCAGACCGCTGGCGAATACATCAAGAAGAACACGCCGGACGCCCAGGTCGTCGTCATTCGCGGCCTGCCGATCCCGATCGACCAGCAGCGCCAGGACGGCTTCGACAAGGGCATTGCCGGATCGAACGTCAAGGTTCTCGACCGCCAGTACGGCAACTGGAACCGCGACGACGCCTTCAAGGTCATGCAGGATTACCTGACCAAGTTCCCGAAGATCGACGTCGTCTGGTGCCAGGATGACGACATGGCCGTCGGCGTGCTGCAGGCTATCGACCAGGCCAAGCGCACCGACATCAAGTATGTCATCGCCGGTGCCGGTTCGAAGGACATGGTCAAGAAGGTCATGGACGGTGACAAGCTGATCCCGGTCGACGTGCTCTATCCGCCGGCAATGGTCGGGACCGCCATGGAGCTGACTGCCGCCAATTTCTACGATCAGGTTCCGGTTCGCGGCAATTACATCCTCGATGCGACGCTCGTCACGAAGGACAACGCCAAGGACTTCTACTTCGCCGATTCACCGTTCTGATCGGCTAATTCAAACAGATGCGCCCGCCGGTTCCGGCGGGCGTTTTTTATGCGGCTGCCGTCTCGCTTCGTACGCTGTGGCGATTTTTGCGGCACGTACCTCTTGCCGTCGGCGGCGGGCCGTGGTTAGGTCACGGGGCATTCGACTTTCAGCCCGACGACCCTATAGTTTTTTGAGGTTACGGCATCGCAGCCGCCTCGGATGCAGGTTGGAAAGGCATCGGAAACGTTTACAGAACGCGATTAGGGAGGAATTACTGATGAAGACGATCAAGGGTCCAGGCCTGTTTCTTGGCCAGTTCGCCGGTGATACGGCGCCATTCAACTCGTGGGATTCGATCACGAAATGGGCAGCTGACGCCGGCTATGTCGGCGTGCAGGTTCCGACCTGGGCAAGCCAGCTCATCGACCTGAAGAAGGCGGCCTCCTCGAAGGATTATTGCGACGAATTCGCCGGTGTCGCACGCGCCAACGGCGTCGAAATCACCGAGCTTTCCACCCATCTTCAGGGCCAGCTCGTCGCCGTACATCCCGCCTATGACGAAGCCTTCGACGGCTTTGCGGCGCCGGAAGTGCGCGGCAATCCGAAGGCGCGGCAGGAATGGGCCGTCGAGCAGGTGAAGATGGCGCTGACAGCTTCGAAGCATCTCGGCATCAAGGCGCATGCGACCTTCTCCGGCGCGCTTGCCTGGCCCTTCATCTATCCCTGGCCGCAGCGCCCCGCCGGCCTCGTCGAAACTGCCTTCGAAGAGCTTGCCCGTCGCTGGACGCCGATCCTCAACCATGCCGATGAAAACGGCGTCGACGTCTGCTACGAAATCCATCCCGGCGAAGACCTGCATGACGGC
This sequence comes from Rhizobium sp. CCGE531, assembly GCF_003627795.1. Taxonomy (NCBI): domain Bacteria; kingdom Pseudomonadati; phylum Pseudomonadota; class Alphaproteobacteria; order Hyphomicrobiales; family Rhizobiaceae; genus Rhizobium; species Rhizobium sp. CCGE531. The sequence goes on along the minus strand of NZ_CP032684.1, from coordinate 3,297,246 downwards.
ATCACCTTCGAGATGTTCCTGGAGCGCGTGAAGAACCATCCGCGCGCCAACATGCTATACGATCCCTCGCACTACGTCCTGCAGTGCCTCGACTATCTCGAGAACATCGACATCTACAAGGACCGCATCAAGATGTTCCACGTCAAGGATGCCGAGTTCAATCCGACCGGGCGTCAGGGCGTCTATGGCGGCTATCAGGGCTGGGTCGAGCGCGCCGGCCGCTTCCGTTCGCTCGGCGACGGCCAGGTCGATTTCGGTGCCGTCTTCTCGAAGATGACCGCCAACAATTTCGACGGCTGGGCCGTGGTCGAATGGGAATGCGCGCTGAAGCATCCCGAAGACGGCGCGCGCGAAGGCTCCGAATTCGTCAAGGCGCACATCATCCGCGTCACGGAGAAGGCCTTCGACGACTTTGCCGGCAGCGGCACGGACCAGGCGGCCAACCGGCGCATGCTGGGACTGTCTTGATCCGTCTCCCCTGATGGGGAAATGGGGCCACCCTCGTCCTTCGAGGCTTCACTCCTTCGCCAAGCTCAGGAGGCTCCGCACCTCAGGATGAGGGCGGAGCGACTTGCGCGAAATTTCACTGGAGCCACTCGTGGCAGCAATCGGTGAAGCGGCGTAGGTCTTGGCGCAAGGGATCAGCCTCACCCTGAGGTGGCCCGCAGGGCCCTCGAAGGGCGAGGCGGGTGGCTTGGAAGGGCAAGCAGCAAGTATCTTCCCCTGCAAGGGGGTGAATCTCATTCATTCAGGAGGACAAAATGGCAATCGAAGGATCATCGGAACAGACGCGGGAGCCGCGCATCCGGCTTGGCATGGTGGGCGGCGGCGCCGGCGCATTCATCGGCGCGGTGCATCGCATCGCCGCGCGCATTGACGACCAGTTCGATCTCATCGCCGGCGCGCTCTCGTCTTCACCGGAAAAGGCCGTGGCTTCCGGCCGCGATCTCGGCCTCGATCCCTCACGCACCTATTCCAGCTATCGCGACATGGCGATCCGCGAAGCGAAGCTGAAGAACGGCATCGAGGCGGTTTCGATCGTCACGCCGAACCACGTTCACTATGATGCTGCCAAGGAATTCCTGCGGCGCGGCATCCACGTCATCTGCGACAAGCCGCTGACGTCCAATCTTGCCGATGCCAAGAAGCTGAAGAAGGTGGCCGATGAAAGCGGCGCGCTCTTCATCCTTACGCATAATTACACCGGCTATCCGATGATCCGCCAGGCGCGGGAGATGATCGAGAACGGCGAACTCGGCGATATCCGCATCGTGCAGGCGGAATATCCGCAGGACTGGCTGACGGAAAATATCGAGCAGTCCGGCCAGAAGCAGGCGGCCTGGCGCACCGACCCGGCCCAGTCCGGCGCCGGCGGCTCCACGGGCGATATCGGCACGCACGCCTATAACCTCGCCTCCTTCGTCACCGGCCTGGAACTCGACAGCCTTGCCGCCGATCTTGACAGCTTTGTCGAAGGCCGCCGCCTTGATGACAACGCGCATGTGATGCTGCGCTTCAAGGCGAAGGGTTCGGAAAAGCCGGCAAAGGGCATGCTCTGGTGCAGCCAGGTGGCGCCCGGCCATGAGAATGGCCTGAAGCTCCGTGTCTATGGCACGAAGGGCGGCATCGAATGGACGCAGGCTGATCCGAACTATCTGTGGTACACGCCGTTCGGCGATGAGAAGCGGCTGATCACGCGCAACGGCGCCGGCTCGGGGGCTGCAGCTGCCCGCGTCTCGCGCATCCCGTCGGGTCATCCGGAAGGTTATCTGGAAGCATTCGCCACGATCTATACCGAGGCTGCGCGTGCCATCAACGCCGCCAAGAAGGGTGTGGCGGTCGATCCGGCCGTGGTCTATCCGACCGTCGATGACGGCGTGAAGGGTGTTGCCTTCGTCGAGGCTTGCGTCGCTTCCTCGAAGCGCAACGGCGCCTGGGTCAAGCTCTAAGTTCCGGCTTAAGTGAGGTTCGAGGCGGTGAAACCGCCTCGAACCTGCTTATTCAGGCAACGGCTTCCTGCTTGCGCTTCGTCAGCGCATCCACGCTCAACGGGCCGGCGCCGGCGCCGACGAGAAACAGGAAGATGAAGCAGAAGAGGATGGCGGAGACGCCGCCGTTCTGCGCGGGATAGAAGCTCTGCGGCGCATGGCGCAGGAAATAGGCGAAAGCCATCAGGCCTGACAGGATGAAAGACGCGATCCGCGTCTGGAAGCCGATCAGGACGAGGAAGCCGAGGGTCAGTTCAAGCAGGCCGGCGATCCACGGGAGCGATCCGACACCAGGCACATTCTCGGCCGCCGGGAAATGCAGCACTTTCTGCGTACCGTAGCTGAACAGCACGAGCGAAGCGACGATGCGCAGAAGGCTCAGCAGATAGGGGTGGAGGGTATGGAGCGCAGCGAGCATTTCTATCCTTTCGTTGTCAAGTTTGGGCACTACCCTCAATTGATCCGCCTCGAAAAGACAAGTCACGACTGTTGACATTGATGTTATCGCGCCGCGAGGAACCCCTGGGCAAAGCCGGTAGCCGGCTGCGTTTCCTGGCATCTGCAACGTTGCAGCTTCCTCAATTCGACACTGTACTTTGCCATCCGGGTTGGCTAAACCGCAGGCAACGAAGCCAAAACAGACGGGATTTTCATCATGATCGATCCGAAGCTTCTTGCCGATCGCTTCCCCGGCGATTTCACGTTCGGTGTTGCCACGGCCGCGTTCCAGATCGAAGGCGCCACCAAGGCCGATGGCCGCAAGCCGTCCATATGGGATGCCTTCGCCAACATGCCCGGCCGCGTCTTCCAGCGCCAGAATGGCGATGTCGCCTGCGATCACTATAACCGGCTGGAGCAGGATCTCGATCTGATCAAGGAGATGGGCGTCGAGGCCTATCGCTTCTCGATCGCCTGGCCGCGCATCATTCCCGATGGTACCGGCCCCGTGAACGAGGCCGGCCTCGATTTCTACGATCGTCTCGTCGACGGCTGCAAGGCGCGGGGGATCAAGACCTTCTCGACGCTCTATCACTGGGATCTGCCGCTGACGCTTGCCGGCGACGGCGGCTGGACGGCGCGGTCGACGGCGCATGCCTTCCAGCGCTACGCCAAGACCGTCATGAGCCGCCTCGGCGACCGTCTGGATTCCGTCGCGACCTTCAACGAGCCCTGGTGCATCGTCTGGCTAAGCCATCTTTATGGTGTTCACGCGCCGGGCGAGCGCAACATGCAGGCGGCGCTCTACGCCATGCACTATATGAACCTTGCGCATGGTCTCGGCGTCGAGGCGATCCGCTCCGTTGCGCCCAAGGTGCCTGTCGGCATCGTGCTCAATGCCGCATCCATCCTGCCGGGCTCGGACCGCCCGGAAGATCTGGCCGCCGTCGAGCGCGCCCATCAGTTCCACAACGGCGCCTTCTTCGATCCGATCTTCAAGGGCGAATATCCGAAGGAATTCGTCGAGGCTCTAGGCGATCGCATGCCTGTCATCGAGGACGGCGATCTCAAGACCATCAACCAGAAGCTCGATTGGTGGGGCCTGAACTACTATATGCCGAGCCGCGTCTTCAATGATGCGTCGAAAAGCGGCGATTTCCCCTGGACGAAGGAAGCGCCGCCGGCAAGCGACGTGAAGACCGATATCGGCTGGGAAATCTATGCGCCGGGCCTGAAGCACGTCGTGGAGGATCTCAACAAGCGCTACGAACTGCCGGAATGCTACATCACCGAAAACGGTGCTTGCTACAATATGGGCGTCGTCAATGGCGAGGTCGATGACCAACCGCGCCTCGACTATTACGTCGAGCATCTCGGCATCGTCGCCGATCTCATCAAGGACGGCTATCCGATGCGCGGCTATTTCGCCTGGAGCCTGATGGACAATTTCGAATGGGCGGAAGGCTATCGCATGCGCTTCGGCCTCGTGCATGTCGACTACGAGACGCAGGTCCGCACGATCAAGAAGAGCGGCAAGTGGTACAAGGCGCTTGCCGCGCAGTTTCCGAAGGGCAATCACAAGGCGGATTGACGCGGCTCTGCCTTCCCCACAAGGGAGGTTGCGCGGAACGCGCCCGTGGGGGTGATTCCCGGTGTCCGCGATGGATCACCCCACCCCGGACCTTCGGTCCGGCCCTCCCCCTCAAGGGGAGGGTATCTATCGCTCGAATCAGTGCGGCCTGATAGACATCAGGCATGATCCAGCGGCCGATTTCCCTTTATGCGCTTTGCGGCAGCCAACGGCAGGCCTCGACTAGCCGCAGGCTGCTGGAGGCGCTGCAGCTTGCCTGCCCTGACGGTGTCACTATTGCGATCTGTGACCTGATCGGCGATCTGCCGATCTTCAATCCCGACAATGAGGGCGACAAGACGCCGCCCGTGGTCGAGAAATTTGCGGACGAAATCCGCAAAGCCGATGGGCTGATCGTGTCCTGCCCGGAATATGCCCATGGCATACCCGGCGGCTTCAAGAATGCGCTGGACTGGCTGGTGTCACGGGACGAGGTGCCGTTCAAGCCGCTGATGTTTGCCCATGCTTCGCATCGCGGCGACCTCGTATTGGCACAGCTGACCGAGGTCCTGCAGACCATGTCGCTGCACATCGCAGCCGACGCTTTCCTGCGCCTGCCGATTGCGGGCAAGAGCGATGAAGCGCAGGCGGCCATGCTCCTGGAGGCGCGTGAAAATGGGCTCTTGCCGTCGGCTCTCGGCCGTTTCGCGCAGGGGATTGCCGCCAGGACGTGAATTTCTCCGGCTTCGGCAAATATGCAACCCTTTCATGTAGGAATCTCCGATACGCCTTAACCGTTTGTTGAAGACCTGACGGCAGACTTCCGTGCCAAGGAGAAAAGGCGTGGGAGCAACTTTCAATTCATTGCGGCAAGCGACACGAATCGGTCGTCATTCCATTGTGACGGCCGTTTTGATTTCCTTCGCTCTCGTGGTTGCCGTCGTGACCCTGATGGTATTGACCGCAATCGGCCGCGTCGCCGACTACTCCAACAAGCTGGATGACGAGCGCTCCTGGGAGACGACCGTCGGCGCTCTGAAAACTTTCCAGGGGCAGCTGGAAGCGACGCTGCATGACCATTCCGCGCGCAACGACGCGGCGCGCAGCATCTATGGGACGGATGATCAGGGCTGGATCGCCGGCAATTACGGCGCCATCTCCTCCAATGGCGCGTTGTTCGATACCGCCGTCATCGTCGACGACAATAACAAACCGATCATTGCCTATCATGATGGCGTGCCGTTGACGGAGAATATCGAGGACGTCCTCGGTACCGCCATGTGGGCCCTGGTCGATCAGGCGCGCACCATGCGCGTGACCGGCGTGCCGGAAGCCTCGGGCTACATCATGACCAGGGATGGCATCGCCGCCGCCGGCGCCGCGACGATCCGCGAAAGATCCGGCCGCATTCCGGTGCCGGAAGGCCAGCGGCGTTACCTGATCCTCGTGCGCTATCTCGACGCTGCCCGGATCAAGATGCTCTCCAACACCTATGTCATCAGCGGTCTGACGCTGATGCCGCCGGAGACCGTGGCTCGCTACGCCGTTTCCATCGTCGATCCACTGGGCAAGTCGCTGGGGCGGCTGGTCTGGAGCTCGCGTGAACCTGGCGACATGAGCTACCAGAAGGTCCGCCCACTGGTTCTCGGCGCGCTCGGCCTTGTCGGCCTGTTCTTTGTCGTGCTGCTGATCCTGGGATCACTGGCCGGGCGCCGGTTGCGGTCGGAGGAGGTTCAGGCGCGGCAGGTTTCGTTGCGCGACAGGTTGAGCGGCCTCCTCAATCGGGAGGGGTTGCGGCTCGATGTGGACCGGTTGGTCGAACGGGCGCGCTCCGACGGCACCAACGTCCTGCTTCTCTATCTCGATCTCGATGGCTTTAAGGAAATCAACGATTCCTATGGGCATGGGACGGGCGATCAGCTCATTCGCGCCGTGGCGGCGGGCCTCAGCGTGCTCGTACCGCCACAGGCAGCGCTGGCGAGAGTTGGAGGAGACGAATTCGCCATCGTCTTTCCGACCAAGGAGCTCAACGACGCGCCTGCCTTGCAGCTGGCGGAACAGATTTTGGATTTTCTCTCCGAACCCTTGGAAATCGGCCGGCGGGTGGTCGTCGTCGGCACCAGCATCGGCATCGCGAGTTCGCCCGAAGGCCGTATCGACAGAGAGGAACTGGTGCGGCGGGCCGATCTTGCCATGTACAAGGCCAAGGAGGCCGGCCGCGCCCGCATGACTTGCTACGACACGGCCATGGATGCCGATCGCGAGGAGCGCAACGCGCTGGAGCTCGACCTGCGCCGCGCCATCGAGATGGAGGAATTGACGCTCGCCTATCAGCCTCTGGTCGATGCATCGAGCTGCGAAATGACCGGCGTCGAAGCGCTCGTGCGCTGGAACCGTCCCGGTCATGGTCCGATCTCCCCCGAGGACTTCATCCCCATTGCGGAAACCAGCGGGTTGATCGAAGCGCTGGGGCTGCTTGTCCTGCGCAAGGCCTGCGAGGCCGCGCGGCAATGGCCGGATCTTCGGATCGCCGTCAACGTGTCGCCGGGGCAGTTCCGCAATCCTGCCTTCGCCGACTACGTCCGCAGCGTGCTGAACAGGACGGAGATAGAGGCCGAGCGGGTAACGCTGGAAATCACCGAAGGCTATATCATCCAGAATCCGGAGCGCACCCGTCAGTCGATCGAGCGGCTGAAGAGGCTTGGCGTCAAGGTGGCGCTGGACGATTTCGGCTCCGGTTTCTCCTCCATCGGCTATCTGCGCCAGTTCGGCTTCGATCGCATCAAGATCGATCGTTCACTGACCATGAACGTGCTGGAAGACGACCGCGCCCGCGAAATGCTGCAGGCGACGGTGGCATTGGCCCGTTCGCTCGATATTCCCGTCACGGCCGAAGGCATCGAGACGGAGGCGCAGGGAAGGGCGCTGGAAGGCTTCGGCTGCGATGAGCTGCAGGGCTATTTCTACGGCAAGCCGATGCCGGAAGCCGAGATCGGCAAGCGCCTCGCGGTGCAGATGGCCGCGGTGCTGGACGAGGAGCACGCCGCCGCCTGATATGCTCAAAGCATTTCCGCTTTTCCCGGAAATGCTTTAGCCGATATGCTCGTGACCACGCTTGCGGGCGAGCGCGATCTGTCGCTGCCTTTCGCGATAACGTTCGCGATCCTCTTCACTGCGCTCGTGATAGCAATGGCTGCAGGAGACGCCGGCTTCGTAGAAGGGTGAGGTCACTTCCTCGGCCGTGATGGGATTGCGGCAGGCGTGGCAGAGCTTGTGATTGCCCTCTTTCAGGCCATGTTCGACGGAGACGCGCTCGTCGAAGACGAAGCAGGCGCCTTCCCAGAGGCTCTCTTCCGTCGGCACTTCCTCCAGATATTTCAGGATGCCGCCCTTGAGATGGTAGACCTCGTCGAAGCCCTGCTGCTTCATGAAGGCCGTCGCCTTTTCGCAGCGAATGCCGCCTGTGCAGTACATGGCGATCTTCGGCTTGTTGTGCAGGCCGGTGTTCTCACGCACCCATTCGGGAAACTCACGGAAGGTCTTCGTCTTCGGATCGACCGCGCCCTTGAAGACGCCGATGGCGGTCTCATAGTCGTTGCGGGTGTCGATGACGATGGTATCGGGATCGGAGATCAGCGCGTTCCAGTCCTTCGGCGCGATATAGGTGCCGACGACCCTGGTCGGGTCGATATCCTCGACGCCCATGGTGACGATCTCTTTCTTGAGCTTCACCTTCATGCGCACGAATGGCATTTTCGACGCGCGGCTTTCCTTGTGCTCGAGGCCGGCAAATTCCGGCTGAGCGCGCAGGAAGGAAAGGACGGCGCCGATGGCGGCGTCCGTGCCGGCGATGGTGCCGTTGATCCCTTCATGCGCGAGCAGCAGCGTGCCCTTGACGCCATTTTCCTCGCAGAGCGCGAACAAGGGCTCGCGCAGGCTTTCGAAGCGCGGAATGGAAACGAAATGATAGAGCGCTGCAACGAGGAATGCGCCGGTCGCGTCGCGCCGTGGATCTGAAAGCATGTCGGTCATGACGGGGAAATACAATTTTGTGGGCTTTCAGGCAATCGGGATTCGTATTTTGAAACTATGCGACCAGGCAGCCTCGATCCTTCGAGGCATCGCCACCGGGGCCACCCTCGTCCTTCGACGGGCTCAGGATGAGGGTGGAGTGGCCTCTGCGCTTCAGACAGTGCTCCGCAGTGATGGGCCGGGCGCTGGTGACCAACCCTCATGCTGAGGTGCGCAGGCCGTCAGGCCGAAGCCTCGAAGTACGAGGGCGGGTGAGGGGTCTCGTCCGCCTCAGTCCGCAGCTTCCAGCCAGAGGCGCTTCATGGTTCGCGCCTCGCGCTCCGGCTTGTCGGCAAAGACCCAGCGCGCCCTGTCCAGCGCTTCCTCACGGGCCGTCTGCTGCCGGGAAATGATCGCCTCCAGCAGGCGCGCGTGATCGTCGCTCCCGTTGAAGAGATGCGGCTCGCGGTCCGCGACGTCAGACAGTATCGACATGTCGAGATAGCGGCCGAGCACATCGACCAATATCTTGGCCTCAAGCTGCTTGGCACGCATGGCCGCCGGCCAGGCCTCGCGCAGCAGCATGTGATGCATCCAGTAATCCTGGCTGCGCTTGCGCAGATCGTGAAAGCACTCGACATGGGCCGCTTCCGCATGGCACTCGGAAAGCGCCTGCATCGCCTTGCCGACGTTCTTGCGCCAGCTCTTCTGGAAAAGACGGGCCGTATCGCGCCGGCCGCCCTCGAATGATGCGTCCTTCAACGCCTCGAGCGCCTCGTTGCAGGTGGCGACTGCCGCCTGTGCCTTGTTTTCGAGCTCGGTCTCGGCCTCAGCGAGGCAGTCGCGCCTGATGGTCAGAACATCGGTTACGCGGGTAAGTGCCTGCAGCTCATCCTCGGATGCCGCTGTCGTCCGCAGGTAGTGGCTGACCTCTATCAGCGCGGTCGCGTCGCGCACGCCTGAAAGCGAGCGGGCCATGTCGCGAAGCCGGTCATTCTCCCGCTGTTGAAATTCACGCGCGATCGGCGCTATCAGGCGGTAGAGCCCGCGCACGCGCTTGATGTTCTTGCGCGCTGCATGAACCGCTTCGTGCAGGCCTTGGGGCCTATCTGTCAGGACAGCCATCGCTTTGCCGAGTTGATGCGCGGCGGCTTTGTGCACCTCGCCATCAAGAGCCCGGTCAGGCCGTATGCGATAGCTCATCGTACTCCTGTTCGAACTGCGTCGCGAGAGCCTGATTGGAATAGCGGTATTCGCCCGTCACTTCGCGGCCGATCCAATCAGGCAGTTCCGGATCATCGCTTTCGTCTTCCATCTCCACTTCGGCGATCACAAGACCGCGATGGGCGCCACGGAAGACATCCACCTCCCAGACAAATCCCTTGAAGGGCACCTTGTGGCGGGTCTTCTCGATGACGATGCCAATCGCCGTTCCCAGCAGCTCCTCGGCCTCATCGACGGGGATCTCATATTCGAACTCATCCCTTGTCATCGCCTTGCCGATCTTGATGGTCAAGGTCGCCGTGGTCTCGTTCGTCAGCCGTATCCGCACGGAGCGGTCGTTCATGGAGGCAATATATCCCTGTCGCAGGATCAGCCTCTCCGAAGCGAGATCGCGCCAATGATCGCCGCGCACCAGAAACTTTCGCTCGATCTCTTTTGCCATGCGTTTGACATGCTCCACCGGCATAGATCGCGGCAGACTATAGTATGTCACGACGAATTCCTACCCGTCCCGTCCAAAGCGTGCTTTTGTCTCGACAAGCATTCTCGGGGAGGTTATTCGAGAGCCGGTTTCAATCGTTTTAAAGGAGCGCACCGACCATGGGCGAGAAAACCGAAAAGCTTCTTTCCATTCTGAAACTGCAGCCCGTCGTCCCGGTGCTGATCGTCGACGATGCGAAATCGGCCGTTCCTCTTGCACGCGCGCTGGTCGCCGGCGGTCTGAAGGCCATCGAGATCACGCTGCGCACCGCCGGCGCGCTCGATGCCATCCGGGCCGTGGCCGAAGAAGTGGAAGGGGCCGAAGTCGGCGCTGGCACGATCCTCAACGTCAGCCAGTGGGATGCGGCCGTCGAAGCCGGTTCCAAGTTCATCGTCAGCCCCGGCACGACCCAGGAACTGCTTGACGCCGCACGCTCCTCGCATGTGCCGCTGCTGCCAGGTGCCGCCACCGCAAGCGAAGTGATGGCGCTGCGCGAAGAGGGCTATACGGTGCTCAAGTTCTTCCCGGCCGAACAGGCCGGCGGCGCTGCCTATCTCAAGGCCCTGTCCTCGCCGCTCGCAGGCACGATCTTCTGCCCGACCGGCGGTATCTCGCTGAAGAATGCCCATGACTATCTGTCGCTGCCGAACGTCATCTGCATCGGCGGTTCCTGGGTGGCGCCGAAGGAGCTGGTTGCCGCCGGCGACTGGGCCGGCATCACCAAGCTTGCCGCCGAGGCCGCGGCACTCAAGGGCTGAAGCAGGCGCAATTCGATTTTCAGGGCGCTCATGGAGACATGGGCGCCTTTTTGCATTCCGCGGATTTGTATTTGCGGTTGCGCTTCCTATCTCCCTGTCACCATCACAAGGACGGAGGACCATCCGCATGATCGACGCCCGCAAGCTTCTTGACCAATTCCTGGGGTCGCAGGTTCCTGGGATGCAAGGAACCGTGAAAGACAAGGCGACGCAAGCCATCAATCTCGCCAGGGACAATCCAATGGCGACCAGCGCGATTGCGGGCGTCCTGCTCGGCACCAAGACCGGACGGCAGATCGCGGGTAACACCCTGGCGCTCGGCGGGCTTGCAGCCATAGCCGGGCTTGGCTACCAGGCCTACAAGAATTACCGCGATGGCAATCAGCCGCAGCCGGCGCCCCAATCGACCCCGCAGGCCGAGCCGCAGTTCCTGCCGCCGCCATCGAACTCCGGCTTCAGCACCGCGCCTGCAATCGCAAGCAACGATTTTACCCTCTCGCTGGTCCGGGCGATGATCGCGGCTGCGCGCGCCGATGGCCACATCGATGATGCTGAGCGTCAGCGCATTCTCGGCAAGGTGCAGGAGGCGGGCGTCGGGTCCGAGGCGGAAGCCTTCTTCCAGCGCGAGCTTGCCAATCCCGTCGATCTCAATGCCATCGTCGCTTCGGCTGGGACGGAGGAGCAGCGGGTGCAGGTCTATACGGCGTCACGCCTGGCGATCGAGCCGGATTCACGGGCTGAGCGCGGCTATCTCGATCTGCTGGCCGGCAGGCTCGGTTTGGCCGACGCCCTGGTCGACCATATCGAGGCGACGGTTGCGGGCGCCAAAGTCCAGCTCTGACTGGTAGCGCCGGTTGCCTTTCGGCGGCGGCTGGCCTAAGCCTTCGCCGAAACAGATGTTACGGCGCCAGGGATCGGCTACATTGACGGATAGAAAAAGCGAAACCCGCTCGGCGGCAATCGCAGCCGGCATAATTCTGCTGGTCGCGACTGCCGTGCTTTACCTGATGCCGAACGTGATCGTCTGGCTCGGAACGATCTCGCCGTGGCTCGGCACCGGCTTCGGCGTATTGGTCATTCTGGCCTTCTTTTTCGTATTCTGGCTTCGGGCTCGCTATCAGCGGCGCAGAGGCTCTTAAAGGCCGTCAGTTCTGCAGCGAAGCGCCCAGCAGGATGACGCCCGTGCAGATAACCAGCAGCGCACCGAGAATCTCGATGCCATTGCCCACCCAAGCCGAAAGCCTTGAGCCCTTGCCGGTGAAGCGGACGGCGGTGCCTTTTGCGAAAACGGCGATGATGGCAAGCAGCGAAACGGTCAGCGCCGTGCCGATCGACATGGCCAGCACGGACAGAAGCCCGCCGAGATAGAGCCCGTTCAGCATCGAAAAGGTCATGACCAGAAGAGCGCCCGAGCAAGGCCGCAGCCCGACGGCAACAATGGCCGACCAGGCTTCGCGAGTGCTGAATTTTTCGTTCGACAGCATCTTCGGATCGGGAAGATGGGCGTGGCCGCAGGTCTCGCAGAAAGCGCCGTCGCCCGTCGCATGGGCGGGATCATAGCATTGATAGCCGCTGGCGGCCGGCATCGTTGCGCGGCCATGCGCGAAACCTCTCACAGACTCCGTACCCGTCGCCGCTCCTTCGAAAAGCGAGAGGCTGATCGGGCCCGCCGATGTCGCCAGCTGCATTTCCTGGCGCTGCGTCCGGCTCTGCAGCATAGCACGCAGCTTGCGGAACAGCAGCCAACTGCCGAACAGGATGACCATGACGAAGCTGGTGATCTCCATGGCGTTGGTCGCCATTGTCATGGTGATGCCGGAGCCACGCAGGACGAAATAGGCGGCGCCCACGACAAGGACGGCGACAAGGCCCTGGATGAGCGCGGAGACGAACGAGATCCCGATGCCGCGTTTCAGCTCGATCTCGTTGGCGACCATGTAGGAGGAAATGACAGCCTTGCCGTGGCCGGGGCCGGCGGCGTGAAAGATGCCATAGGCGAAGGAAAGGCCGATCAGGGTCCAGAGCTGCCAGGGATCCTGGCGCATCGCTTCGATGGACTTGGTGAGCGCCCGGTAGAAAGCCTGCTGCTCGTAATTCACATAGAGAAAAATCGGCGCCAGCGGCCCGCCCATCGGCTGGAAGCTCGGCTCCGCCGTGCCGATGCCGAGCGGGGAACCGGCGGCATGCGCCAGACCGGCGGCCGCCAAAAGGGCGAGCGTTGCAGCCGGACCGAGCTTTCCTGCTCTCGAAATCAGCATTGGACGTCTATCCGCGTTGCGAAGAGTTTCGACATGGTCGTCCCCGTCGGATCGTTGAAGAAGGCATCCGTCAATGTCGATCTGTTCTCGGCGATAACCTCGTCCGGATTGGGGCGGACGACCTTCTGCGTACAGCTTTTGAAGGCATCGCCCTCCGTCACCAGCTCGTTGTCGCCCGGGAAGTCGATCGAGGTGTAAAGCGTCGGGTCGTAAATGCCGAAGCTCAGCTTGTTGCCCTTGGCGAGCGGCATCGGCCCGGAGGGCTTGACGGCGAAGAACATCAGGAGCTGGCCGTCGCGATAGTCGACATTGATGACGTCGGGCTTGTTCACCTTGATCATTTTGCCGTTCAGCGTCAGGTTCGCGTAATAATCGTAATCGACAAGCGAGTCGCGCACCGTCTTGCCGACCTCCTTCAGCTCGTCCGGATCGAGCTTCAGATTGGTGTTCTTGTCGAAATCCATCAGCACGGAAGAGGAGAATACCTCGTCGAAGCGCCATACGTTGCGCAGCTCCTGCACGTTGCCATCCGGGCCTGACAACACTTCCAGGCGGGCTTCCACGAAAATATGCGGATGCGCGGATGCTGCGGGCGGCACAAGAAGCAGGCCGCCGGTCAGGGCAAGAGCATAGGCGGTCGTGGATTTTCTCATGCGTCCGATAGGTTTCGCGAGCATTGATTCACTTCGTTTTCTGGTCAGGAAATGAGACGGAATTGGGACCGAGCCTACCCGTCTAGCGTCGTTCAGCCATTCTTGCGGAACCAGTTGTGCAGGTAGTCCACAAACATGCGCACCTTTGCCGGAAGGTAGCGGCGGTGAGGATAGACGGCATAGATGCCGCGGTCGGTGGGAAGGTAGTCGTTGAACAAGGTCAGCAGTTGCCCGCTTTCGATCGCCTTGCGGCCGATGAAATCCGGAACGATGGCAACGCCGAGATCGGAAAGCGCGGCGCGCAGCGTCGCATGCGGGCTGTTGACTTCGAGCGTGCCGTTGATGGCGACGTTGAAGGTGGTGCTGTCGGCATCGACGAAGCGAATATTGCCTTGCGAGCGGGTGTTGGTATCGATGATGAAAGGCACGCGCGCAAGATCGCTTGGATGCTCCAGCGTCGGATAGCGGTCGAGGAACGCCTCTGTTGCGCAGAGATGGATGCGGAAGTCCGAGATCTTGCGGGCGATCATGCCGGAATCCTCAAGCTTGGTGATGCGCACGGCGACATCGAAGCCTTCCTCGATCAGATCGACGAAACGGTCATCGGCGGCGATTTCCAGCGCGAGATCGGGGTTCTCCTTGGCGAAGTCGATCAGCGACTGCCCGACATCGGCGTCGACGAAGGTGCGCGGCACCGAAACGCGCAACCGACCTTTAAGCTGCTGGTTGTTCTCGCGCACGAGGTCGGCAAGATTGTCGATCTCCTTCAATATGTCGGAGGCGGTACGATAATAGGTATGGCCCGCCTCCGTCATGGAGAACTGGCGCGTCGTGCGGTTGAGCAGCAGCGCGCCGAGTTCGTCCTCCAGCTCGCGGACATATTTCGACAGCAGCGCCTTGGATCGTCCCGTCTTGCGCGCAGCGGCCGAAAATCCCTCGGCTTCCACCACGTCGATGAAGGCGCGAATCCGGGTCAAAGTATCCATGATGAAGCCCCCGTTAACTGTTTCCGGATGTTGAACAAAACGCGTCGATTTGTTCAATTATTTTTTTGAGACAGCGGCGAAAAAAATTCTTGATTATGACCGCGAATGCACCTATTTCGGGATCAGCCCAAAGTCGCACGTGCCCGTGGGTGTCCGCCGATCCTCGATGTGGTGAGAAAATCGGTAAGGTACCTGGAACTAACCCCTCCAGTCGCTATTTCGGCCAACCGAAAAATGCGAGGACATCTGAAGCAACGACGGTGCGGGCCTTTTTGTTCTCTCCCGGCTTTCCATCAGCCGGGGTTACTGAAGAGGCACACCTTCATTGCCGGAAGTGCGGTTGGGACTATCCCTCCAATCCATGGCAGACAAAGCGAATTAGCGCCGCTTGCGGCACTCGTTCATTATCCGCGCTTCGCGCATTTGCACGGTACCGGGGTCTCCACCGGCTGGTTCCAAAGCGAATGAGCGTCGCCCTTTGTCCTCTGGGTCTTGCCCGGAGCTTTTGGAATTTGAAAGGGAATTGACATGACCACGCAACGTATTCGCGACTTCCTCGCTACCCGACGTCCGGACGGTCCTTGCCTGGTGGTCGATCTCGATGTCGTCCGCGACAACTTTCATGCCTTCCGTCATTCCATGCCCGATAGCGCCATCTACTACGCCGTCAAGGCAAACCCGGCTCCGGAAGTGCTGCGCCTGCTTGCAAGCCTCGGCTCCAACTTCGATTGCGCGTCCGTGGCTGAAATCGAAATGGCGCTCGATGCCGGCGCGACCGCTAACCGCATCTCCTACGGCAACACGATCAAGAAGGAGCGCGATATCGCCCGTGCGCATGCACTCGGTATCAATCTCTTCGCCGTCGACAGCCACGAGGAAGTCGAGAAGATTTCCCGTGCCGCTCCCGGCGCTCGCGTGTTCTGCCGCGTCCTGACGGATGGCGAAGGTGCCGAATGGCCGCTGTCGCGCAAGTTCGGCTGCGTCCCGCAGATGGCTGTGGACGTTCTCGTCTACGCCCATCAGCTGGGTCTGGAATCCTATGGCGTGTCTTTCCACGTCGGCTCGCAGATGACCAAGGTCGATGCCTGGGATGCCGCTCTTGCCGATGCCAAGCGCGTCTTCGTTTCGCTCGCCAAGCAGGGCATCCACCTGCAGATGGTCAACATGGGCGGCGGTTTCCCGACCAAGTACCTGCGCGACGTTCCCTCGGCCGAAGCCTATGGCAAGGCGATCTTTGCATCTCTGCGTGCCCATTTCGGCAACCAGATCCCGCACACGATCATCGAGCCGGGCCGCGGCATGGTCGGCAATGCCGGCGTGATCAAGGCTGAAGTCGTCCTGATTTCGAAGAAGTCGGACAATGACGCCGCTCGCTGGGTCTTCCTCGACATCGGCAAGTTCGGCGGTCTCGCCGAAACCATGGACGAGGCGATCCGCTACCCGATCCGCACGGTACGCGACGGCGACGAAATGGAGCCCTGCGTCATTGCCGGCCCGACCTGCGATTCGGCCGACGTGCTCTACGAGAAGAACCTCTATCCGCTGCCGGTGACGCTCACCATCGGCGACGAGGTCCTGATCGAAGGCACCGGCGCCTATACCACGACCTACTCGGCTGTAGCGTTCAACGGTTTCGATCCGCTGAAGGCCTACATCATCTAAGGCATGCATCCAGAAAAGTGCGAAGCGGTTTTCGGATAAGATCATGCCAAAGAAATATCTCAGCCGAGGCTGAGGTCCGCTATCGCCGCCCCCGTAACCAGCCGGGGCGGCACCCTCACAATAATCTGTCATCGCCGCTGATAACGGTATTGGGCACGGGAGGCCGAGATGGCCGCTGTTCTTGATTCTGTCCGCGCATTCTTTGCGCCGTCTACTTTCACCCTCGACCTGGAAAACGCAGGCGATGTCGTCGCGCGCGAAAACCTGCTGGATCGCGCCATGGGCGCCGGCCGCCGCAAGAAGTCGTCCGAGAAGCTGCGTCAGGGCCGCGTTCCGGCTGAAGGCCTGGCATTGGTCGCGCGCGACCGTGCCGGTCATGTCGTCGGCACCGTCCGTTTGTGGAATGTCGAAGCGGGTGTCGACCGCGAAACCCGTCCGGTCGATGCGCTGCTGCTCGGCCCGCTGGCCGTCGATCCGGCGTATGAAGGCAAGGGCATGGGTTCGGCGCTGATGCGCGCAGCCATCATGGAAGCGAAGAAGCGCGGTCACGGCGCGATCCTGCTCGTCGGTGATGCGCCCTATTACGAGCGCTTCGGCTTCTTTGCCGCAAAGACCCGCCATCTTGTGATGCCAGGCCCGTTCCAGCGCGAGCGCTTCCTTGCTCTCGAGCTCAAGGAAGGCTGGCTCGATAGTGCCGCCGGCATGATCGTCGCCAGCGGCCGCAAGCTCGCGCAGCCGCCGATATCAAAGGCTGCGTAAAACGCACAAATAGCTCAGAGTTTCCAAAGCGCCTTCGCCCATCCGAGCGGAGGCGCTTTTATTTGGCGGCCTTCATGCCATCTTTCGCCGGGTCGTAGCCATCCGTCAGCGTTTTCAGGAAGGCTACGACGTCGGCGATCTCGACGTCGTTCAGGGCGGGGGCATCGCTGAGCTTGCGGTTCATCGGCGCGTCGATGACGTCGATATTGGCCTGGTACCGCGCCGGCAGGTCATCGTATTTCAGGACCTTGCCGCTCGCATCCCTCGGATAGATCTCCTCCGGATTGGTATCGCGTTTCACATAGAAGCGGGTGACATCCTCAAGGGTCCGGTAGACGCCGTTGTGGAAGAAGACATGGCGGGCGGCGACATTGCGCAGCGTCGGCGTCTTGAACAGCCCGCAATTCTGCTGCTGGGCGGAATAGGTATCGTTGCGCAGCGGTCCGCAAATGCCGGTGTCGTAATAATGCGCATCGGCATTGGCCGGAATGGCTGGGTTGCGCGGCGCGCCCAAGGCTTCGAATTCGAAATCGGTGAAGTTCGGCATCTGGCCGTCACCCGTCATCTTGTCCAGATGACAGGAGGCGCAATTGCCCTTGTTCGCATCGTCGAACAGCTTCAATCCCCGCGCTTCCGCATCCGTCAGCACCGCTTTGCCGCGCAGGTAGTAATCATACTTGCTCGTATAGGGATGGAAGGAAGGTTCTTCGATCTGATAGCGGGCAAGCGCGAAGCCGATCTCTGAAATCGTCATGTCCTGATCGTTAAGGACATTGTCGCCGAACAGCGCGGAAATATCCTTGCCGTACCCCTTCTTCAGCTTCGCATAGACGGTGGCCGTGTCGGCATTCGCCATTTCGAAGGGTGAGATCATCGGCTGCAGGGCCTGTTCTTCCAGCGAATCGACGCGCCCGTCCCAGAACATGCCGCCCTGCGGCACGAGGTTTGCAGCGGCTGCACCGGCCTTGACGACGGCCTGGGCGGTCAGCGGGCCGGCGACGCTGGCGGGCGCATTGGCGAGCGCCACGCCCGATGCTTCGGTCATCGGCGAGGCTTCCGCGGCTTCGTCGGCAGCACTTTCTTCCCCGATCGAGAAGGATGGCGTCGACACTTTGTAGGCGAGGCTGGGCACGGTGCGGATGCCCGGCTGATCGAGATGCGGGCCGCCGAACTGAACGGCTCGGTCGTTGGCGGGCGCATAGTGGTTGGCGGGATCGTGGCAAGTGGCGCAGGACATCTGGCCGCCACCCGAGAGCGACGGATCGAAGAATAGTCTCTTGCCGAGCTGCGCCACCGCGCTCAGCGGTGCCTGATCATCATAGCCGTCGGTTGCCGAAGCATTGGCGGCCGGTTCGCTTGCCATGCCGACAGCCGCACCCGCGAGCGAAAGGCCCGCGAGTGCGAGGAGCGGCAGGAGACGGCGGTCGATCAAGGGCATTTCCGTCTCCCCCTATGGTTCTACGATGGCTGATTGCCGGTCTTTGGATCGAGGATCAGCTTCGGCGCATCACCCTTGGACCAGTCGAACATGCTGTTCAGGGAACCCGAGAGCACATCGAACGAACCGCCGCCGAGGCGGGCGCCGGCCATCCAGTTATCCTCGATGAAGCGCATGACGGAGGTCTGGTCGGTCAGCGTATGGTCGACGAAGTTGACCTTGGCGTAGGGCGAGATGACCAGCAGCGGCTGGCGCGTGCCGTAGCCGCAGCGTCCCTCAGCCGGCTGGCCGTTGACACCAGGCAGCGCCGTGCCGGTGGAACAGCTGTCGCCGCTCAAGACATCGTAACCCTTGACCGAGAGTTTCGATGGATTGACGACCGCGTGCGCGTGGTCATACCAGCCGTCGGAATCGTCGTAGAGAACGATGATGGCGGTGTCCTTCCAGTCCGGCGAATCCTGAACCGTGTTGACCACCTGCGTTACGAATTCCTGCTCGTCGAGCGGGTCGGAATAGCCGGCATGGCCATCCTGATAGGCGGGCGCCTTGAGGAAGCTGACAGACGGCATATTGCCGTTCTTCAGGGCCGCGTAGAAGTCGGTCATGTCATACTGGTGATTGGCCGCATCCGCCGTGCCGATCGCTGCCACGGAAGACGGGCGCGCATGCGTCGGGTTGGCAGTCGAGGCGTAGTACTGGAACGGCTGGTGATGCGGAATATAGTCGCCGTAATTGACCTTGGTCACAGTCGAGGTCGTCGCGCGCTTGCAGCCGCTCGTGCCGTCCGGGTTGGTCAGCGTCAGATCGAAGCCGCCTTCGAAGAAGCCCCAGGTGATCTTGTGTTCGTTCAGCATGTCGCCGATGTTCTTGCCGTACATCAGCGCCGTCTGGCCGACCGAGCAGACATCGCCCGTCGGGTCGAAGTCGCTGATGACGGTCCAGCCGCCATTGCCGTCAGGCACGATGCGGCCCTTGGAATAGGTGCCGTCGCTTTCCAGCGTGTAGCCCGGCGGCAGGATGGCGCCATTGGTCTGGCCGGAGATCAGGTTCAGCGCGCCGGGGGTCGAGGGGCCGAAGTTGGTGGAGAAGGAATTGTCGTTCAGTGCATAGTGCTGGGCGTAGTTCCAAAGAGCCGTGACGGTATTGCCGTCGTAATAGCCCATGACCTGTCCCTTGGTGCCGAATGCGCCGGCAGCACCCTTGGTGCCCTTGCCGGTATTGGCCGGGAAAAGGTCCATGGCGAAGTTGTCATAGGCGGCCTGTTCGGCGGTATAGCCGTGGTTCTGCGATTGGGTCGCCGCCTGCGTGCGGTCGAGTCGGAAGGGAGCGGCGGCATCGGCGCCGTTTGCCGTGTTGGTCTTGTTCGGGTTGGTGTCGACAAGGCCGGCATTGGCGAGCGTATTGATGTCGGTCGGCGTATTGTCGGCCGCCTTGAATTCAGGCTCGCCGGCGACGTTTGCGGCCTTGGGGTAGGTCGCGAAATAATGGTCGAAGGAGACGTTTTCCTGGAAGACGACGACCAGATGCTTGATCGGCGTCGCGGTATTCGGTGCCGGCGCTAGGTCGGCGGCACCGGCGGTGGAACAGAGCAAAACAAGACTGAGCGCGCTGCCGGCGGTAAGGGCGGCGCGACGTGAAAGACTGGTCATCGTCATATCCTCTTCGAGTGGGGGCATTGCTCCGGCGCATTTGCGCCACGCCGGGCATAGAGAACCCTTTCGAGCTATCAACGGAGTATGACAGTTCCGTGAAGGGTAAGGGGAGGGGATTTCGCCTTTGTCGCCTCGTTTCCGGCAAGCAATTGATTCTGCTGTGAGGGCCGATGACCTACGGAGAGCGCCTGCCGGGAAAAGTGACGTTGCTACCTTATGTCACGGCCAGGCAGGAAGATGAGTTCCCTCATCCGCCCTCGTGGTTCGAGACGGCCCTACGGCCTCCTCACCATGAGGGCTCCTCCTCTGTTCGTTAATAAGGGTATCGCACCGTTGGCCTGCTCCGCCTCATCCTGAGGTGCATTTCGGAGCGAAGCATAGAAATGCCTCGAAGGACGAGGCGGCCACAGTCCCTCACGACTAGATGTTCTGATCCATCGTCTCAGCCGGGATCTCATCGGCGCGATGGATGCGGACGACTGTGGCGGGTACGCCGGCGACAGTGCAATGCGGGGGAACGGCTTTTACCACGACGCTGCCGGCCGCAACCTTGCTGAGGTGCATTTCGGAGCGAAGCATAGAAATGCCTCGAAGGACGAGGCGGCCACAGTCCCTCACGACTAGATGTTCTGATCCATCGTCTCAGCCGGGATCTCATCGGCGCGATGGATGCGGACGACTGTGGCGGGTACGCCGGCGACAGTGCAATGCGGGGGAACGGCTTTTACCACGACGCTGCCGGCCGCAACCTTGCTGAAGGCGCCGACTTCGATATTGCCGAGGATCTTGGCGCCGGCGCCGATCATGACGCCGTGGCGGATCTTCGGATGCCGGTCGCCGCTTTCCTTGCCGGTGCCGCCGAGCGTGACGTTCTGCAGGATGGAGACCTCATCCTCGATGACGGCGGTCTCGCCGATGACGATGCCGGAGCCGTGATCGAGCATGATCGACGAGCCGATCTCAGCAGCAGGATGAATATCCGGACCGAAGACGAGCGAGACAAGATTGGAAAGCCAGCTGGCAATTTCCGTGCGGCCTTCGGTCCAGAGCGCATGGGCGATGCGATGCGCTTGCAGGGCGTGAAAGCCCTTCAGGTTCAAAAGCGCATGCAGATAGGTGGTGCAGGCGGGGTCGCGGGTTCGCACGGCGACGAGATCGGCTTCCGTTGCCCGCAGGATCGCGGGATGCCGTGTCAGCACGTCGGACAGTAGCGAAAGCAGGTCACCATGCTCGATCCTGATGACGCAGAGCCGCGCTGCCAGCACGTTGGCAAGGCTTTCAGCGTTGGAGCGGCTGGCGATCAGTTGCGCCTGCAGCAGCGGGGCGAGCGTCGGCTCGCGCGCCGCAAGCTCGGCGGCTTCGCAACGGATCACATCCCAGACGTTCTGGGTAGAGGCAGGATTATTTCCGGCGGCTGCCGTTCCTGACTGGGGCATGATCCTGCCTTTCTGTTTAGAGTGGTTGAGCGCTTCACTGTCTTGCTCAACCACTCCATGTGTTTGCTTTTGCGCAATCCCGGACGGAAAACCGCTACGCACTTTCCTGGAATTGCTCTTAGGCGGAAATGTCGATGACGCCGCAATCGCCGGCTTCGGAGGCAAAGGCGAGCAGCTTGCCGGTTTTACTCCAGCTCATCGACGTGATCGCACCCTTGCCGGGCCGGCGCAGAAGCGCCTCCTTGGCGTCGCCGATGCGCACCGCAAGGATCATACCATCGATGAAGCCGATGGCGAGGATATCTTCCGCGGGATGGAACTTCACCGAGGTTGCCATGATGTTGGCGCGGGTGCCGAGCTCGAGCGGCGCCTTGCCCATCGGGCCGTCCTTGCCCTGGAAGGGCCAGACGATCGCCGCCGGGGCGCCCGACGAGGCAAGCCATTTGCCCTTGTTGGACCAGGAAAGCGATTTCACCTTGGCGGGATAGCCGGTCATGCGCATGTGCCTGGCTTCCGCGCCCGGCTTGGCATCCAGCTTCCAGCCATGCAGGGCGTTTTCCTGCATCGTCGTCACGATGAACTGGCCGTCCGGCGAGAAAGTGACTCCGGTATGGGCGCCCTTCCATTCCAGATTGACCGGCTGAGCGCTCATGCCGGCCCAATGCAGCGACACGCCGTTGTAGCGAGCGACGGCGATGCGCATGCCCTTGGGAGCAAAGGCGATGCCCTCGACGGTGCGCTCTTCCGGGAACTCCTTCGTGGTGCCGTCGGCGAGGCGCACGAAGGCGCTCTTGCTATAGGAATAGGCGACCGCGCCCTGCGGGCCGGCGGCAACCTGGCCGATCCATTTGCGCGGTGCTTCGGCCAGCATCGTCGCGCTGCCGTCTGCGGCGATCCGCAGAACCTTGCCGTCCTCGCCGCCCGAAATCAGGCTCTCGCTGTTTGGATCGCGGATGCAGGTCAGCATGCCCCGATGGGCATCCGTGACCTTCTCCCCGCCTTCGAGGCGATGGATCGCGCCGGCGGCGCTGGCGAAGAAGGGGGTGTCACCTAAAAATTCGACGGCCAGAACGTGGCCGTCGATATCAAGCGGAGCAACAGTCGGCATCAGGCGGACGCCTCGCATGCCTTGAAGCTCTGTTCCAGCTTTTCGCGGTCGAGCTCGCGGCCGATGAAGACGAGGCGGCTCTCATGCTTTTCGCCATCCTTCCACGGGCGCTGATGATCGCCTTCGATGATCATGTGCACGCCCTGAACGACGTAACGCTCGGGGTCGTCCTTGAAGGCGATGATGCCCTTCAGGCGCAGGATGTTCGGCCCCTGCGTCTGCGTGATCTTCTGGATCCAGGGGAAGAAGCGCTCGGCATTCATCTCGCCGCCGCGCAGCGAGACCGACTGAACGGTCACGTCGTGGATCGGCGACGGAGCGTGGTGGTGATGATGGTCGTGATCATGGTGGTGATGATCATGATGGTGGTCGTGATCATGGTCATGCTGATGATCGCAATCCGGACCGCAGACATGATCCTCATGGCCGTGCTCGAGGAAATGCGGATCGTTTTCGAGCGCGCGTTCCAGGTTGAAGGCGCCCTGGTTCAGCACGCGGGCGAGATCGACGCCGGAGCGCGTCGTCTTGTAAACGCGGGCGGCCGGGTTGATGGCGCGGACGATATCTTCGATCTGGGCCAGTTCCGCAGGCGATACGAGATCGGACTTGTTGATGACGACGACGTCGGCAAAGGCGATCTGGTCTTCGGCCTCGCGGCTGTCCTTGAGGCGCAGCGGCAGATGCTTGGCGTCGACGAGTGCGACGACGGCATCGAGTTCGGTCTTGGCGCGGACATCGTCGTCCATGAAGAAGGTCTGGGCGACGGGAACCGGATCGGCAAGGCCAGTGGTTTCGACGATGATGCCGTCAAAGCGGCCGGGGCGGCGCATCAGGCCTTCGACGACGCGGATGAGGTCGCCGCGAACGGTGCAGCAGACGCAGCCATTGTTCATTTCATAGATTTCTTCGTCGGATTCGACGATGAGATCGTTGTCGATGCCGATCTCGCCGAATTCGTTGACGATGACGGCATATTTCTTGCCGTGGTTTTCGGAAAGGATGCGATTGAGCAGCGTCGTCTTGCCGGCACCGAGATAGCCGGTGAGAACGGTGACGGGAACGGGCTTTTGCGTGGCTGTTTCGGTCATGGGAGCCTCGAAATATGGAAGGTTGCCCCGGGGGCAGACATTGGTCGGGTTCCATATAAGGGGTTGGAGACGTCAGTTCAAAGGCTTTTATATGTTATAAGATCACATTAGGTTTGTGAGGGGGAGATTGCAGAAACAATGTCGGTGCGTGTGAAGTCATTCCCGATGTAAAGAAGCGGACAATCGAACTCCTTAGCCGTCGCATAGGAAAAGCAATCGCCATAATTCAGGGAAGCGGGGTGGGCTTCCTTACCCCACAGGCTATAGGCTGCGGCGGCCAGACGAGCGCGCTCCGGCGTGACCGGAACGATTTGAAAGACAGTGATTTCGAAGAGCTTATCCATCTCTTCCCTTAGCCCGCGCATCGTTGCCACGATCAGTGCTTCTGCATAGGTGCCGGCTGAGATGATGAGCTGATCCTGGTTTCGCAATGCCGCCTGACATTGATCAGCGGCCGCTTCGCTTTGCACGAGGGCTATCAATGCCGACGTATCAACAACGATCACTTTGGCAAGCCATATTCATCATAAAGAAAATCCTGGCTTCGGGCTGCGTCTGGGCCTGCCGGTAGGTTTTTCTTCTTCACCTGCCGCTGAATTTCACGAATTGCCTTATCCCATTGTTCCGGGCTAAGCGCCTTACGTGTCGGCGTTAGGCGGACGTCAGGGTAACCGTCCTGGACCAAGACAATTTCCTCGCCCTGATCCGCAAGGCGCGCCAATTCAGGTAGCTGCCTTGCTGCCTCCGTCATGGAAATACGCATCTTCGGATTCCGCGAAATAATTCAGTATCTCGGAATAGTATGGTGTATTCCATGGCTATCTACAAGGTTTCAGCACTATCGCAGCTTCGCCACATCGAACCGATCGACATCCTGCAAAAGCTCCACCAGCCCTTGTACCGCATGCGCGATCAGCTTTTCGCCCTTTTCCGCGGTCGCGGCGCCCGCATTGCCGGTGACACCTTGGGTGCTCAGATCGGACATCTTCCAGCCGAAGGCATGGGGGCCATAGGCGCGCAGGTGCTTCAAATTCCGGATGAAATCGGACTGGCGGGAGGGGAAGTTTTCCGCCTTCGACATATCGACCTTTTCAGGGTTGAGGGCGAGCATGACAGATGTCTCGATATCGCCGCCATGAATGTCGATGGCCTTTTCGTCCGGGGAAATCAGGCCGTCCGGCACGCCGAAGCGGGTCCAGCTCGTGGCCACCGCCAGCATGTCGAAACGCATGCGCGCTTCCGTCGCGACGATGGTCATCAGGGGCGAGTTGCCGCCATGCGCGTTCAGCATGACGAATTTTCGGATGCCGAGCTTGTTCACTCGCTCCGCGATGCCCAGCCAGCGTCTGACGGCCTCGTCGAAGGCCAGGCTCTTGGTGCCGGCGACATCCATATGCTCGATGGAGTAGCCGACGGCCTCGACGGAAAGGAAGGTGACCGGTAGTTTGGCTGGCAAGGCACCCTTGAGACGTGAAACGATTCCCTCGGCAATGAGCGTATCGGTTTCGAACGGCAGATGCGGCCCGTGTTGCTCATAGGCGCCAAGCGGCAGCACGGCGATCCATTTTGATCGCTCCTGCGGTGTCAATGTTTCATCATTGTCATCGAAACATGGCAAAGGATACGCCATCTGAGGATGTGCCTCTTGTTTATGTCAATAACCTGCGCAATGTCATAGCGTGATGACTTAGCGGCGAAAAGGTCAACGGAATCACAATGGGCAAGAAGAACAAGGTCGGGAAGAAAAGTAAGTCGGGTAAGAAGAAGGATCACCGGGACTACACGCTTGCCGATCTGTCGCCGGCATTGACGCAGGCGGCGCGGTCCATGCGCACGGTGATGACGCGCAGCCTGACGGCGAGCGGTCTCTATGCCGGGCAGGACGGCGTCATTCTGGCACTGGCGGCGAATGACGGGCTTCCGGCTGGCACGCTGGCCCAGAAGCTCGGCGTCAAGGCGCCGACCATGACGAGGACGATCGGCCGCATGGAGGCGCAAGGCTTCGTCGAGCGGCGGCCGGATGCCGAGGATGCGCGGTTGACGAAGGTCTATCTCACCGAGACGGGCCGCAATAGCGTCAGCGAGATCGAAAGTTCCGCCGCTACCTGCGATGAGCTGGCCACCCGCGGTTTCTCCGAAAAGGAAATTCGCTCGCTCGTGCGCTTCCTCAAGACGATCGAGAGCAATCTTCAAGCCGGCGACGACGACGAGGACGAAGAGGAATTCTGAGAATCCCCGAGAATTCGTGTTGCGCGATGTGATTAAAGCTTTTAATTAAATATTTTAAATTCCGGAATCGTAAAACGACGGAATATGTTGACGGCTGCGTTTCACGGGGGAGTGCGTGCGTGGCGCAAAAGATAAAGCTTTCTACGATTGCGGAAACGCTCGGTATTTCAACGGCAACTGTATCCCTGGCCTTACGCGATAGTCCACTGGTCGCGGTCAATACCCGCGAGAAGATCAAGGACCAGGCCCGCGCGCTGGGCTATATTTATAATCGCCGCGCGGCGAGCCTCAGGACATCGCGGTCGGGCATTATCGGCGTCGTCGTCCACGACATCATGAACCCCTTCTACGGGGAAATCCTGAAGGCGATCGAAAGCGAGCTCGACCGCAGCCGCCATACCTTCATTCTTTCCAACCACTATGATTCGGTCGAGAAACAGCGGACCTTCATCGAGACGCTGCTGCAGCTCGGTGGCGACGGCGTCATCATGTCGCCGGCGATCGGAACGCCGCCGGAAGATTTCGAGCTGGCGGAAGAAAACGGCATGCCGGCCATCCTTGTTGCACGACAGATCGAGGCGCTGGACCTCCCGACCTTTCGCGGCGACGACAGCTACGGCATCTCGCTTGCGACCAACCACCTGATCAGCCTCGGTCACCGCTCCATCGCAATGATCGGCGGCACCGACCAGACCTCGACGGGGCGCGATCGTTACCAGGGCTATGTCAATGCGTTGCGCAAGGCGGCGATCGAGGTCGATCCCAATCTGCGTATTCCCGGCGCGCGCTCCAAGCAGGGCGGTTTCGAGGCCGCCGTGCATTTCCTGTCGCTACCGCAGAAGCCGACGGCCGCCGTCTGCTGGAACGATCTGGTCGCCATCGGCCTTATGAACGGCATTTCACGCGCCGGCCTTGTGCCGGGAAGGGACATTTCAGTTACCGGCTATGACGATCTGGAAGAAGCGGCGATTGCGACACCGGCGCTGACGACAGTCTGGAACGGTCAGGCCGAAGTCGGAAGGCTTGCAGCGCGGGCGCTTTTGGATAGGTTGGCAGGAAGCCATGAGCCGGATGGTATCCATCTTATCAAGCCGGAAATGCGCATCCGCCAATCCACGGCGCCCTACAAAGCTCGCTAGCAGCGGTTCGGCGCCGAACCGTCTCTCAAGAGGAAAGATCCATGTCCGACAGTCGCATCGCCATCCTCGTTCCGGGGAAGATACACCCGCGTGTCCTCGAAAGGCTCGGGAAACAGTTCGATATCCTTTCCGTCGAACGCGATGGCGGCCCGAAGGTCGATGCGGAAACCGCCGCCCGCATCCGCGGCGTTGCTGTCTCAGGCGGGTTCGATGCTGCCTGGATCGATGCCTTTCCGAATGTCGAGGTCATCGCCAATTTCGGCGTCGGCTATGACGGGATCGACGTCAAGCACGCCGCCTCGAAGGGGATCGTCGTCACCAATACGCCCGACGTCCTGAACGACGAGGTCGCTGACACAGCGATCGCCCTGCTCTTGAACACGCTGCGACAGTTTCCGAAGGCGGAGACCTGGCTGCGCGAGGGGCGCTGGGTGAAGGAAGGAGCCTTTCCGCTCTCGCCCTTTTCCATGAAGGGGCGCCGCGTTGGCATTTACGGGCTCGGCCGCATCGGGCTGGAGATCGCAAGAAGGCTGGAGCCGTTCAAGGTGAAGATCGGCTATCACACCCGCTCGCCGCGCGACTCGCTGCCTTACGATTACTATCCGACCCTGAAGGAGATGGCGCAGTCGGTGGATACGCTGATTTCCATCGTGCCGAAGACGCCGGAAACGCACAGGGTCATCAATGCTGAGATCCTGTCGGCGCTTGGGCCGCGGGGCGTGTTCATCAATGTCGGCCGTGGCTGGTCCGTCGATGACGACGCGCTGATAACGGCCCTCGGTAATGGAACGCTGGGTGCTGCCGGCCTCGACGTCTTCTATGACGAACCCAATGTCCCGGCTGGCTATCTCTCGCTGCCGAATGTTTCGCTGCTGCCGCATGTGGCGTCCGCCTCGGTGCCGACGCGCGATGCCATGGCCGATCTCGTCTCCGACAACATCATCGAATGGTTCGCAAAGGGTCGGCCGGTAACGCCGGTGCCGGAAACGCCGGTCAAGCCGCGCGGCTGATCATCCGGCGTTCTGCTGATAGGGAGCGGCGGCAAGCCGCTCCTTGCCAGCCGCATAGTCGCGCACGGCATCGCCGAAGGCCATGAAGAGCTTGAGCGACGACGAATCCGTTTCCGCCCAATATTCCGGATGCCATTGCACGCCGACGGCAAAGGCCTTTGCTCCGATAACGGAGACGGCCTCGATCGTGCCGTCCTCTGCCAGCGCCTCGACCTGCAGCCTCGGCGCGGTATCGGCGATCGCCTGGCGATGCAGCGAGTTGACCCGCACCTCGCCCGGGCCGACGACACGGGCGACGCAGGAGCCTTCCTTGACGAAAACGCTCTGACGGACCGCGTACATCGTGTCGCGATCGACATCCTTTGGCTTGCGATGGTCCCAGATGCCGGGCTGGTCCTGGATTTCGCTTGCGAGCGTGCCGCCGAGCGCAACGTTCAGTTCCTGAATACCGCGGCAGATGGCGAGCATCGGAATGGCGCGGTCGATGGCGCAGCGGATGAGCGGCAGCGATGTCGCATCGCGCGCCGGATCGAAGGGGCCATCGCTCTCAAGTGCTTCCTTCCCGTAGAGGGAAGGATGCACGTTGGTGGCCGAACCGGAGACGAGCAGCCCGTCGACCCGGTCCAGAATGGCATCCGCGTCATTGCCGTCTTCAAGCGCCGGCACGATCAGCGCCATCAATCCGGCGGCCTTCACGGCAGCACGGACATATTGCAGCTGCACCGCGTGCCAGCTCGTGCCGTCGAATTCGCGGATATCGGCGGGAATGGCGATGATCGGTCTGGACATTCAGGGCTCCGAAGGATGCGAAACGGTTAGAGCATGATGCCGAAAAGTGTTTGAGCGGTTTTCGGACGACATCATGCTCTACTTCTTTGATTCTAGAGCGGATCCAGATTTTAGATCGAACAGACCTAAAATCATCCGGCTCTAGGCGGCAAAACCTCTGGATGATCATGATGTCAATCCAAAGGCATATTATCCACCTCATGAATTTACGCGAAGACGGCGCAAGCGGCAACGCGTGGGGCTTCGATAAGGCTTTGTTTCCCTTCGTCATGCGGATGTACAGGAATCGCCATAATGCGGTGCGAGAGAGCAAACTTGAAAGACTGTGTGCGGCATGGTTAGTTCCATCGCTTGCGCCGTAATGGGGAACGCGCCGTTTCCCAGCAATGCCGTCCGTATGGGAGAATTCGATGGATCGCCGTTCCTTCATAAGGCGGGCAGGGGCCGTTGGCGCGGGCGCTGCAGCCTCCACGCTTGCGAGCCCGGCCCTGGCCCAGGAATATCCGAAGATCACGTGGAAGATGACGTCGTCCTTTCCCAAGAGCCTGGATACGATCTATGGCGGCGCGGAAGATATTGCCGCACATGTTTCCGATGCGACGAACGGCAATTTCGTCATCCAGACTTACGAAGCCGGCGAAATCGTGCCCGGCGCTCAGGCTGCCGACGCGGTCAGTGCCGGTGCCGTCGATGCGGCGCACACCTGCTCCTACTATTTCTGGAACAAGGACCCGACCTATGCCATCGGCACGGCGCTGCCGTTCGGCCTCAATGCCCGGTTGACCAACGCCTGGTTCTACCAGGGCAACGGCAACAAGCTGATGAACGAATTCTACGCCACGCAGGGCATATTGGGCCTGCCCGCGGGGAATACCGGCGCGCAGATGGGTGGCTGGTTTCGCAAGGAAATCAACACGCTCGACGATCTCAAGGGCTTGAAGATGCGCATCGCCGGCCTGGCCGGCAAGGTGATCGAAAAGATCGGCGTGGCGCCGCAGCAGGATATCCCGGCGAACGGAGTCTACGACGCGCTGAGCAAGGGCACCGTCGATGCGGCCGAATGGGTCGGCCCTTATGACGACCTGAAGCTCGGGCTGCAGCAGATCGCCAAATATTACTATTATCCCGGCTGGTGGGAAGGCGGTGCAGTGGTGCATGCCTTCTTCAATCTGGAGAAATGGAATGCCTTGCCGAAGAATTACCAGGCAATCCTCGCGGACGCATGCGCCTTCGCCAATACCAATATGCTGGCGAAATACGATGTAAAAAACCCCCAGGCGCTGAAGGATATCGTGCAACAGGGCGTGACGCTGCGTCCGTTCAGCCAGGAGATCATGGAGGCATGCTTCCAGGCAGCCGGCGCGCTCTACGCGGATCTCTCCAAATCCAACGATTACTTCAAGCGCATCTACGAGGATCAAGTCGCCTACAAGAAGGATGCCTATCTCTGGATGCAGCTTTCAGAGTATACTTTCGATACTTTTATGATGATCCAGCAGAGGGCGGGCAAGCTGTGATCGTATCCATAAGTCTTTAGTGATATCTTGTTTTATTCATTAGTGACTTAAATATTATATTCGAGGTTGAGTGTGGCGGAGATAATTGCACTAATACGATGCGGGCCGTAGCTTAACTTCGATGTAAGTTACCGAGACGATTGATAAATCTGTCCAGATAGGTGCTATTGGGCAATCAAATTTTAAAACGTTTACGCTAGGGTGTCCGCCGCATCAGGGGAAGTCTGAATGAAGCCTCCAAGCCCGGACACCGTGCCGACGGATGTTTATCTGTCGTTCGTCAGTTCGCTTTTCGGAAACCGTAAAACGCTGTTTACGGGCGTGTTCGTTCATATCCTCACCTATGTCGTCGTTTTCCTGAGCACGCGCGCAAATATCTATCTCTCGCTTTGCCTGGCGTTCGGCGCCGTGTTTGCCTTGCGGATGTATTCGTTCCGGCAATTCGATGCGGCGGACAAGCATGGTTTCACGCGGGCCGATATCGCGAAATGGGAAACGCGTTATGTGATCGGCGCGGCGGCGACGGCATCCATCCTCGGCATCGGCAGCGGCTATGCCATCCTGATCGTGCAGGATCCGCTGGCGGAATTCATCTGCATCGCCGTGACGATGGCATCGATGGTGTCGATCGTGGGCCGCAACTACGGTTCCCAGAAGGCGATCGACCTGCAGACGCTCGCCTGCTGTCTGCCGATCATCATCGCCTGCCTGATGTCGCAGCAGCTCTACAAGGCGATCGTCTCCATCATGCTCGTTCCCTTCGGGCTGACGACGCGCGCGATGGCGAACGGCGTGCGCGAATTTCTCTACAAGAACGTCATCGCATCGCGCGAGATATCCTTGATCGCCGACCGGTTCGATACCGCGCTCAACAATATGACGCACGGGCTGTTCATGCTGGACGCCCACAACCGCATTCTCGTCGTCAACCGCAAGGCTTGCGAACTCCTGAATTTCGCGCATCCGGAGCAGCTCAAGGACTGCGAATTCGATGTCGTTTTGCGTTACGGCGCGCGCCATGCCTTCATTGACGGATCCCTGCCTGGGCTCATCCACCGGCAAATGGCACAGCTCGTCAGCGGCACGCTTTCCCGCACGCTCATTCAGTTCAACGAGGAGCAATTTCTGGAATTCTCCGCTAGCCGTCGCGCCGAT
This sequence comes from Rhizobium sp. CCGE531, assembly GCF_003627795.1. NCBI lineage: Bacteria > Pseudomonadati > Pseudomonadota > Alphaproteobacteria > Hyphomicrobiales > Rhizobiaceae > Rhizobium > Rhizobium sp. CCGE531. Next base: position 3,265,897 of record NZ_CP032684.1, on the reverse strand, counting down.
GGCATCGTCATCCTGATCTTCGAAGACGTCACCGTACGTATCCGGGCGGAGCGCAAGATCCTGCATATGGTCCGCTATGATCCTTTGACGGGGTTGCCGAACCGCGAATATTTCATCGAACTGGTCAAGGAAAAGCTTGCGGCACGCACGCGGGACGGCCGGATCGGAATTCTGGTTCTCGATGTCGACGACTTCAAGCATGTCAACGATACAAAGGGACACCTGACCGGCGATCGGCTTCTGGTTGCCATAGCCGAGCGCCTGAAAGAGCTCGCGGGCACGGCGGCACTTGCGGCACGGCTGGTGGGCGATCAATTCGTCCTGTTCTTTCCGAACGAGGACAACGCTCCGGAGATCGATGGCCGCATTCGCGCGCTGCACGCGGCGATGACGGGCGCTTACAATGTCGACGGCAACAGTTTCCGCGTTTCCTTCAGCGGCGGATATGTGACCATGCCGAGCCGGGAGTTCCGCTCGGAGGAATGGCAGGTCAAGGTCGATCTGGCGCTGTTCGACGCCAAGTCGCGCTTGAAAGGCGGTTGCAGCGCCTTCGAACAGGAGATGGACGCGCGCTACGTCGAGCGCCAGAAGCTGAAGGAGGACCTGCGCGAAGCCGTCGAGGCGGGCAGGCTTCACGCCGTCTATCAGCCGATGTTTACGCCGGACGGCTCCCGCATCGTTAGCTGCGAGGCGCTGGCGCGCTGGATTCATCCGGAAAAGGGCTCGATCCCGCCCAATATCTTCGTGCAGATCGCCGAGGAAATGGGCATCGTTGCTGGCATCACCCGCTTCATGGTCAACCAGGCCTGCCGGGATTGCGTTTCCTGGCCGGCGCCGCTTGCGGTCTCGGTCAATCTATCGGCTCAGGATCTGCGCAATGACGATATTGTCACTGTCGTCGTGGAGGCGCTCGCGGCATCGGGATTGGAGCCGTCGCGGCTGCATCTCGAAGTCACGGAAAGCTGCCTGATGGATGAGGTGGCAACCGTTCGCTCCATCCTTGCCGATCTGCGCGCCAAAGGCATCACGATCGCGATCGATGATTTCGGAACGGGCTTTTCCAGCCTCAGCTACCTCGATTCCCTGCCGGTGGATGTCGTCAAGATCGACCGGTCCTTCGTTCGCGACATCACGACGGACAGCCGCCGTTTCAAGCTATTGTGCGGCATCGTCGATCTTTCCCGCGCGCTCAGCCTCCACATCGTGATCGAGGGCGTCGAGACGCTCGAACAGCTGGCGCTCGTCGTTGAGAAGAACCTGGCCGATATCATCCAGGGTTATGTATTTTCCGCACCCGTGACACGGGAACAGGTGGTTGAGATGGTGGGTGGCCTCAGCCGCCGGCTGCCGGGCGTGCGCGAGGGTCATGTCGCCTGACGCAAGGAGCGAAAACGTATCATTGCGCTGTCGCTAAAATAATCCGGAAACTGGCGATCGTATCACGCCACCATAATGATCCGGGCCAATCGATCATCCTGCGACAGACTGCCTATGAGAATTGTAAATCGAAGATCCGCGCTTGTTTTGTGCGGCTCTGATAGACGGGCAAATCTGCTTATTTCCCATGCCATAACAACGATAACTTTGTTGCAGCGTGCGGCCGGGCCTATACCGGTATTCGTTAAAAAAATTAACCTTAATGGAATTAATAGTTAATAAAAATTGAATCAAATGTTGATCAAACTGTGAGTTAATACCAATTATGTTCCGTTAACCATCATGGAACATTCATCATGACTCATATGAGTGCTTGGAAAGACAGCTTTGCCGGCAAGCTGATGGAGGTGCTCGATCACGTAGAATACCGCCGGATCGAAAGCAGCGAGGACATGGAGGGTGTCGCGCGGCTACGCTACAAGGCCTACAAGGCGCGCGACGTCTTGCCGGTGGCGGCCAAGAACTTGATCGACGATATCGACTTCGACGATCACGCCTATGTTTTCGGGGTCTATTATGACGAGGAGCTGGTGAGCACGGTGCGGATACACCATGTCACGCCGGATCATCGCGTATGTCAGTCGACCGGTATTTTCCCCGAGGAGGTTCATGCCTTCCTCGATGCCGGCATGACGTTGATCGACCCCGCACGCTTTGCCGTCGATCCCGATTTCGAGCTGGAGCTGCCGGCTCTGCCCTATCTGACGCTGCGGCCCGCGATCGTCGGCGCCGTTTATTTCAACACGGATCGCGTGATGCAGCACATCCGCCCGGCGCATGCGGCCTTCTACAAGCGCGTCTTCTACGCCGATACGGTCGTGCCGCCGCGGATGACCAAGACCTACGGTTTCGAGCTGACGCTGCTGGCGTCGCGCTCGAAGGAAATTCGGGGCAAGCTGATGCAACGATATCCGTTCTTCGATTCAGAGCCCTATGAAAGGCGCATGATGTTTTCCCGCAACGAGGATAACGGTTCGCCTCCGTTGACCATCCTGCCGACGGCGCGGCTGGCAATTGGCGGTCGCCGCGAAATTCGCGCGCAATTCGGCTAGCGGCGGATGATTTTAGGTCGATGCGGCCTAAAATCTGAATCCGCGCTGGATTCAAACAGCTAGAGCATGAATTTTCCGAAAACCGCTTACACTTTTCGGCATGCTCCAGGCTGCGCGCCCGTGCGACCTTCTCGTGCATTGCATTTTTCCTCGCTTTGTGTAACGCCTCGATAGAGGAAATTCGGCTGCGGCGTCCGTGATGCCGCAGCCTTTGGGAATAGCTCCAGCCGCCGGCCTGCATGGCCGGTTGGGGAGTGAATTTGAGGGGAGACTTCTGAATGGCCGAACATCATACCGGACCCGTCGAAACAGGCGCCGCCATGGACTACAGGGAGCATCAGAAAACCTATAATGGGTTCCTGTTCGTGGCCAGGCTGGGATCGGCGTTCGTCGCTGCCTTGCTGATTGCGATGGCGGCGGGTTTTTTCGGTCATGCCGGTCTGCTGGGCGGCTTCATCATTTTCGTCGTTCTCTCGTTCTTCGGCTTCCTATTGTCGCGTTGACCGAAGCGGGGCCGTCCGGCCCGCGCCTTTGCTGAAAATTATGACCTGATTTCGCAGGTGTTTGCGCTGCTGCATCCAGCAGGGCTGCGGTTTGATGTGGGGTGGTGCTGTTGAGCAATCTGGTTTTCGTGGCCAAGGAAAGCGTGACGGAAGAGACGCGTGTTGCAGCCTCCGTGGAGACGGTGAAGAAGATGAGGGGGCTCGGCTTCGATGTCGTGATCGAAGCTTGCGCGGGGGCTTCATCGCGCATTCCGGACGTGGAATACGAAGTCGTCGGCGCGCGGATCGGCTCCATCAAGGATGCGAAGGCGGCGGATGTCATCCTCAAGGTCAGGCGTCCGACGACCAAGGAAATCGCCGGCTACAAGAGCGGCGCGATCATCATCGCCATCATGGATCCCTATGGCAACGAGGCAGCGCTTGCCGAGATGGCGCGCGCGGGGCTCACGAGTTTCGCCATGGAGTTGATGCCGCGCATCACCAGGGCGCAGTCGATGGACGTGCTGTCGTCGCAAGCCAATCTCGCCGGTTATCAGGCTGTCATCGAGGCCGCGGCCGTCTACGATCGGGCGCTTCCGATGATGATGACGGCGGCGGGCACGGTGCCGGCGGCAAAGGTGTTCGTCATGGGTGCCGGCGTCGCCGGCCTGCAGGCGATTGCCACGGCGCGGCGTTTGGGCGCGTTGGTATCGGCGACGGACGTGCGGCCGGCTGCGAAGGAACAGGTGGCCTCGCTCGGCGCGAAATTCATCGCCGTCGAGGATGAAGAGTTCAGGGCGGCGGAGACCGCCGGCGGCTATGCCAAGGAAATGTCCAGGGAATATCAGGCCAAGCAGGCTGTTCTCGTCGCCGATCATATCGCCAAGCAGGATATCATCATCACGACGGCGCTGATCCCCGGTCGCCCCGCGCCGCGGCTCGTCAGCCGCGACATGCTGAAGGCGATGCGCCCGGGCGCGGTTGCCGTCGACCTCGCGGTCGAGCGTGGCGGCAATATCGAGGGTGCCGAATATGGCAAGGTCGCCGAAGTCGAAGGCGTTCGAGTGATCGGCTATCCCAATATGGCCGGCCGGATCGCGGCCAGCGCTTCGGCCCTCTATGCCAAGAACCTCGTCACCTTCCTGGAAACGATGGTCGACAAGGATAGCAAGAGCCTCGGCCTCAACCGCGCCGACGAACTGATCAAGGCGACGATGCTGACCGATGACGGCGAAGTCGTGCACCCGAGTTTCGTCGATCCCGACCAGCCGACGGTCAACAAGGGAGATCTCTGAGATGGCCAGCCAAGCAATGGACCAGGCACTCCAGCAACTGAATGATGCCGTTACCGCGGTCAGGACCGCCGCCGCGCAGGCACCGCAGGTCGCCAGCGCCGCAACCGGCGGGGCGGTCGATCCCTTCGTCTTTCAGCTTGCGATCTTCGTGCTGGCAATCTTCGTCGGCTATTACGTCGTCTGGTCGGTGACGCCGGCCCTGCACACGCCGCTGATGGCGGTGACGAATGCCATCTCCTCGGTCATCGTTGTTGGCGCATTGCTGGCCGTCGGCATCTCGGCGAGCGGCCTGGCCACGGGCTTCGGCTTTGTGGCGCTGGTGCTCGTGTCGGTCAATATCGTCGGCGGTTTCCTTGTCACCCAGCGCATGCTGGCGATGTACAAAAAGAAGGACAGGTGAGGGCGGCATGCTGAGCAATATCGCGGCTTTCCTCTATCTCGTTTCCGGCGTCCTGTTCATCCTGGCGCTGCGCGGCCTGTCGCATCCGGCAACCAGCCGGCGCGGCAATCTCTACGGCATGATCGGCATGGGCATTGCCATCGTCACCACGCTGGTGCTGGCGACGCCATCCTTCGGCGGCTTCGTGCTGATCGTTCTCGGCCTTGCCATCGGCGGCGGGGCCGGCGCCTATATCGCCCGCGTCATTCCGATGACGTCGATGCCGCAGCTCGTGGCCGGTTTCCATTCGCTGGTCGGCCTGGCCGCCGTCCTCGTGGCCGCTTCGGCGCTCTATACGCCGTCTTCCTTCGGCATCGGCGAAATCGGCCACATCCATACGGAAGCCCGCATCGAAATGGCGATCGGCGTCGCCATCGGTGCCTTGACCTTCACCGGCTCGATCATCGCTTTCCTGAAATTGGATGGGCGCATGTCCGGTAAGCCGGTCCTCCTGCCGAACCGGCACATCATCAATGCCGCCCTGCTTGTCCTGATCGTGTTTTTCATCATCAGCCTGGCGTCAAGCGAGAGCCATTTCGCCTTCTGGGCCGTTGTGCTGCTGTCGCTGGCGCTCGGCGTGCTTTTGATCGTGCCGATCGGCGGCGCCGATATGCCCGTCGTCGTGTCGATGCTGAATTCCTATTCGGGATGGGCAGCCGCCGGCATCGGCTTCACGCTCGGCAACCTGGCGCTGATCATCACCGGCGCGCTTGTCGGATCCTCGGGCGCGATCCTGTCCTACATCATGTGCAAGGGCATGAACCGCTCCTTCATCTCGGTCATTCTCGGCGGCTTCGGCGGCGAAACGACGGGGGGCGGGGCCGATAATTCCGACAAGACCGTGAAGCTCGGTTCGGCCGAGGATGCCGCCTATCTGATGGCGAACGCCTCCAAGGTCATCATCGTGCCAGGCTACGGCATGGCGGTTGCACAGGCCCAGCATGCGCTGCGCGAAATGGCGGATAGGCTGAAGGCGCACGGCGTCGAGGTGAAATATGCCATCCATCCGGTTGCCGGCCGCATGCCCGGCCATATGAACGTGCTGCTGGCCGAGGCCAATGTGCCCTATGACGAGGTGTTCGAGCTCGAGGATATCAATTCGGAATTCGCCCAGGCCGATGTCGCCTATGTCATCGGTGCGAACGACGTCACCAATCCGGCGGCGCGCGACGACAAGACCTCGCCCATCTACGGCATGCCGATCCTCGATGTCGACAAGGCCAAGACCTGCCTCTTCGTCAAGCGATCCCTCGGCTCCGGCTATGCCGGCATCGACAACACGCTGTTCTACAAGGACGGCACTATGATGCTGCTTGGGGACGCCAAGAAGGTGACCGAGGAGATCGTCAAGGCGATGAACGAGTAGACGTCGAAACGTCCCACCCATTCGATCGAAGTTCGGCTGAATTTGAAGTCGGATCGACAAGCCTCCTTGACCGGAAGATGGTCGAGGTGAGTGTTGCTGCGTATCCAAGTTTCACGTCTGCCTTATTCCTGCGCGCCCCGCAAAAGAAAATGAATTTATTTTCGAACTCCCGTCGATTTCGCGGTGCCTGGTTCGTCGTGTGGTATGTTCTAACCAACCAAGGAGAAAGACCCATGCGATTCATGATGCTGATGATCCCCGGCGGCTACGCTTCCGCTACTCCCGACACCATGCCGAGTGCGGAGGCGGTCGAGGCGATGATGAAATACAATGAGGAGCTGAAGAAGGCCGGCGTGCTTCTGGCGCTCGACGGGCTGCATCCGCCGTCCTCCGGAGCTCGCGTGAGCTTCAAGGGTGGAAAGCCTGCTGTCGTCGACGGCCCGTTCGCCGAAGTCAAAGAAGTGCTGGGCGGCTATTGGGTCATTGACGTGCGTTCGCGCGACGAGGCCATCGAGTGGGCGCGCCGTTGCCCGGCATCGGAAAGTGACGTCATCGAGGTTCGCCGCATCTTCGAGATGAGCGAATTTCCGGAGGATGTGCAGAAGGCGGCTGAAGGCTTCGATGAGCTGAAGGGGTGACCACGTCAGGTACCATCGAAGCGGTCTGGCGGATCGAGCAGCCAAAGCTCGCCGCCAGGCTGAACCGCTTGCTGCGCGACGTCGGCCTGGCCGAGGAGATTGCGCAGGACGCCTTTGTGCTGGCCCTCGAACGCTGGCCTCGCGATGGCGTTCCGCGCAACCCGGCCGCCTGGCTGACGCAAGTCGCCAAGAACAGGGCACTCGACAGGCTGCGCCGCACAACGCTGATCGACGGCAAACATCGCGAACTGGTTATCGACTTTGCCGAACTTGAACGCGGAATACCGGATATCGAGGCGGCGCTCGATGAAGATATAGATGACGACCTGCTGCGACTGATCTTCACCGCCTGCCATCCGGTGCTGCCCACCGAGCAACGGGCCGCGCTTGCCCTGCGACTGCTGGGCGGGCTGTCTACGCCGGAGATCGGTCGCGCGTTCCTGCTGCCCGAAGCCACCATCGCCCAACGCATCGTGCGCGCCAAGCGAACCTTACGCGATGCCGCCATAGCATTCGAGACGCCGCGCGGCGCGGAGCGTCGGGAGCGTCTCGCCGCCGTGCTGGAAGTGGTCTATCTGCTCTTCAACGAAGGTTATGTGGCAACGGAAGGGCCGCATTGGCTGCGTGCCGATTTGTGCGGCGAGGCATTGCGCCTTGGCCGTTCGCTGGCGGCGCTGATGCCGGAAGAGCCTGAAGTGCTGGGACTTCTGTCCCTTATGGAATTGCATGCCTCGCGCTTTGCCACTCGCGTTGACGGGACGGGCAATCCGATCCTGCTGCTCGACCAGGACCGTAGCCGATGGAACTGGTCGCTGATCCGGAGCGGTCTCGACTGTCTGGGCCGCGCCATGGTCCTGACGTCGATGCCTGGTCCTTATCTGCTACAGGCGATGATTGCGGCTTGTCATTCCCGGGCCGTGACGGCCGCCGATACCGACTGGATTGCCATCGCGGCCTACTACCAAGCGCTGGCCCTTGCGGCGCCGTCGCCGATCGTCGAAATCAACCGAGCGGTTGCCGTCGGCATGGCCTTCGGTGCCGCCCAAGGTCTTGCTATCGTCCATGCTCTGAGAGATGAGCCGCGCCTGAAGGAATCGCATCTATTGCCGACAGTGCGGGGCGATCTTCTGGCGAAATTGGGACGAACGGCCGAAGCCCGCGCGGAATTCCGCCGCGCCGCCGAATTGACCAACAATGAAAAAGAGCGAGCCCTGTTGCTTGCTCGTGCCGATACTCCCGTCATCCAGCCATAGGTATTAGAGCATTTCCGCTTTTCTTCGAATCGCGAAAACGCCTTATCTTCTTGTTTTTCTACGCATTCCGGACGAAAAACCGCCGCGCACTTTTCCTGGAACTGCTCTAGCTCCGCTCGCGCTCCATCGTGCCGCGCAGGGCGATCAATATCCAGACAAGGCCGGTTGGGCGAAAATCGACCTCGACGCTACCGCTGAAGGACGCAGCGGCGTGCGTTTTCGTCACGGTGGTGCCGAAGCCGGTTTCCTTTGGCGGATTGACCGGGGGGCCGCCGCTTTCCGTCCATACGAAGCGGATCATCGGTCCGCTTTCGCCGACCTCTGTCGTCCATTCGATGGTGATCTTGCCTTCGGGAGCCGAAAGCGCCCCGTATTTCACAGAATTGGTCGCGAGCTCATGCAGAACCAGGCCGAGATTCTGCACCGCCTCCGGTTTTAATAGGAAATCGTTGCCGAGGACATCGAGCTGCTGCGGTCCCTGCAGGAAGGTCGCAAGATGGATGTCGATCACGCGGCGCAGCGAAACACCGGACCATTGTTCGCTGGTCAGGACCTCGATCGAACGCGCCAACCCTTCCAGCCGGTCGGCGACGGCGCGCTGGAAGCTGTCGACGCTGTCGGTCTGCCGTGCGAGCTGCCGGGTCATCGCCTGGGCCAGCGCCAGCAGATTCTTGGTGCGGTGAACGAGTTCGTGCATGACGAAATGCAGCCGATCTTCCGTGACGCTGCGGTCGAAGGATGCGTTGGAAAGCGCCACGGCCACCTGGTTCGCCTCGATGACGCTGGTGTCGACCGGCGATACGATCTCGCCCCGGCCCATGCGGTCGGCCATGTCGGCAATGCTTTGAATGGTGATGCGCACTTGCCGCGCCAGCGCATAGACGGCAATCAGCGCGATCAACAGCAGCGTCACGCCGCCATAGATCAGAAAGCGCCAGGTGCTCATCAGCGAGGCCTGCGCCGATGCGATCGGTCCCCAGACGACGGCCTTCCAGGACCAGCCGGAAATTTGCGCATAGCCGAGCACCGCGTTCGGCAGGATCTTCTCATCCTGGTAAACGCCGCTGGATGCGATCAACTTCGGTAGAATATCCTTTTTGAATGCGTCGCCCGGCGCGAGCGTCGTCGGGCCGCCGGCGGCGACGACATGGCCGGATTTATCCAACACGGCAGCCGACCAGCCGGGCGGCAAAGCTTCCGTGGTCACGAGCTTGGCGAGTTCGTCCGCATCCTGGGTTACCGCCAAGGCGGCTCCGGCCGGGGAATGTTCGAGCGGAAGGGTGACGTTATAGACCCAGCGGCGGGCATTCGTACCGATGAAAACATCGGATGCCTCGATTCGTCCGGAGGTCAGCGCCGATTGCAGTGCTGCTATATTGCCGGTCTTGCCGAGCGGTTTGCCGAACGGCCAGCGGGTATTCAATCTCAGCTGGCCATCCTTTTCCATGAGCAGGACGAAGAGGGAATCAGTGCGCAGGACCGTCTCCGTCCGGGCGAAGAAAGTGGCGATATCGTTGCGCTCGAGTTCAGGCGAGGAGGACAGCAACCGCAACGTCGTCGCCATGTCCTGCAGCTGGCGGTCGACGACGCGTGCCAAAGCCTGGGCGTCCTGAACCGTATCGCCTTTCAGCGCATCGCGTTCATTGTTCTCGAGCTGGACGAGAAGGAGGGCGACGAAGGCCAGGATAGGCAAGGCAATCGCCAGGGCTATGGCGATCAGATAGGCCCCAATCGACGCTTTCGGGAAATGCGGCTTCCTCATGGGGCGATCAACCGATCGTGCCTCCATGACGATCCAAAGCGCCGGCAAACGCGAAAAGAATGGTTTTGGTCATCATGCCAAGCGCCCCCATGCCCAGTCCCGAGCTACATGCTCTCGAAGTCTCCATGTTAGGGCTCGGTAAATTGCCTTGCAACATCTGAAAAGTCATTGCTTCGAAATCATAAGCGATCTCGGGTATTTACGACTGTGGCGATGCATCCCCTGAGTTGCGCCGCCCATGCTTTTGGGGAGGGTCAGGCAAAGCGTGAAAGGCGGAAGGGAAGAAGCTGATCGTCGTCTTTGCCGTCGACGATCGTCTCGGCCGCAAGCAGGCCGACGAGCGGCGCCAGCGTGACGCCCGAATGCAGCACTGCGAGATAGAGGCCCGGCGCGCCATCGACGCCGCCCAGAATGGGCAGGCCATCCTTAGGCGTCGGACGATAGCCGACGGTTTGGAAATCGAGCTCCAGCGCCTCGCCACCTTTCAAGGTTGTTTTGACCTTGGCGAAAAGTTCGCGGGCAGCCGCCTGTGGATTGTCGCCGGGATCGGTGCCGCCGAAGTCGCCGCCGGCAATGATCCGCCCTTCCGCCGTCTGGCGCAGATGCAGTTCCGGCGCCGTCACCAGACCGTTCAGCAGCTTTTGCGCGGGGCGGGAATGAACGATGAGCCCTGGCGGCGCTTCCAGCGGCACATGGATGTCGGCCGACGCCGCAAGCGCTGCCGTGCCCGCGCCGGCGGCAAGAACGACGTGGTCGGCACGCATCGCCTCTTCGCTCGTTTCGACGCCGATGATCCGCTCGCCCTGCTTCAGCAGGCGTTTGACTTCGACGCCGGACAACAGGACAGCGCCCCGCCGCGTTGCATCTTTCAAGAGCAGCTCGGCTGCGGCAACGGGTTCGACGGCGCCTTCTTCGGCGACATGCATCGCATAGTCCGGCGGATTGGCGAGATTCGGCTCGATCATCGTGCTGGTGGCTCGGTTGACCGGCTGTATGCCGTAGCCCCAGCCGTGATGCTGGGCCGCATAGGCGTCCAGCTCTGCCTCCGGGAGATCCCAGCACAGGCCGCCGCACCAGGATAGCGGCAGGCTGGGAAGCTCCGCCGCAAGCCTTGACCATTCGCTCATCGAGCGGTGGCGGAAATGGAAATAGAATTCCGGATTGCCCCAGCTTGCATTGATCCAGGCGAAGGAATTCGGCGTCGCCACACCGCCGGCCTGCTCCGCGACCACGGTGACGGACGCGCCCTTGCGCTGGAGATGCCAGGCAATGGATGCACCGATGATGCCGGCGCCGATGACGATGATCTTCTGAGGGGAGGGCATGTCGCTGCCTCGTTCGGATAGGAATGCTTCGAGACTAACGCATGTCGCGCAAAAACTGTGCAGCGGTTTTGCAATAACGACATGCGGAAAATCAAGAGCCTACTGCATAATTCCTTAAATCGGAATCGATTTAAGGGAAAAATTATGCAGCATTTCAAAGTGTTACAGCGTCCTTGGCGCGTCTTAAAAGACGCGCGGCGCTGTAACGCGCACCGAGCGAATCTCAAAGATCGCGACGCGCCTTAGCCGTTCAACAGCGCAAAAAAGCCGCCGGGCGAAGGATCGCCGGCGGCTCGATGTCCTTATCGCGATGCGACCCGCGTATCAGGCGCCGGCGCCGACACGCGCCAGGCCGTCCCTGGCCGGCTGGTAGTTCGGATCGAGATTGACAGCATGCTGAAAGGAACGGCGAGCTTTCGCCTTGTCGCCTTTGCGCTCATAGACGAAGGCCTGGTTTGCCCAGGATTCGGCGACCTTGTTGTTGAGATCGATGGCATGGTTGAAATCGGCGAAGGCGTTGTCGTCGTCGTTCTGCGCGAGATAGGAGATGCCGCGGCTGTTGTAGGGTTCCGGCGAGTTCGGCGACAGCGAGATGGCCTTCGAGAAGTCGTCGATCGCCTTGTCCTGCTGATTGCGCTTCTGAAAGATCACGCCGCGGCCATTATAGGCACGGCCATCGGTGGTGCCGAGGCTGATCGCCTTCGAATAGTCGTTGAAGGCGTCGTTGTCGCGGCCGGACTGGCGGTAGAGATTGCCTCGGCCGATATAGGCGACATCGTAATTGCCGTTGATCTGCAGGGCGGCGCTGTAGTCCGCGACCGCTTCCGGCAACTTGCCCATGTTGCGGTAGATGAGCGCGCGGTTGGCGTAGGCCTGATAGAACTTCGGATTGAGCTGGATCGCCTGGTTGAAGTCGCCAAGGGCGCGGTTGAAATCACCGCCGCGGCCATAGGCCGTGCCGCGAACATTGTAGCCTTCCGGATCCTGTGGATTGGAATTGATGACGGAAGTCAGCGAAGCGATATTTTCCGAGGAACCTTGCGCCTTGTCGATGCGGATCACGTTGTCCGTCGATGCGGTCTGGCAACTGGAAAGGCTGATTGCGGCAAGTATCGCCAAGGCGGGCATCGCCGCGGCGCGCTTCGAAACGCGCAAGGAGAGGTTCGAAGTGCGGAACTTTACGGAGGTCGTCATTGCCATTATCGGGTTCGCTTTCCCCATGCGTCATATCAGGCTGTTCTGATTTAATCCGATTTGCGCAGAGAATAAATCAAAAAGGCGGCGGCGAACGACTCGCCCCCGCCCCACATGCGTCTGAAAACGTCGAAAAAACGGCGATTACTTGGCAACCAGGCCTTCGCGCTGAGCGCGCTTGCGTGCGAGCTTGCGAACGCGACGAACAGCTTCAGCCTTCTCGCGAGCACGCTTCTGCGACGGCTTTTCATAGTAGTCGCGCATCTTCATTTCGCGGAAAATACCTTCGCGCTGCATCTTCTTCTTGAGAGCGCGGAGAGCCTGGTCGACATTGTTATCGCGGACAAGTACCTGCACGAGAATCACGTTCCTTTGGTTTGGTTGATGCCAGCGGCAACAGCAGCGCCAGGAGGCAAAAATATAACGTTCGCGAAGCCGCAGCCTTGCGATTGGTTAGGCGAGATAACAGATCGGTTTGTCAAAGTCCAGCCAGATCGTGACTTTGCAGAGGAAAAAGCGGTTTGTCGAGGGCTGAGTTGCGGCGGCGATGCCTGTCTGGCTTCGTCGAAGCCATTAAGTGCCGGATCGGCGCGCCTATCTTTGCGACATTGACATGCTCACGTGGGTATTCCGGATCACAATCATTCATGCGTTATGGCAATTGTGCCATTCAAGCAGTTGTCTAAGGCCAGGGAGAATCGTTTTATGAAATCGCTTGATTTTGTTGTCGCTGGAAGATTGCTTGCAGCGCCAATCTTTGCCCTCGTCGTTCTCGTCGCAGCGCTTGCACCCGCCACGGCCGGCGAAGTGCGACTCGGCAAGAATGTCCGCATCGGCGGTCACGACTTTTCCAATCAGACCTTCGACAGCAAGCATCGTGCGAGGATCTATCTTTATAATGAGAAGCCGCGGAAAGAGGGGTGTGTCTGGCGTAAGGATGGTCATGGCGGACGGGTGAAGGTCTGCCATCTGCAGCGCAAATAAAACTGCTAAGAGGTCATAAGCGGGCCAACCGGGAACGCGGCAATTTTAACCGTGTCGAAAGACGGTCCTGAATGCGTCGCAAAAGAGCCGTTGTGTCGGTTTTTGATTTGCGATTTGTATGACCCACAAGAAGGGCGTCTTGCCTGAAGGAGTTGAGGGCGAATGCGTAAATACTCGGTTTTTGCCGTGGCACGGGAAGCGATGCGGGCTCACAAGGGCTGGGAGGCTCAATGGACCTCGCCGGAGCCGCGCAAGGAGTATGACGTCATCATCGTCGGCGCCGGCGGTCATGGCCTGGGTGCCGCCTACTATCTCGCCAAGGAGCACGGCATCACCAATGTCGCCGTGATCGAAAAGGGCTGGCTCGGCGGCGGCAATACCGGCCGCAACACGACCATCATCCGCTCGAACTATCTCTATGAAGAGAGCATGCACATCTACGAGCATTCGATGAAGCTCTGGGAGGGGCTTTCTCAGGATCTCAATTACAATGTCATGTATTCGCCGCGCGGCGTGATGATGCTGTCGCACAATGTGCATGACCAGCAGTCCTTCAAACGGCATATTCACGCCAACCGTCTCTACGGCATCGACAATGAATGGCTGACGCCCGAACAGGCCAGGGCCTATTGTCCGCCGCTCGATATTTCGAAGACCGCTCGCTATCCGATCAACGGTGCCGCCCTGCAGCGTCGCGGCGGCACGGCGCGCCACGATGCTGTCGCCTGGGGCTTTGCCCGCGCGGCTTCCGATCGCGGCGTGCACATCATCCAGAATTGCGAAGTGACCGGCATTCGCCGCGGGCCGGATGGTCGCGTGACCGGCGTCGACACCAGCAAGGGCTTCATCGGCGCCAAGAAGATCGGCGTTTCCGCAGCCGGCCATACGACCGTCGTCATGCAGATGGCCGGCGTGCGCGTGCCGCTGCAATCGAGCCCGCTGCAGGCGCTCGTCTCCGAGCCGCTGAAGCCGATCTTCCCCTGCGTCGTCATGTCGAACACGGTGCATGCCTATATCTCGCAATCCGACAAGGGCGAGCTCGTCATTGGTGCCGGCACGGACCAGTATAATTCCTACAGCCAGACCGGCGGCCTGCAGATCATCACCCACACGCTGGATGCGATCTGCGAGCTGTTCCCGATGTTCCGCCGCGTGAAGATGATGCGCTCCTGGGGCGGCATCGTCGACAATACGCCGGACCGTTCGGCGATCCAGTCGAAGACGCCGGTGCCGGGGCTCTATGTCAATTGCGGCTGGGGCACGGGCGGCTTCAAGGCGACGCCGGGTTCGGCCAATCTGTTCGCGCATCTGATTGCCCGCGACGAGCCGCATCGGTTCAATGCCGGGCTTAATCTGGATCGCTTCCGCACCGGCCGATTGATCGATGAGGCGGCAGCGGCCGCCGTGGCGCACTGATGTCGGCGGCGGTCGGGATCGTTCTTGCAGCGGGGCTTTCACTGCCGGCAGGAACGATCGTGACCGCAGTCAACGATCTTGTTCCAGGGGCCAAGGATTTTCGCATGCAGGTGATCCACAAGGCGAAGGATGAGGCCGACTGGCCTTTCACGGCCGAGAGCGGCGTGCTTGCCTGCGCCAAGGTGCTGAACAAGCCGGCCGTTTATTTCGTGCCGGAGCAGAAGCCCGAGGCAACGCGCGCTTTCGTGCTCGATACGGATCTGTTCGGCATGAGCCTGGTCAATATGGGGATGACCGACGTGCTGAAACCCTATGGTTCGCTGGAGGCGCTGCTGAAGCGCATAACACCTTTCGTCATCATGGGACGGCGGCTCTGCGCCCAGCCTCCCGGCACAAGCCTTTCCGGCTCCGAGCTTTAACACAGGTAGAAAACGATGCTGCTGATTTACTGCCCCTATTGCGAGGAAGAGCGTTCGGAACTCGAATTCCGCAACGCCGGCGACGCGCATATCGTGCGGCCGGCCAATATCGCCGGGATCTCGGATGAGGAATTCGAGGAGTATTTCTTCCTGCGCGACAACCCGAAGGGCATGATCTTCGAGCGCTGGCGGCATATCCATGGCTGCGGCCGCTTTTTCAACGCGGCGCGCGACACGGTGAGCGACCATTTCTACCGCACCTACAAGGCCGGCGAGCCGAAGCCGGATCCCGCGACGCTGCTGCCGGGCGCTTCCAAGCCGGTCGCACAGCATCAGAACGAACAAGAACAGACGGTACAAACAGAGGGATTTGCTGAATGAGCGGCGCCAATCGTATCGCGGGCAAGGGACGTCTGACGCCGGCCAGAACCGCTCGCTTCACTTTTGACGGCAAGAGCTATACCGCGCTCGAAGGCGATACTGTCGCCTCGGCGCTGCTTGCCAACGGCGTGCACCTCGTCGGCCGATCCTTCAAGTATCACCGTCCGCGCGGCATCCTGTCAGCCGGAGCCGAAGAGCCGAACGCGCTGCTCGATATCTCCCGCGATGCGGCGCGGCGGCAGCCGAACGTGCGCGCCAGCGTGCAGGAAGTCTTCGACGGCATGAAGGCGCAGTCGCAGAACCGCTGGCCGTCGCTGGCTTTCGATGTCGGCAGCGTCAACAATCTCATGTCGCCGTTCTTTGCGGCCGGCTTCTACTACAAGACCTTCATGTGGCCGAAGGCGGCCTGGAAGCACATTTACGAACCCTTCATCCGCCGCGCCGCCGGTCTCGGTGTCGCGCCGACGGAGGAAGATCCGGATCATTACGCCAGCCGCTATACCCATTGCGACGTGCTGGTCGTCGGCGCCGGCATTGCTGGTCTTTCCGCGGCTATGGCCGCTGCCGAAACTGGCGCCAAGGTCATCCTCTGCGACGAGCAGCCGGAAGTCGGCGGCGCGCTGCGCTTCGACACCGGCACCAAGATCGACGGCGTCGAAGGCTATGACTGGGCACAGACTATCGTCGCCAAGCTCAAGGCGATGCCGAATGTCCAGGTGCTGACCCGCACGACGGCCTTCGGCTACTACAATCATAATTTCGTCGGCCTTGCCGAACGCGTGACAGATCACCTGGCGAAGCCGGGCCGCGACTTGCCGCGCGAGCGTTTGTGGCAGGTGCGCACCAAGCGCGTGATCATGGCGACGGGCGCCATCGAACGCCACATGGTGTTTCCGAACAACGACCGGCCGGGCATCATGCTCGCCTCCGCCGCGCGCGCCTATCTCAATCATTACGGCGTCGCCGTCGGCGCGAAAATCGGTGTCTATACGGCGCATGATTCGGCCTATGAAGCCGCCTTCGATCTGAAGCGTGCCGGCGTTTCCGTTGCCGCCATCGTCGATAGCCGGGCACGGCCGGGCGAGGCGGTTCTGGCCGAGGCGAAGCGGCTCGGTATCGAGGTGATGACCGATTATGCCGTCATCGATACGGCCGGCAAGCTTCGCGTTTCCTCGATGACCGTCGCGCGCAACGGCAGCTCCGCCAAGCGCAAGATCGCGATCGATGCCCTGCTGGTTTCATCGGGCTGGACGCCCTCCGTTCATCTCTTCTCGCAGTCGCGCGGCAAGCTGAAATTCGATGCCGAGAAGCAGCGCTTCCTGCCGGGCACCTATGTTCAGGATTGCCTTTCGGTCGGTGCGTGCAACGGTACGGATGGCCTGCAGGCGGCGATCGAGGAATCGCTGGCAGCCGGCGAGCTGATGGCGCGCGCCACCGGCGCGACCAATGGCGGCGAGAAGATCCAGCTTCATGCCGAGCAGGCTTTCGAGTGGACAGGCGGCATGATCGGTGCTGCCGAAGGCGCCGGGCCGGACACGAATGCCAAGGCCTTCGTCGATTTCCAGCACGACGTCTGCGCCAAGGATATCCGTCTTGCCGTGCGCGAGGGCATGCATTCCATCGAGCATATCAAGCGCTTCACCACCAACGGCATGGCCTCCGACCAGGGCAAGCTTTCCAACATGCATGGGCTGGCGATTGCCGCCGAAATGCTTGGCAAGGATATTCCGCAGGTCGGTCTCACCACCTTCCGCGCACCCTATACGCCTGTCACCTACGGCACGCTGATCAGCCATTCGCGTGGGCCTCTTTTCGATCCCACCCGCAAGACGCCGATGCATGCCTGGGAAGAGGCGCATGGCGCGATCTTCGAAGATGTCGGCAACTGGAAGCGCGCCTGGTTCTATCCGCGCGCCGGCGAGACCATGCATCAGGCCGTCGATCGCGAATGCCGCACGGCGCGCGAAGTGGCCGGCGTGTTCGATGCCTCGACGCTCGGCAAGATCGAAGTGGTCGGGCCGGATGCGGCGGAATTCCTGAACCTCCTCTACACCAATGCCTGGGACACGCTGAAACCCGGCCGCTGCCGCTACGGCATCATGACCCGCGAGGATGGCTTCGTCTATGACGACGGCGTCGTCGGGCGTCTGGCTGAGGATCGTTTCCATGTGACGACCACGACCGGCGGCGCGCCGCGCGTGCTGCATCACATGGAAGACTATCTGCAGACCGAATTCCCGCATCTGAAGGTGTGGCTGACCTCGACCACCGAGCAATGGGCCGTCATCGCGATCCAGGGTCCGAAGGCGCGCGAGATCATCGAGCCGCTCGTCGAAGGCCAAGATCTGTCCAACGAGGCCTTCCCGCATATGAGCGTGGCCGAGTGCAAGGTCTGCGGCGTGCCGGCACGGTTGTTCCGCGTCTCCTTCACGGGTGAAGTCGGCTATGAAATCAACGTGCCGGCCGATTACGGCCAGTCCGTCTGGGAGGCCGTCTGGGCTCGCGCCGAGCCGCTGGGCGCCTGCGCCTACGGCACGGAAACCATGCACGTGCTGCGCGCCGAGAAGGGCTATATCATCGTCGGCCAGGATACCGATGGCACGGTAACGCCCGATGACGCCGGCCTTGCCTGGGCCGTTTCCAAGAAGAAGACCGATTTCGTCGGTATTCGCGGCTTGAAGCGGCCGGATCTCGTCAAGGAAGGGCGCAAGCAGCTCGTCGGTCTCGTCACGCGCGATCCGAAGGTGGTGCTGGAGGAAGGCGCGCAGATCGTCGCCGATCCGAACGAACCGAAGCCGATGACCATGCTTGGTCATGTCACCTCTTCCTACTGGTCCGAAAATCTCGGCCGCTCCATCGCCTTCGCGCTGGTTGCCGGCGGGCGAGAGCGCATGGGCAAGACGCTTTATGTGCCGATGCCCGACAAGACGATTGCCGTCGAGGTGACGGATCTGGTGTTCTTTGACAAGGAAGGAGGCCGGATCAATGGCTGATCTCGCTACCCGCAAACCGCCGCTCGCCGGCCGCCACGGAGGTTCTTCCACCGTCCGGCTGACGTCCGCAGCCCCCGCAAGCCGCATTGCACTGCGCGCACCGGCCGATTCCGTCGGCGGTCTTTCGCAGGCGCTTGGCCTGCAAGTGCCGACCCGGCCGAAGACGTCTGCCAGCGCCAACGGGCGTCATGCCCTTTGGCTCGGTCCGGACGAATGGCTTGTCATCGATGAGAGCGGCGCCGATCTGGTCGGCCTGGCCGCATCAGCTGGCGCTCTGCACTCGGCGACCGATGTCTCGCATCGCAATACGGCTGTGATCGTCTCCGGTCCCGGCGCGGAAGCAACACTTGCCGCCGGCTGCCCGCAGGATGTTTCGCTGAGCGCATTTCCCGTCGGCGCCTGCTCGCGCACGCTGCTCGGCAAGGCGGAAGTCGTGGTGCTGCGCCTCGATCAAGAGACGTTCCGTGTCGAAGTCTGGCGCTCCTTCTCCGACTACGCCTTCGGCCTTCTGGCCGAGGGCGCGGAGGATGCCGGACTTTAGTTTTCCTCCGGCCGATCCTTCGGGTCGAACTGCGATATGGTCGTCCATGTCGCAGTCAGCGCCGGCTTGCGCTCGTTCTCGATCTCGACTGTTACGTCATAGGTCAGCATCAGCATGCTGGCGCCGCGTAGCCGCGTTTCGGCAAGCATGAAGCGTCCGCGCACGCGCGCGCCGCATTTGACCGGCGACATGAAGCGGATCTTCTCGAAGCCGTAATTGATGCCCATGGTCTGTTCGCGGATCTTCGGCAGGCCGCTGTAGTTCATCGCCGAGAGTAAGGAGAGCGTCAGGAAGCCGTGGGCGATGGTGCCGCCATAGGGCGTTTCCGCCCTGGCGCGCTCGGGATCGACATGGATGAACTGATGATCGAGCGTTGCATCGGCAAAGGTGTCGATCATCGTCTGCTCCACGATGATCCAATCGGAGATGCCGATCTCCGTTCCCGTCTGTTTCATGATCTCAACAAGCGAAATTTCGCCGGGCATTCCATCCTCGTTAGTCTAAGTGGCCGCTGACCCTTTCTGGCGAATCGAGACTGAAAGTGCAACCGCGATCATTTTTCCAGAAGAAAGGCGACGGAGCGGGCGGGAACGGTGATTGGCTCACCGACTGTCGTTTCGCCAGTCGTCGTCAGCAGCGACCAGCCGCCATTTTCCGAGGCGGGCAGTGTGGCATGGAGCTCTTCGGCTGCGCGGTTGAACAGAATGGCAAGCCGTGTCGAGCGGCCGGTGGCGCGATCCTGCGTCCGCAGCGCCATACCGAGCACGCTCGCGCTCGGCGCTTCCCAATCCGGCACCGCCATCGGCATTCCCGCGCTTGAGAACCAGAACACATCGCCATCGCCATGGAAGAAGTCCATGTCGCCGAAGGCGGCGAAACGGCGGCGCAGGCCGGCAAGCCATGCGGCATGGCCGATCAGCTCCTCGTCCAGCACCTTCCAGTCCATCCAGGTGATGGCATTGTCCTGGCAATAGGCATTGTTATTGCCCTGCTGGCTGCGCCCGCCTTCGTCGCCTGATGTCAGCATGATCGTGCCGCGCGTGGCAAAGAGCGTCGACAGCATGGCTTCGATATCGGCGCGGCGCTTGCGCTGGATCGACGGGTCGTCGGTCTTGCCTTCGATGCCGTTGTTCCAGGAGAAGTTCTCATTGTGGCCGTCGCGATTCTTCTCGCCATTGGCCTCATTGTGCTTGTTCTCGTAAGAAACGAGGTCCATCAGCGTGAAGCCGTCGTGGGCGGCGAGGAAATTGACGCTGCGCGTCTGCGCGCGCCCGTCACGGCCGAAGATGGAGGAGGAGCCGGCAAGCACGGTCGCGAGATCGCCGATGCCGGCATCGCCGCGCCAAAAGCGGCGCAGGTCGTCGCGGGCGCGGTCGTTCCATTCAAGGAAGGGTGCGGGAAAATTCCCGAGCTGGTAGCCGCCGGCGCCGATATCCCAGGGTTCGGCGATCATGATCCGATCCTGCAGCACCTCGTCCGCCAGCATGGTGCGCAGCGTCATGCTTTCCGGATCGAAGCCCTTGCCGTTGCGGCCAAGCACGGTGGCGAGATCGAAGCGGAAGCCGTCGATGCCGGCAGCCCGGACGAAATGGCGCAGGCTGTCGATGATGAGCTTGCGCGTCGCCGGCTGGTCGCTGGCGATGGTATTGCCCGTGCCGGTATCGTTGACGAGCATACCGGGCTGGTCCGGCAGGTGGCGGAAATAGGTGGGGTTGTCGAGGCCGCGCAATGACAAGGTCGGCCCCTGGCGGTCGCTTTCGCCCGTATGGTTGAAGACGAGATCGAGGATGACGGCGATCCCTTCGGCGTGAAGGGCGGCGACCGTCTCGCGCAACTCCTTCATGCCGCCGGGCACGAGACGCGGGTCGAGCGCCATGAAGGCGACCGGGTTGTAGCCCCAGCCATTGGTAAGGCCGAGCGGCGGCAGGTGCCGCTCGTCGATCCATGCGGTAATCGGCATCAACTCGACGGCATCAACCTGCAGGCGCTTGAGATGCGCGATGACGGAGGGATGGGCGAGGGCGCCGAGCGTGCCGCGCTTCTTAGCCGGCACATCCGGATGCAACATGGTGAAGGGCTTTACGGCGATCTCGTAGATCAGGCCGCCGGGCTGAAACAAAGGCTTGGCCGGCTTGACGGCGACATCGCGCGAGACGATCGCCTTCGGCATCAGATCCTGTGTGTCGGCCCCGAAGACCCCCAGGCGCGGATCGTAGCGAAACGGCCGGTCGATCTCCCTGGCATAGGGATCGACCAGCAGCTTGGACGGGTCGAACCACAGGCCGCGATCGGGATCATAGGTGCCATGGGCGCGCAGGCCGTAGCGCGTGCCTTCCTTGGCATCCTTCACAAAGAGGCGGTGCTCGTCGCCGTCACGGGTGATGGGCAGACGCGCGATCTCCTTGTGGCCCTCGGCGTCGAACATGCAGAGCTCCAAACGCTCGGCATGTTTGGATGCGACGGCAAATTCAACACCTGTTTCGGTGAGGGTCGCTCCAAGGCAGCGGGTTGTCGGCTCTGACATGTCTCGCGGGCTTTCCATTTTCGGAGGTTGGAGCGACCAGGTGCTACAATTTGCCGTCGCTCTCAGATAACCCCCTCATCCGTCTTTCGGCGATTTCGCTTTACTCAACCACCGAAATCCACCTTCTCCCCGAGGGGAGAAGGTGCTTATGGCACAATCCCCCTCTCCCCTCGGGGAGAGGGCAGGGTGAGGGGGAACTCTGCAGAGTTTGCCGTTAGGTAATCACCGTCGGTGCGTCGCGGCCTGTGCGGCCCTTGATATCGGCGATATCCTGGGCAGCGACGATGAGGTCGGCCAGTGCTTCCTGGGTTTCGATATTGTGACGGGTCGGATCGGGCTCGTAGCGCTCGATGTAGACGCGCAGTGTTGCGCCCGTCGTGCCGGTGCCGGAGAGGCGGAAAACCGCGCGGGAGCCGCCATCGAAGAGGATGCGGATGCCCTGATGCTGGCTGACCGACTTGTCGACCGGATCGTGATAGGCGAAGTCGTCGGCGGCGGAAACGGTGAGATCGCCGAACTTCGTGCCCGGCAGGGTCGGCAGCTTTTCGCGCAGCGTCGAGATCAGGCCATTGGCGGCATCCGTGTCGACGCCCTCATAGTCGTGGCGGGAATAATAGTTGCGGCCATAGGTGGCCCAATGCTGCGTCACGATATCGATGACGCTCTCGCCACGAACGGCCAGGATGTTCAGCCAGAGCAGCACGGCCCAGAGGCCATCCTTTTCGCGAACATGGCTGGAGCCGGTGCCGGAGCTTTCCTCGCCGCAGATGGTCGCCATGCCGGCATCGAGCAGGTTGCCGAAGAACTTCCAGCCGGTGGGCGTTTCGTAGATGCCGACGCCGCGCTTTTCGGCAACGCGATCGGCGGCGCCGCTGGTCGGCATGGAGCGGGCAATGCCGGCAATGCCATGCGAATAGCCGGGAGCGAGATTGGCGTTGGCAGCCAGGATCGCCAGGCTGTCGGACGGGGTGACGTAGATGCCCTTGCCGATGATGAGGTTGCGGTCGCCGTCGCCATCCGATGCCGCGCCGAAATCGGGCGCATCGTCGCTCATCATGTCGTCGTAAAGCTCCTTGCAGTAGACGAGGTTCGGATCCGGATGATGACCGCCGAAATCCGGCAGCGGCAGGAAGTTGCGAACCGAACCGTCCGGCGCGCCGAGGCGGATTTCGAAGATTTCCTTGGCGTAGGGGCCGGTGACGGCGCTCATCGCGTCGAAGCTCAGGCGGAAGCCGAGGCTGATCAGATTGCGGATCGCGCCGAAATCGAACAGCTCTTCCATCAGGGCCGCATAGTCTTCGACGGGGTCGATAACGGAAACGATCATGCCGCCCACATCTTCGCGGGCGATGCGATCGAGGTTGATGTCCGGGAAGTCGGATATCTTGTAGCTGTCGATGACCTTCGAGCGCTCATAGATGGCGTCGGTGATCTTCTCCGGCGCGGGGCCGCCATTGCTGATGTTGTATTTGATGCCGAAGTCTTCGGTCGGGCCGCCGGGATTGTGGCTCGCGGACAGGATGATGCCGCCGAAGGCCTTGTATTTGCGGATGATGTTGGAGGCTGCGGGCGTGGAGAGGATGCCGCCCTTGCCGACCATCACTTTACCGAAGCCATTCGCGGCGGCCATCTTGATGGCCTTCTGGATGACTTCGCGATTGTAATAGCGGCCGTCGCCGCCGATGACCAGGCACTTGCCCTGATAGCCTTCGAGCGAATCAAAAATCGACTGGATGAAGTTTTCCGCATAATTCGGCTGCTGGAATACGGGAACCTTCTTTCGCAGGCCCGAGGTGCCGGGCTTCTGATCCGCGTAGGGGGTGGTGGGTATGGTTTTAATCATCGGGTTAAGCGCCTCTCGAGACTAGACTGGAGTAGAGAGCGGCGTAGCGTTCTGCGCTCCTGCCCCAGGATACGTCGGATTTCATGCCCTGCTTTTGCATCTGCGTCCAGACCTTTCGATCCTGGAAGAGGTGCATGGCACGGCGTACGGCCTGCAGCAGCCCCTCGGGGGTGACGGGCGAAAATTGAATTCCGGTCGCGGCTTTTGCCTGCAGCGCGGCGTGGTTGGCGTCGATAATCGTATCGTTGAGCCCGCCTGTCCGCGCAACGATCGGCAGGCAGCCATAGCGTAAGCCATAAAGCTGCGTGAGGCCACAGGGTTCGAAGCGCGAGGGGATGATAATCGCGTCACAACCGGCCTGCATCAGATGCGACATGGGTTCGTTATAGCCGGCGGAAACGCCGACACGGCCGCGATGACGGCCGGCCGCGGCAAACAGCGCGCCCTCCAGCGCCGCGTCGCCGGCCCCCAGAATGGCGAGCTTGCCGCCCATGTGGACGATCTCGCTGGCAACACTTGCCAGAAGATCCATGCCCTTCTGCCAGGTGAGCCGGCTGACGACGCAGAAGATCGGACCATCATCGTCGTCGAGGCCGAAATGCTCGATGACTCCGTGGCGGTTGACGGCGCGATCCTTCAGCGTTGCCGCGCTATAGGTCTGCGCGATCATCGGATCGGTCGCCGGATTCCAGATGCCGTCGTCGATGCCGTTGACGATGCCGTAGAGGTTATAGGCCTTGCTGGCGATGACGCCTTCGAGACCCATGCCGAATTCCGGCGTCAGGATTTCTTCGGCATAGGAAGGGCTGACCGTGGTCAGTGCATGCGCAGTCTGCAGCCCGCCTTTGAGAAACCCAACATCGCCGTAATATTCCACGCCCTCCATCGAAAAGGCATGGGCCGGCAGACGCAGGCCGGGGAAGATATCGGCGCCGAACTGGCCCTGGAAAGCGATGTTGTGGATCGTCAGCACGCTCGGCAATTCCGGCGCCGGATAGTAGCGCATGTAGACTGGCACCATGGCCGACTGCCAGTCATGGGCATGCACGATATCCGGCCGCCAGCCCGGCAGGAGGCCGGCGGCAATTTCCGCGCCGGCCAGCGACAGCGCGGCGAAACGCCGCCAGTTGTCGGGATAATCCTTGCCCGTCGCATCGACATAGGGGCCGCCGGTGCGGCTGTAATAGGCCGGTGCGTCGAGCACCAGGAAGGAAATGCCCGCGTGCTCGACTTCGAGAACGGTGGCTGGCTCGCCGAGGAGATCCGGAAGCTCCAGACGGACCACCGGATCGCGGATAGCCTTCATGACCGCAGGATAGCCCGGAATGAGTGTCTTGGTCTCGACATCATAGGGCTTCAGTGCGATGGGCAGGGCGCCGGCCAC
The DNA here is from genome assembly GCF_003627795.1 of Rhizobium sp. CCGE531. Taxonomy (NCBI): domain Bacteria; kingdom Pseudomonadati; phylum Pseudomonadota; class Alphaproteobacteria; order Hyphomicrobiales; family Rhizobiaceae; genus Rhizobium; species Rhizobium sp. CCGE531. The sequence goes on along the minus strand of NZ_CP032684.1, from coordinate 3,241,169 downwards.
ATCGGCCAGGCCCCCTGTCTTGATCAGGGGGAAGACTTCGGACGAAACCGAGAGAACCTTCATAAGTTACAAATCCAGCTTGTCGATCATCGATTGCGTGATCAGGCAGATGCCGCTTTCCGTTCGGCGCCAGCGCTTGGCATCGAGTTCCGGATCCTCGCCGACGATCAGGCCCTCGGGAATGGTGACGCCATGGTCGATGACGACGTTCTTCAGCTGGGCGCGCCGGCCGACCTTCACGCTCGGCAACACCACGGCTCCCTCCAGCTTGGAGTAGGAGTTGGCGCGTACGCCGGTGAACAGCAGGCTATTGTAAAGGCTGGCGCCGGAGATGATGCAGTCACCGGCAACCACGGAGGAGACCGCCGAACCGCGGCGATCCTCGTCGTCATGGACGAACTTGGCCGGCGGGCTGATTTCGGCATAGGTCCAGATCGGCCAGGACTTGTCGTAGATGTCGAGTTCCGGCACCACGGCGGTCAGGTCGATATTGGCCTGCCAGTAGGCATCGATCGTGCCGACATCGCGCCAATAGGCCTCGCGCTCGAAATCGGAGCGCACGCAGGACTGCGCGAAGCGATGGGCGACGGCTTTGCCGTTCTTGACGATATAGGGGATGATGTCCTTGCCGAAGTCGCGGCTTGAATTCGGGTCGGCCGCGTCGCGCTTCAGGCATTCGATCAGGAACTTCGTGTGGAAGACATAGATGCCCATCGAGGCCAGCGCGAAATCGGGATTGCCGGGAATGCCCGGCGGATCGGCCGGTTTTTCGACGAAATCGATGATCCGGTCCTTGTCGTCGACATGCATGACGCCGAAGCCGACAGCCTCCATGCGCGGCACTTCGAGGCAGCCGATGGTGACATCGGCGCCGGAATCGACGTGCTGCTGCAGCATCCATTCATAGTCCATTTTATAGATATGGTCGCCGGCGAGGATGACCATGTATTCCGGGCCATAGGGCTCGATGATGTCGATGTTCTGGTAGACGGCGTCGGCCGTGCCTTCGTACCATTGCGTCTCCGAGACGCGCTGCGATGCCGGCAGGATGTCGAAGCTTTCGTTTCGCTCCGGGCGGAAGAAGTTCCAGCCGCGCTGCATATGGCGGATCAGCGAGTGTGCCTTGTATTGCGTGGCGACGCCGATGCGGCGGATACCGGAATTGAGTGCGTTGGACAGTGCGAAATCGATGATTCGTGTCTTGCCGCCGAAATAGACGGCCGGCTTGGCACGGCGGTCGGTGAGTTCTTTCAGGCGGCTGCCGCGCCCACCGGCAAGAACGTAGGCCATGGCGTCGCGCGCCAGCGGCTGGAAACGTTTTTCTACCATTTTATTCCTCCCTGTCCGTAGTGATCTCAAAATTCCGGTTCGAGCATGATCGTCGCCAGCGGGGGCAGCGTTATGATCGCTTGTATGCCTCCGCCCGCGCTGACGGCTTGCACTCGCCCGCCATTCCCCTTGCCGCTGCCGCCGTAGATATCGGCATCGGTATTCAATATCTCGCGCCACCGCCCCTCCGCCGGCAAGCGCAAGGTATAGTTTTCGCGATAGATTGGCGTGAAATTGGTGATGACAGCAACCGGTTTTTCGCCCGGCGCCTTGCGGAGCCACGCGAAGACCGAATTTTCGAAATCATCGACGACAAGCCATTCGAAGCCATCGCCCTCGCAGTCGCGGGCATGGAGCGCCGCCTTGCTGCGATAGGTGAAATTAAGATCGCGAACGAGACGCCGCATGCCCTCATGCATGCGGTATTGCAGGAGGTTCCAGTCCAGCGCGCGCTCTTCGCTCCATTCGCTCCATTGGGCGAATTCCTGGCCCATGAAGAGCAGCTTCTTGCCGGGATAACCCCACATGAAGGCGTAGTAGGCGCGCAGGTTGGCGAATTTCTGCCAGTCGTCGCCGGCCATCTTGGCAATCAGCGATCCCTTGCCGTGCACCACTTCATCATGCGAGAGCGGCAGGACGAAGTTTTCCGAGAAAGCATAGATCAGGCCGAAGGTCAGCTCGTTGTGGTGATATTTGCGATGCACGGGCTCGCGGGCAAGATAGCTCAGCGTATCGTGCATGAAGCCCATGTTCCACTTGAAGCCGAAGCCGAGGCCGCCTTCGTGGACCGGCTGCGACACTTTCGGCCATGAGGTGGATTCCTCGGCGATGGTCATCACGCCCGAATGCGCGCCGTAAAGCCGGGTATTCATCGACTGCAGGAAGCGGACGGCCTCGAGGTTTTCGTTGCCGCCATATTCGTTCGGGATCCATTCGCCATGCTTGCGCGAATAATCGAGATAGAGCATGGAGGCGACGGCATCGACACGCAAACCGTCCAGGTGGAATTTTTCCGCCCAGTAGAGCGCGTTGTTCAAAAGATAAGCAAGCACCTCGGTGCGGCCGAAATTGTAGATCGCCGTGTTCCAGTCGGGGTGAAAGCCCTTGCGCGGGTCCTCATGCTCATAGAGCGCCGTGCCGTCGAACCAGCGCAGGCCGTGTTCGTCGGTCGGGAAATGCGCCGGCACCCAATCCAGGATGACGCCGATACCGACCTTGTGACAGCCATTGACGAAGCGGGTAAAGCCTTCCGGCTCGCCGAAGCGGGCTGTCGGGGCATAGAGGCCAGTGGTTTGATAGCCCCAGGACGGGTCATAGGGGTGCTCGGTGATCGGCAGGAATTCGATATGGGTAAACCCCATGTCGGTGCAATAGGGGATGAGGCGTGAGGCAAGCTCGTCCCATGAGAGCATCGAGCCGTCGTCGCGACGTTGCCAGGAGCCGGCATGCACTTCGTAGATGCTGATGGGCTGGCGGCGCTGGTCGACGCTTGCCCAATGCTCGCGGTGGGCCGAATCCTCCCAGGCCTGGCTTAGCTCGCTGGCCGTGACCGAGGCGGTCTTGGGGCGCAGTTCGCTGCGGCGGGCGAAGGGATCGGCCTTCAGCGGCAGCACGACGCCGTCATGGCCGCGGATCTCGAACTTGTAGGCCACGCCGGCCGGCACGTCCGGAGCGAAAATCTCCCAGATGCCGGAGTCGGAGCGGAAGCGCATGACATGGCGGCGACCATCCCAATTGTTGAAATCGCCGACAACCGAAACGCGCTGCGCATTCGGCGCCCAGACGGCGAAATGGAAACCCTGGACGCCTTCATGCTTCATCGGGTGCGCGCCCATCTTGTCGAACAGGCGCAGATGCGTGCCCTGACGGGCGAAATAGTCATCCATCGGCCCGAGAACCGGGCCGAAGCTATAGGGATCGGTCACTGCCCATTCGGCATCACCGCGCCTGGCGCGATAGCGGACCGGTTGCTGCTTGGCGAGCTTCACATCACCGGAAAAGAAACCTGCCGGATCGAGGCAGCCCAGTTCGCCAATGACCGAGCCGTCCAGCGCCAAGGCGGTGACAGCCTCCGCGCCGAGGATGAAACAACGCGCCACATGGCCGTCGTCCGTCTTGTGGACGCCGAGGACAGAGAACGGATCGGAATGGGTGCCTCCGAGAATCGCGGCAATCTCGTCTGCCGAAATATCCTTCACGCTGGTGCCATCACCGTTTTTTTTCGGCTTCTTCATCCGGCTCTCCAGATTTCCTTGGCGTATTGACGGATCGTGCGGTCGGAAGAGAACCAGCCCATGCGAGCGGTGTTGTTGATCGTCTTGGCATACCACTCCGACGGATTGGCCCAGAGAATATCGACTTCGCGCTGCGCCGATGCATAGGCGTCGAAATCGGCGGCGACCATGAACCAGTCGTGGCTGTAGATGCCTTCTATCAGGCTGGCATAACGATTGCGGTCATCGGGAGAGAAGACGCCGGAGGCGATGGCCGACAGCGCCTGCGCGAGCTCGCGCGAACGCTCGATGATGGCGCGGGGGTCGTGACCGTCGCTGCGCAGGTTGGCGACCTCATCGGCCTGCAGCCCGAAGATGATGATATTGTCCTCGCCGACATTGTCGCGCATTTCGACATTGGCGCCGTCGAGCGTGCCGATCGTCAACGCGCCGTTGAGGCCGAACTTCATGTTGCCGGTGCCGGATGCTTCCATGCCGGCGGTCGAAATCTGCTCGGAAAGATCGGCCGCGGGAACCATGACTTCCGCGAGCGAGACATTGTAGTTCGGCACGAAGACGATCTTCAGCAGGCCGCGCACCGACGGATCGTTGTTGACGACGCGGGCGACGTCGTTGATCAGCTTGATGATGAGCTTGGCGTTGTGATAGCTCGGCGCCGCCTTGCCGGCGAAGAGCTTGACGCGCGGCTGCCAATCTAGCTCCGGATGCGAGCGGATCTGGTCGTAAAGCGCCACGGCTTCGATGACGTTCAGAAGCTGGCGCTTGTATTCGTGAATGCGCTTGATCTGGATGTCGAACATCGCATTCGGATCGAGCTTGATGCCCATGCGGCTGGCGACGAGGTTGGAGAGCTGCACCTTGTTGGCACGCTTGACGGCGGCGAACTTCTCCTGGAAGGCGCTGTCGCGGGCGAACTGATCCAGCGGCTTCAGCTGCTCGGCATCGTCGAGGAAGGCGTCGCCGATGGTTTCGCGCACGAGGCCGGTCAAGCCCGGATTGCACTGCATCAGCCAGCGGCGCGGCGTGATGCCGTTCGTCTTGTTGTTGATGCGGTCGGGGTAAAGCTTGTGCAGGTCGGCGAAGACCGTGACCTTCATCAGGTCGGTGTGGAGCGCGGAAACGCCGTTGATCGAATGCGAGCCGACGAAGGCGAGGTTCCCCATGCGCACGCGGCGATCGCCATTCTCGTCGATCAGCGAGATCGAGCGAATTTCCGTATCGCTGAAATTGCGCAGCTTGCGTGCCTCGACAAGAATCTTGGCATTGATGGCGTAGATGATCTGCATGTGGCGCGGTAGCAGCCGCTCGAACAGCGGAACGGGCCAGCTTTCCAGTGCCTCCGGCAGCAGGGTGTGGTTGGTGTAGCCGAAGGTGTTTCTGGTGATATCCCAGGCCTTGTCGAATTCGAAGCCGTGGACATCGACCAGCAGGCGCATCATCTCCGTGACGGAAACGGCCGGATGGGTATCGTTCAGCTGGATCGCAACCTTGTCGGCGAGATTGGTCAGATCGTCATATTGCTGCAGATGACGGCGTAAAATGTCCTGCAGGGATGCGGAGGAGAAGAAGAATTCCTGGCGCAGGCGCAGCTCCTGGCCGGCGGCTGTCGCATCGGCCGGATAGAGAACACGCGTCAGGCTCTCGGCCTTGTTGCTCTCGCGCAGCGCGCCGATATGGTCGCCGGCGTTAAAGGCATCGAGCAGGATCGGGTCGATCGGTTGCGCCGACCACAGGCGCAGCGTGTTGACGCGCTTGCCGCGCCAGCCAACGACGGGCGTGTCGAATGCCGTGGCAATGACGCGCTCGGCCGGCTTCCAGACGTAACGCGACTGATCGTCATGGCCGCCGACGGTCTCGACAGCGCCGCCAAAGCCGATTTCATAGGAGCTTTCCTGACGTTCGAATTCCCAAGGGTTGCCGTGCGCCAGCCAGGTTTCGGGCAGCTCCACCTGCCAGCCATCGGCCATCTGCTGGCGAAACAGGCCGTGCACATAGCGAATGCCGTAGCCATAGGCCGGCACATCGACCGTCGCCATGGATTCCATGAAGCAGGCGGCAAGACGGCCGAGGCCGCCATTGCCGAGGGCTGCGTCGGGCTCGATGCCGGCGATGACGCGGATGTCGACGCCGAGCGAGGAAAGAGCGTTGGTAATCTCCTCCATCAGGCCGAGGTTGGAGATGGCATCGCGCATCAGGCGGCCGATCAGGAATTCGAGGGATAGATAGTAGACGCGCTTGGCGCCCGTCTCATAGACGTTGCGGGTCGATTCAATCCACCTGTCGATGACGCGGTCGCGAATGACCAGGATCGTTGCCGTCAGCCAATCATGCGGCTTGGCGACCTTTGCATCCTTGCCGATGCGATAGGTCAGGCGCTCGATGATTTCTTCAGCAAGGATTTCGGGGCGGGAACTGCGTGGGGCGGGAACGGGGAGATCGGCCGTCGTCAAGTTATTCATATTATCAACTCTCGCCATTTGTGATTTATATTCAGGATGTTACGCCTGTCTAAATCAAATTGCCTTCCGTTTCACTATCAGTTTACGCACTGATGTAAAGCAGTTGCAACATGCGAGTTGGGCGGATGCGAAAATAGCCGCGAAAGATTTCCCGTTTGCGGAAAAGACTTGATTCCGATGATGTTTCGGACTCTTATTCGCGCATCGATCAAACGAAAAGCCGCGCGATACTCGCATCGCGCGGCTTTTTCTTTGTCATCCATCTATGGTTGCCTGGCCCGGATGCCGGTCGCGATCACCTGGTCAGGAGCGTCATCTGTTTGGCTGCCTGGGCGCCGATGGTTTTGAAGGCAGCAACGAGATCGGACATTTGCTGCGCATCGAAATAATTGGATGGGCTCGATGCGCAGGCGGCGAGCAAGGTCTGTCCCCGCGTCGGGGCCATGAAAGCCACCGTATAAATCTGCACGCCGGCGTCCTTTGCAGCTTTACACGTGTTGAGCGTTTTTTGATCGGAACTTGTGTCGTTGTTTTCGCCGTCTGTCATCAAAACGATATATTTCTGAAAGCTCGTATTGCCGTTGTTGCTTTGTGCCGTTGCCTCGGCGGTAGCGGTAACGCTGTTATAGGCCTTTTTCATTGGGGCGTTCGATTCGGTGCCCCCTTCGGCGTTCAGTCCGCTCACGACATTGGTACGGGTCGTTTTCGTTCCCCAATCGAGATTGCTGAAGCTGTCGACCTGGCTGCTCCAGGCAATAGCTGCTGTGCGAACATATTGCGACTTGGGATCGGCAGCGTCCAACTGATCGAGAAGATTGCCAACTGCTGTCTTTAGCGCATCTATTTTCTTGATATAGCAAGGGCTTATCGGATTTGGATACTGATACAGATAGTTGCCGTCGGTATAGTACTGCGTGCAGCTGGTTTTTGTCTTGTCGATGACATTCGTGTTCAGCAGCATCGATCCAGACTTATCGAGTGCAATTTCCATCGACAGGGCGGTTTTTTGAACGGCTGTTCCGCTCGTGCTGGAACTCGACGACGAAATTGTCAACGACTGCATGCCGAGCAGGCGGCTCATGCTGTTGACCGACATGCTGTAGGAAGCGTTGACCGTAACTGTATAGCTGGTGCCGCCGGAGGAATTGCTACTCGAGACAACCGTCGTCGATGTGCCGGACTTGAGCGCATTCGTTGCCGTGGTATCCCCGCCGATATAATTCGACATCTGGCCGAGGACGAAATTGTTGGCGAGATCCTTGGCTGATGTCGTGGTCTCCGTTCCGCCGGCAAGCGCCGTCGCTGCCGCAAGGGCGGCGGCGTCTGTCGATTCTTGAAGCTGGCTGTGCGACAGCGACATATTGGTGACGTCTATCGCCATGCCGCCTGCCGCTGCCAGTACGGGTATCGAAATCGCCGTCAGGATGCCGAAATTTCCAGCTCTATCGCGTAGAAGTTGTTTTAAGGCGCGAAGTAAATTTGAACCGGCAATCATCATGTCCGCCTGTTGGAAAGAGTTGGGATCTCAAGAACGAGCCGGACTATCGATTACAAACATTAGTTGAACGTTTATACGTCTGGTTGATTTTTAATGAAGCGCCTGATCGGTTGCAATTTGATGCGAATTTCTACTATTTAAAGTTTTGCTATTTTAGCGGAATAACATCTACAGCCTGAACGGCTTTCTGGCTGCCATAGCTTTTGAGCACCCCGATGACGGGCGCGACATCGGAATAATCGCGACCATAGGCGACGACGATATGGTCCGTGCCGGCGGGAATATTGTTGGTCGGGTCAAGCTCGATCCAGCCCGCCGTTTCCCCACACCAGACGCGCACCCAGGCGTGCATGGCGTCGGCGCCCTCGAGCCGTTCCTTGCCGGGCGGCGGAATGGTGCGCAGGAAGCCGCTGACATAGCCGGCGGGGATGCCGAGGCTGCGCAGCGCGATAATCATCACATGCGAGAAATCCTGGCAGACGCCGCGCTTGAGACGGAAGGCCTCCTTCGGCGTGGTATCCACCGTCGTCGCCTTCGCGTCGTAGGTGAAGTCCTTGTGTATCTGCGCGCAGACCGCATGCGCGATCTGCAGGGTCGTCAGATCGGTCGATTGCCACTGCCTGCTGTAATCCGCGATTTCGCTTGTTTCCGGCAGACGCGGGCTGCTGCCGAGGAAATGGTAAGGCGAAGAAGGATCGATCGACCAGCAATCATCGATTTCTTCAGGCAATTTGGCGAGCAGGGGCGAGAAGTCCGCCACGACGGGCTGGCTTTCCACCTGGACGCGCGCCTGCATGCGGATGTCGAGCTTTTCATGCGGATCGCGCACCAGGATCGAGGTTGCCGGGTGCTGGAAGAAATCGGTGAAGTTCGATTGCTCGTCCGGGCCTGGGGTTATTTTCACCGAGCCGGCGATCAGCCGCTGCCGGTTCGGCAGGGATAGCGGCATGACGCGCAATATATGCCGAGCGCCGCTTGCCGGCGCGTCGTATATGTAGCCCATGTGAAGCGAGAGGTCGTAAAGCATTACGTCATCCGAGATAGGTGCGTGCCAGCAGGTCGGAAAGCCGCTCCAATTCACGCGCCAGCTGCTGATAGACTTCGACGGTCATCGTTTCGGGCGTCATCACGGCGAGACCCGAATGCAGTCGCATCGCCTCCCGGTAGAAGGGCGACATCTGGCCGTTGACGAAGGCATTCGGCAGCTGCTCCACTTCGCGATGGATCTCGTTCATCTGAAAAAGGATCGAGCGCGGATTGAGGGGGTCGAGCGCCAGAAGGTCGGTCACCGTCAGGCGGGCCGTATTGACGTTGTAGCGCCGGCGATGGGTCATGACGCTGTCGCCAATTTCCAGCAACATGTCGAGCGCGCCATCGGGCGCATCGGGGCCGGACATATGGCCGAGCAGCCGCGTCATATGCAGGCCGCGCTCGATGTAACGCCCGAGCGACAGGAAACGCCAGCCGGTGAAGCGGTACATGTTTTCATGCACGAGGCCGGCGAAGCCCGCGAGCTTGCGCAACAGGATCGTCATGGCATGGCTGGCGTCATCGCCATGCTTCACCCTTTCCTTGAACCGGCGCGCGGTCTTGGCAAGATCGTTCAACGCGAGCCAGCCGTCCGGGGAAAACCGGTCGCGGATGTTGCTGGCTGAGTAAACCGCGCTGTCTATGTTGCGCAACAGGTTTTCGGGTACCGCTTCCCGGGTGTCGATGTCGATGGCGGCGAGATAGGCGCTGACGTCGGCAAGCAGCGGCTGCTTCGGATCCGCCGCTTCGGCAAACCGCCCATGCCAGGCGCGCAGGATGCGCAAGGCGCCTTCGGCGCGCTCGATATAGCGGCCAAGCCAGAAGAGATTGTCGGCGGCCCGGCTCGGCAGGCTGCCAGGCATGTTGCGGGTGAAGGTTTCTTCGGCCGGCAGCAGCGTATGGGCTTCGACGGGCTTGTCGGAGACGATCCAGACATCGGCGGCCGAGCCGCCGGACTGCATGGCGATAGCCGCGACATCATCGCCGCTGCCGATGCGGGCAAAGCCGCCGGGCATGATCTGCCAGCCGTTTTCCGTGCGGGCGGCGAAGACGCGCAGGCTCATCGGCCGTGGCGTCAGCCTGCCGTTGACCCAGGCCGGCGTGGTCGAAAGCGTGACGACCTCCTGGCCGACCAGCTTGTGACCTTCGCTCGCCAGCCAGTCCGCGATCGAATCGCGGGCAGTGCTGCGCAAAGTCGAGCCCAGCACGGACTGGCCGTTGTCGTCGAAGAAGGGCATGCAGGAATAGGCCGGGCCGATCACCATCTTCTCGATATTGGCGGCGACATGCTCGCGCTCGGTCTTCTGGCCGCACCACCAGGTGGCGATCGACGGCAGCTTCAATTCCTCGCCGCGCAAGTGCCGACAGATGGTCGGCATGAAGGCGAGCAGGGCGCGCGTCTCGAGGATACCGGAGCCGAGCGCATTGACGATGGTCACCGTCTGCGCCCGCAAGGCTTCGATCATGCCCGGCGTGCCGATATGAGAGTGCTGGTTGAGCTCCAGCGGGTCCGTATAGGCGGCATCGAGGCGGCGCCAGAGCACGCTGATCGGCCGCAGCCCGGCGACGGTGCGCACCATCAGCTGGTCGTTGACGACGGTGATGTCCTCGCCCTCGAGCAGCATGAAGCCGAGATAGCGGGCGATATAGGCGTGCTCGTAATAGGTCTCGTTGGCGGGTCCCGGCGTCAGCACCGCGACGCGGCCTTCGCTACCGCGCTTGCCGCCCAGCAGCGCATCGCGAAAAGCGCCGAAGAAGGAAGCAAGGCGATGGACCTTGGTTTCGGCATAGATATCGGAGAAGGCGCGGGTGGTGGCGACGCGGGTTTCCAGCGCAAAACCGGCGCCTGACGGCGCCTGTGCGCGGTCGGCCAGCACCCACCAGTTACCGTCCGGGCCGCGGCCGACTTCGAACGCCAGGAAATGCAGATAGTGACCGTTCGCGGGCTTGACGCCGACGAGCGGACGCAGGAATTCCGGATTGGCCGCGATCAAGGCCGGCGGCAGCAAACCTTCGCTCACCAGCCGGCTGTCGCCGTAAATATCGGCGATGACCTCTTCGAGCAGATCGGCGCGCTGGCGCAGCCCTTCCGAAAGCGATTGCCATTCGCGTTCATCGATGAGCACAGGAATATGCGAGATCGGCCAGCCGCGTTCGCTGACACCCGTCGTTCCATAGGCCCGATAGAAAACGCCGGCATCGCGCAGATAGCGGTCGGCCCGGGCGAAGCGCTCCGTCAGCTCCTGTTCCGACATGCGGGACAGCGCCGACAGGAGGTTTTGCCAGACTGGACGAACAGCGCCTTTATTGTCGACCATTTCGTCGGCGACGCCAGGCAAGGGACGATAGGCAAAGGCCGGATCCTTGCCGGTTCCGGTCTTTATTTGGTCCCGCCGTTCCGTCGCAGATTTTCTAGCCATTCACAGTTCCGTCTCAAATTCCCGCCGGCCGCCTGAGGTCGAGCGTCAAGGGGAATTCCACCGACGCAGTCTCCGGTCTCAAGGCGTAGCCACCCGCTGTATGCCCCCAAGGTTCGAAACGCGCAAGACGTCGCGCTTCAGCCTCGTTGCCGTTGACGGGGAATGTGTCGTAGTTCCGGCCGCCCGGGTGAGCAACATGGTAGATGCAGCCGCCGATCGAACGGCGAGACCATGTATCGTAGATATCGAAGGTCAGCGGCGTATCGATGGGCAGCACGGGATGCAGGCCCGAGGCCGGATGCCATGCCTTGTAGCGCACGCCGGCGACCGAAACGCCGGAAATTCCCGTCGGCGTCAGCGGCACGGGCCGGCCGTTGCATGTCACCGTATAGCGCGATGGATTGGAGGTTTCGAACCGAACCTGCAGACGCTCCACCGATGAATCGACATAACGCACAGTGCCGCCGACCGCGCCTTCCTCGCCCAGCACATGCCATGGCTCCAGCGCCTGGCGCAGTTCCAGCTTGCTGCCCTCATATTCCACTTCGCCACAGAAGGGGAAACGGAATTCGAGCTGCGCCTGGAACCATTCGGAGCGCAGATCGAAGCCGTTTTCGCGGAGATCGGCGAGCACGTCGAGGAAATCCTGCCAGACATAGTGCGGCAGCATGAAGCGATCATGCAGCGTCGTGCCCCAGCGCACGAATTTGCCGTCGATGGGGTTGCGCCAAAAGCGAGCGATCAGCGCGCGCACCAGCAATTGCTGGGCAAGGCTCATGCGGGCATTCGGCGGCATTTCGAAGCCGCGGAATTCGACGAGGCCGAGGCGCCCCGTCGGTCCATCCGGCGAAAACAGCTTGTCGATGCAGATTTCAGAGCGATGGGTGTTGCCGCTGGAATCGGTCAGAAGATTGCGGAACAGCCGGTCGACAAGCCAAGGCAAAGGCGGGATGCCGTGGTCGGGTGCCGGCACCTGGGCTATCGCGATTTCCAGCTCGTAAAGGCTGTCGTGACGCGCCTCGTCGATGCGGGGCGCCTGGCTGGTCGGGCCGATGAACAGGCCAGAGAATAGATAGGAAAGGGAAGGGTGGCGCTGCCAGTGCAACACCAGGCTCTTCAGCAGATCGGGACGGCGCAGGAACGGGCTGTCGTTCGGATTGGCGCCGCCGACGACGACATGGTTGCCGCCGCCGGTGCCGGTGTGACGGCCGTCGATCAGGAACTTGTCTGTACCGAGACGCGTTTGCCGCGCCTCTTCATAAACTGCCGTGGTAATGTCGACGCATTCCTGCCAGTTCGATGCGGGATGGACGTTGACCTCGATGACGCCGGGATCGGGCGCGACGCGGATGACGTTGATGCGCTCGTCCTGCGGCGGCGAGTAGCCCTCGATATGGACCGGCAGCCCGAGATTGGCGGCTGCATTCTCGGCTGCCGCCAAAAGTTCGAGATACTGCTCGATCCCTTCGGTCGGCGGCATGAAGACGCAGAGGCGGCCGTCACGCGGCTCGACTGAGATGGCCGTGCGCACCGCGCCACGGATATCGCCGAGTGTCTGTTCGACGCGTGATTGTGTGCTCTCACCGGCCTGGAACGAGGCTTCCGGCATGGCACGGCCCGCCGGCACGATGACATCGGGCAACGGTGCGCGCGGAATGGAGGGGTCGACCGTGTGGATATAGGGATAACGCGACGGCGGCACATAGGGCAGGGTGCCAAGTGGCAGGCGGTAGCCTATCGGCGAGTCACCCGGCATCAGATAGATCTTGCCGCGTCGCGTGCTCCATTTTTCACTAACCCAGCGCGTGCCTGAGGCTTGTGCATTCCAGGCCTGCACGGGAAGGACAAAGCCGGTCGCTGTCGTCAAGCCCCGCTCGAAGACGCGGGCGATGCGGCTGCGCTCCTCGGGGTCCTTGAGTTTCGAATTGGACGGGTCGACGTTTTCCGGCAGGCCGCCTTCCTTGATGATCCATTCGGCCGGGTCTTCGTAGGCCGGCAGCACCATGTCGGGCTCGATCGCCAGCTCCTTGGCGATCGCGGTCAGAAGCTTACCAGCATCCTCGGCGTTCGCGCCGGTCCTTGCTGTCTCTTCGGCGATCAAGGCGGGATTTTGCCAAACGGGCTTGCCGTCCTTGCGCCAGTAGAGCGAGAAGGTCCAGCGCGGCAGGCTTTCGCCCGGATACCACTTGCCCTGGCCGTAGTGCAGGAAGCCGCCGGGCGCGAAGCGATCGCGCAGGCGGCGGATCAGCTGATCGGCCATGTCGCGCTTGGTCGGGCCAACCGCGGCGGTGTTCCATTCTTCCGACTGAAAGTCGTCGATCGAGACGAAGGTCGGCTCGCCGCCCATGGTGAGGCGCACGTCATCTTCGTTGAGAATACGATCGACCTCGTTGCCGAGAGCATTCAGCGCATCCCAGCTTTCGTCGGAGAAAGGCTTGGTGATGCGAGGGTGCTCGGCGACGCGCACGACCTTCATGTCGAAGTCGAATTCGATGTTGGCCTCACCGAAATAGCCGCCCGAGATCGGCGCGGCGTTGCGGTAATGCGGCGTAGCGGCAAGCGGGATATGGCTCTCGCCGGTGAGCAGCCCCGAGGTCGGGTCGAGGCCGACCCAGCCGGCGCCGGGAAGGTAGACTTCGGCCCAGGCATGCAGGTCGGTGAAGTCGACCTCCGTGCCGGAAGGGCCGTCGAGCGCTTTCAGATCCGGTGTGAGCTGGATGAGGTAGCCGGAGACGAAGCGGGCGGCGAGGCCAAGGTGGCGGAGCACCTGAACGAGCAACCAGCTGGTGTCGCGGCAGGACCCCCTGGCTTTTTCCAGCGTCTCCTCGGGCGCCTGCACGCCGGCTTCCATGCGGATGACATAGCCGATCTCCCGCTGCAGCCGTGCATTGAGGCCGACGATCATGTCGACGGTCTTTTGTTCCGAGCGATCAAGTGTGGCGAGGAAGGCTTTCAACCTGGGGCCGGGCTCTTCCGGCTTCACATAGATGGAGAGATCCTCGCGGATCGTCTCGGGATAGTCGAAAGGCCATTTGGTGGCTTCCTCTTCGACGAAGAAGTCGAAGGGATTGTAGACCGTCATGTCGGCGACGAGATCGACTTCGATCTTCAGCTCGGTCACCGGATCGGGAAAGACGAAGCGGGCGAGATAATTGCCGTAGGGATCCTGTTGCAGGTTCACGAAATGATTTGACGGCGTGACCTTCAGCGAGTGGCTCAGCACGCGCGTCTTGGAATGCGAGGCGGGTTTCAGGCGGATGATTTGGGGACCGAGGCGAACCGGATTGTCGTATTTATAATGGGTGAGATGATAAATGCTTGCCTTGATCGCCATATGTCTCTTCGCCTAGCCCGCATCGTTGTGCGGTGATTGCTGTTCCCACGGGTAGTGTGTGCAATGCAGCGAAAGAAAGCAAGGCGTCTCTCGGCGCTTCGGGAAGTCCTACCGTGTAACGCCGAAACAAAAACGGCGAGCTTTTGCCCGCCGTTCTGAAATCGCTGGTTTGCTGCTTCTGATCAGCTTCTGCCGAACTCGTCGACCAGGCGGATGATGTCATCCTCTCCGAGATAGGAGCCGGTCTGCACTTCGATCAGCTCCAGCAGGATCTTGCCGGGATTGGAGAGGCGATGTACTTCGCCGAGCGGGATATAGATCGACTCGTTTTCGCGCAGCATCTGCACGTTCTCGCCGACCGTCACTTCGGCCGTGCCCTTGACGACGATCCAATGCTCGGAGCGATGGTGATGCTTCTGCAGCGACAGCTTCTTGCCGGGAAGTACGAAGATGCGCTTGACCTGGAAGCGCTCGCCGTTCAGCACCGACGTATAGCCGCCCCACGGGCGATAGGAGGTCGGATGCGTCTCGGTGAGCTTGGCCGTCTTCTTATCGCTCGCCAAGAGCTTTACGAGCTTTCCGACTTCCTGGCTGTCCTTGATATGGCCGACATAGACGGCGTCTTCGCTGGCGATGACGGCGACGTCTTCAAGACCCTGCACGGCGACATGAAGGCTATGCGTCATCACGAGAGAATTCTTCGTGTTGACCAGTGTCGTGGCGCCGGCCGACACGTTGCCGCTTTCATCGCGCTTGCCGACTTTCCAGACGGCATCCCAGCTGCCGAGGTCGGACCAGGTGAAGGGCGAGGGAACGACCGCGGCGTTCGCCGTCTTTTCCATCAGCGCGTAGTCGATGGAAATGTTGGGGCTCTTGGCGAAGGCGTCGGCATCCAGACGGGTGAAATCGAGGTCGCGGGTTGCCTTGGAAACGGCCTTGCTGGCGGTCTTCTCGACGTCGGACGCATATTCCTTCATTTCGTCCAGAAGCTGAGCGGCCGAGAACATGAACATGCCGGAGTTCCAGTAGAAATGGCCGCTGGCAACCATCTCCTCGGCCTTGTCCAGCGCCGGCTTCTCGACGAAGCGCTTGACGGCATGGGCGCCCGTCGAAAGCGCCTTGCCGCTTTCGATATAGCCGTAGCCGGTGGCTGGTTCCGTCGGCTTGATGCCGAAGGTGACGAGCTTGCCCTGAAGCGCGGTGTCGCGCGCCTGGCGCACGCAATCGTAATAGGTCGCGTTGGCGTCGATCTCATAGTCCGAGCCGAGGACGTGCATGATCGCGTCCTTGCCGAAAAGCTCGGTGACGAGCGCGGCGGCGGCTGCGACGGCGGCGGCGGTGTTGCGGGCGACCGGCTCCAGCAGCACGGCTGCCAGTTTCAGGTCGAGCTCGCGGGCCTGTTCCGCAACGAGGAAGCGGAATTCCTCATTAGTCAGGACGATCGGCGCTTCGTAAAGCTCGGGATCGGCCACGCGCTCCAGCGTGTTCTGAAACAGCGTCTTGTCGCCGATGAACTGGATGAATTGCTTCGGAGCGGATGCGCGCGATAGCGGCCATAGCCGTGTACCCTTGCCGCCTGCCATAATCACCGGAACGATCTTTGCTGTCATATTCTGCCTCTCCTAGACACTTCATTCGAGAGCCGACCGCCAGGAAGCGCAACCGCTGCGCTTCCGCCATGCTCCTTCGACAACGTCAATCGCCATTGCGATATTTTTTGGCAAAACGCTAGCGCTAATATGCCGGCAACGTAAACATTCGGCGATCTTCGCCTGGAAACTCCAATGAAAATCCGCTGGAGGCGCTATCCCGAGTGAAAAGACGGACGCCGCCGAGAAGCGGCCTCCGCCATAAATGCACCATGACTCGTCCGCAAGCGGCAGCCTTCGGGGCTTTGCTGTCTACGCTTCCGCCCTGTCTTGTTCTTCGTCGTGCTGTTTGTCGTGCGCTGGCACATGGTCGAGGCCGTTGCGCCTGTTGTAGCGGATCGACGACCAGAGTGAGATGCCGATCAGGGCCGCGCCGCCGAGGCCGGTGATGACTTCCGGAATGTGGATCAGCGTCTGCACATACATGATCACGGAGAGGATCAGGATGGCGTAGAAGGCACCGTGCTCGAGATAGCGGTAATGGGCAAGTGTGCCCTTTTCCACCAGCATGATCGTCATGGAGCGGACATACATGGCGCCGATGCCGAGGCCGATGGCGATGATGAACAGGTTCTGCGTCAGGGCGAACGCGCCGATGACACCGTCGAACGAGAAGCTGGCATCGAGGATTTCGAGATAGAGAAATGCGCCGAAGCCGCCCCTTGCGGCCGCGCTCATCGTCTTTTGCGAAGCATCCAGGAAGCCGGCCAGGACTTCGACCAGGAGGAAGGTCAGGAGACCGTAGATCGAGGCGTGCAGGAAGGTCGTCGAATCGTCGCCGTCGAGCACGGAGCTGAAGATGAGAACGAGAATCAGCACGAAGGCGATTTCCACGCCCTTGACGGTGGCGAAATGCGCCATGCGCTTCTCTATGAAGCCGATCCAGTGCACATCCTTTTCGTGGTTGAAGAAATAGGTCAGGCCGACCATCATCAGGAATGTGCCGCCGAAGGCGGCGATCGGCAGATGCGCATTCTGCATGATCTCAGCGTATTGCTCCGGTCTGGTGGCGGCGAGCTTCAGTGCCTCCCATGGATCGATCCAGGCGGCGATCGCGACGATTGCCAGCGGAAAGACGATGCGCATGCCGAAGACGGCGATGATGATGCCCCATGTCAGGAACCGATGCTGCCAGACCGGCGTCATCTCCTTCAGCTTGTTGGCATTGACGATGGCATTGTCGAAGGAGAGCGAAATCTCCAATACGGCGAGGACCGCGCAGATGAAGAAGGCCGTGGCGAGGCCACCCATGGTGCCGGTAGTATTCCAGCCCAGGAAGGCGCCGAGAGCAAGGCCGCCGATAGTGACGGCGAAGGCCCAGCCGAAATAGCCGAGCACGGATTTGGAGGCGGTGGGCGGCGTCATGGGCGCACCTCGCCGCAAAGGGACTGATGATTTTCGGATGGAGCGGGCAGCCGTATGCCGAGGACGGCATGCGGGCGAGGCATGGTCGAGCTGTTCATGAAAGAAGTCCGCCGGCTCATCTGCAGGCGGTACCGACATCGCGAGAGCGCCGTGAAAACTCTCGCCAGAGGGGCCCGGCACCAAAGTCCAATCCGTCGCCGATGTCAGGAAGGCGCGGAGATAGCCAATAGTTAGTGAAGTCGCGACACAGGTCAAGAGTTGAAATAGCGGTCGCCCCCGTTGCTCCCAATAATTGCGAATTTGGGGAACCAAACAGAAAGGGCCGCGTTTGGCCTTCAGGCATGTTTGCGCCGTCCGCCAAGCGGATCCCTCAGGCGGATCTGTTACCTTCAAAACAGCGATCGACAGGAGAAGCTCCCATGAGCCCCGATCCCATTCACCGCAAGGAACAACCGCGGAAGCCGGAATTGACGGAGCGGCAGAAGAAGGCGCGGCCGAACACGCTTCGCCAGGCGCAGGTACTGCCGCCACATCAGGTGGATCTGACGCTGCATCCCGTGACACATGAGGATGTGCACGTCCCCGCCCATGTCAACGGCGCGGACCTCTCGCGTGAAGCGCCGGCCGACGACAACCATGACCACAAACAAAAGAGTGGCCGGCGGCATTAACCGGGCCGAGCCTGGTGCGACGAAAATGCTTGCTTACTTGTGCCGGGGGGCCTTGCCGTCGGAGGTGAAGCTGCCGTTGAAGCTCATTTCCGGGGATTTTGCCGAGCATTGGATGGCGACCGGCTTGCCTGCATAGGGATTGGCAAAGGTGCACGTGCCCTTTGCCTCGACCTGGCCGGATATCTTGCTGCCGGCCCCTGTCGAGATGACATCGATCGGGAGCTGCGCGGTTCCCTGCTGATTGCCGGGCTTGATGCCCTTGCCGTTGCCCTGGAAGCCGAGCATCTTGCCGCCCGATGTGAAGATGAAGGTCACCGAGCCGTCGGGGCCGGTCACGCTGGCGATTTCGGCCTTGCACCCCTTGGAGGCATCGAACTTGCCGACCACGAGTTTGGAACATTTTCCACTGACGACGGTGACGCCTTGCGACGGAAAATTTTCCACTGCGCTGGCCGACGTGGCGGCCAAGACGGTCAATCCAAAAGCAATGCCTGCGAATCGCATAAGAGGGGCTCCTTTCAAGCCCGCGCAGGTTCGCCGATCAAAATGTGGCAGTCAACCCAAGGAGGGCGCAAGCCCAAAGCGGCTGGCGATCGATCCGATCGATCATTGCGCTTCAGGCTCGTGACCGGAGCACGCCGCCATCGCAAAACGACCGCTCAGGGTTGAGCAGACCTTAGTGCGGGGCTGCTTCCTGGACGAGCGAGCCGATCAGCTGCAGCAAGGCATTCTGGCGGTCGCCGCCGCCAGCCAGGAATTCGTAGAGGGTCATGGTTTTCTCGCTGCCGCCGTCGACGACGTAATCCGCCTGGCGAATGACGTAGACCTCGCCGCTGTCGGTGTCGCGGGCGAGGTGGAACATGTATTCGTCGCCATTGACCTTGTGGTTCTTGTAGAACTGCCGCTTCATCACCGTCATCTCATCCTCCCGTATGATCGATGCGCTGATATGACAGTAGGATGACGGCGCGGCCGGAAGTCAAGCGGCTTCTGGCGGGAACTTGTGTCGCAGGCAGCGTGCGACTCGCAATCGCCGCGGACATCAGCATGTGATTGGCTATCTTCCAAAAGGCGATTATTCTCGACCTGCGCTCGAATTTTCGAGACGCTGCAAGTTGGAGATCGAAGCACATGAGAATGATGTTAGCGCTGGGAGCGATTTTAAGCCTGGCATGCGTCTCCGCGGGTGAGGCGCCTTCAAACTATCAGACCTATCACGGTATTCGCGCCGACAGCGATCCGGTGGTGCTGGCAAAATACGACCAGGCCCTCAATCGCTGCGAGCCCGAGGCCTATTCCTGGTACCGCGGCTCGCCGGATCCGAACAGCACCCTCTATTGGCTGGCACTGAGAGCCTGCCTCTACCGTCAAGGCTTTGTCGATCGCGGCGCCTACGCATACCCGACGACGGCAGTGTTCCGCCATTTTCTGGATCGCTGATAGTCTGCAATTCGCTTCAGGCCGAGGGCTTTTCTTCGGCCAGATCCGCTTTGGTGATGCTCGGGCTTTACCCGCCGATATGAAATGAAAAAGGCCTTTCGATTTCTCGAAAGGCCTTGCTTTTCAGCGAATTAGGATGGTGGGCGTGACAGGGATTGAACCTGTGACCCCTACGATGTCAACGTAGTGCTCTCCCGCTGAGCTACACGCCCATCCGATGGCGGCGCATAGATCACAAAACCTCGGTGGCCGTCAATAGGCTTTTTTTCGGTTTTGTGACGTGGCCGCCGAAAGCCTTACGCGGCAAGGAGTTTGTTGACTTCGTCGACGAGCTCGCGAAGGTGGAAAGGCTTGGAAAGGACCTTGGCATCCTTCGGCGCTTTCGAATCGGGGTTCAGCGCGACGGCGGCAAAGCCGGTGATGAACATGACTTTCAGGTCCGGATCGAGTTCGGTGGCGCGCCGCGCCAGCTCGATGCCGTCCATCTCCGGCATGACGATATCGGTCAGGAGCAGCGAAAAGGGCTCTTCGCGCAGCCGGTCATAGGCGCTTGCTCCATTGTCAAAGGACAAGACCTTGTAGCCGGCTTTTTCGAGTGCCTTCACGAGAAAGCGACGCATGTCGTTGTCGTCTTCGGCAAGAAGTATCTTCTGGGTCATCATCTCTATCGCTAATCAACTTTGTCTTGTTGGACTTGTCCAGCTTTTAGGTTAGCGCCACGCCGTAAACAAGCCGTGAATAGTCGGCCAAAACGCGCCAATCCCGCTTTTGTTCAAAGCATGACTTCGTTCCGCGAAAACGCCCTGCGTTTCCGCTGAGCGGACATCGGGAGATTTCGAATACTGCGCTTTGGATTAAGGCCATTTCGGTCAAGTTACTATGGACTTGCGGTCATGCAACTGGCAACATGATTGCTGCGACAAGTTGTTGACATGGTAAAGACGTTGATGTCCGCGGAAATGCGTAGTTTCGAGATTTTCGAGGTATTGGAGCCCGCCTCCCAGACGATACCGTTTGTCTACAGCTCGCCACATAGTGGTCGCATCTACCCCCCCGATTTCATCGCTCAATCCCGCCTCCAGGGCATCGCCATCCGCCGCTCGGAAGATCACTACGTCGACGAGCTTTTTTCGGCGGCGGGCTCCCTCGGCGCGCCGCTGCTGCTGGCCAATTTTCCGCGCGCCTACATCGATGTCAATCGCGAGCCCTATGAGCTCGACCCGCGCATGTTCGACGGCGCCTTGCCGCCCTACGCGAACATCAATTCGCTGCGGGTCGCCGGCGGGCTCGGCACTATCCCGCGAATCGTCGCCGAAAACATGGAAATCTATGCGCGGCGCGTGCCGGTCGAGGATGCGCTGATGCGCATCGACACGATCTACAAGCCATATCATGCGACGCTTCGGCGGCTGATTGCGCGCACCCATGTCAAATTCGGCTTCGGCGTGCTGGTCGATTGCCATTCCATGCCCGGCAATATCCGGATCGCCGGCAGCAATATGCGGCCCGATTTCATCCTCGGCGACCGTTATGGAACGAGCGCTTCGGCGGAGCTTTCGCGTGCCGCCATGCAGATCCTCGAGGAGCTCGGCTTCAACGCGGTGCGCAACAAGCCCTATGCCGGCGGCTTCATCACCGAGCATTACGGCCGTCCCTCCCGCGGGCTGCATGCCCTGCAGATCGAGGTCAACCGCTCGCTCTATGTCGACGAGACGACGCTGGAGAAGCGTCCGGATTTCAACGAGGTCGCCACCGCCATTACGCTTTTCATGAAGCGCATGGCCGAGCATGTGGAATCCTATACGGGCGATCCGGCGCTGGCTGCCGAATAGGGACTATCTCGCCCCTTGCGGGCGAGAAAGCAAAATCAGCATTTAGCTTTAGCTAAGTGCTAGATTTTGCAAGAGAGGGGGTAGGCGTGGCGCACGCAGTCTCCGAATAGGGCGAGCAAGAAACGGACCCCCGCTCTGGCAATTTCAATGGCTTAGAAATTGCGCCAGGCTTTTGAATACGTAGCACACTCGGTAGC
This sequence comes from Rhizobium sp. CCGE531, assembly GCF_003627795.1. Lineage (NCBI taxonomy): Bacteria > Pseudomonadati > Pseudomonadota > Alphaproteobacteria > Hyphomicrobiales > Rhizobiaceae > Rhizobium > Rhizobium sp. CCGE531. The sequence goes on along the minus strand of NZ_CP032684.1, from coordinate 3,219,712 downwards.
GCAATTCCTAAACCAGTGAAATTGCTTTCTCGCCCGCCAAGGGCGAGATCACCTCGTGCTTGTCGCATCCCATGAAATAAAAAAAGGCTTTCCTCCAAAAAAGAACCGCGCTTGTGGCGCGGCTAAGTCTAGGGAGGAAACACCCAAGGAGGGTATTTACAGTCAGAAGACTGTAGCCGGATATTGATACCGCATTGCACAAATGTCAAGCACTTTATTGCACTGCAAAATATTTAGGCAGATTTGGAAATTCTGCCTGATCGGCAGGCATGCCGCCCGCCGCGTCATCATCCGGTTTGCTTCACGGCCTATATGGGATATGACATCGCCCATCCTGTCACTTACGCGGATTGACCATGCTTCCCGATCGCTCGTTCTTCTATCGTCTGGCCGAGGCGGCCAAGGCCGAAACCCTGCCGCGCTTTCGCGCCGGCATCGATGTGGTCAACAAGGAAGCCAGCGGCTTCGATCCGGTGACGGAAGGGGACCGCGCCGCCGAAGAGGCGATTCGCGCGTTGATCGAGGCCGAGTTTCCCGATCACGGCATTCTGGGCGAGGAGCACGGTAGCGTCGGACTCGACCGCGAGCATGTCTGGGTGATCGACCCGATCGACGGCACCCGCGCCTTCATCTCGGGCGTTCCGGTCTGGGGAACGCTGATCGGCCTGCAGAAGAACGGCCGCGCCATCATGGGGCTGATCGACCAGCCTTTTACGGGCGAGCGCTATTTTGCCGACGGCAATGGCTCCACCTATTCGGGGCCGGATGGTGAAAAGCGACTGCAGGTCCGCGATTGCGGTAGTCTTTCGAATGCAATCCTCTTCACCACGTCGCCGCATCTCTTCGTCGGCGAGGAGCTTGCCAAATATCGCGAGATCGAAAGCCAGGTCCGGCTTTTCCGTTATGGCACGGATTGCTATGCCTATGCGCTGCTTGCCGCGGGCCATATCGATCTCGTCATCGAGAATTCGCTGAAGCCCTATGATGTCGGCGGTATCATTCCCGTCGTCGAGCAGGCCGGCGGCATCATGACCACCTGGGATGGCGGCCGGCCGGAGATGGGCGGAACGATCATCGCTGCCGGCAGCCGCACCGTTTATGAACAGGCTTTGGCTGTCCTGTCGCGATAGAGCAAATCCAGGAAAAGTGCGTAGTGGTTTTCCGTCCGGAATTGCGGAAACAAACGAATGGAGTGATTTGGCGATTCGATGAAACGCCAAATCACTTGGCGTCAGGCTTCCGCTTCTATCTCGTAGGCGTTGGTTTCGGCATCGCTGCCGGGAATGAAGGCGTTGATCGCGGCGAGCGCCTGATTTCGGTAGACATCGCGCTCCTGCAGGATCTCATGCTTGGCGCCATGAATGGGCACGAGCTGGGCGGCGCGGAAATAACGCGACAGCCGTTCTTGATCGGCATAGGGCACCACGCCGTCCCGTGTCGGCGCGAGCAGGACAGTGGGGACGTGAATCGAGAACAGGTGTTCGGGCCTGTTGACCCGTTCGATCGCCCGCAAGGCTTGCGACAGCCAGCGCGCCGTCGGCGGACCCAGGCAAAGCTGCGGATAGGTGGCGCCGATGCCGATGTTGCGCCGATAGCGCTGCTCGTCCGTCGTCAACGGATTGTCGGCGAAGGGTCTTTCCTTGAATTTCTTGCTGAATTGCATCCGGCCAAGGCCGATGCCGCTGACTGTGCCGGAAAGAAAGCGGATGAAGGCCGGCGAGACGCCGTGACCGGTCAGGCCGATGAACGGGGCCGATAGCACCATGCGGTCGATGCGGGTTGCAAGCCCCGGTGCCGCCGAGAGCGCGATCAGCGCGCCCGTCGAATGGGCTAGCAGAAAGAAGGGCAGGCGCGTATCCGGCAGGACGATCTTGTCGAGGAAGGCCGTGAGGTCGCACTCATAGTCGGAAAAGTGTCGGATATGGCCGCGCAAGGGATCCTTCAGCAGCCGTTCCGATCCACCCTGGCCGCGAAGATCGAAAGTCGCGACCCATAGGCCCTTGGCGGTGAGGTTGCGGATCGTCTCGAAATATTTCTCGATGAATTCGTTGCGGCCCTGCAGCAGAACCACGGTCCCCCTGGCAACCGGCTGCTCGCAGCGGAAGATGGCGTAGCGCAGCTTGCGCCCGTCGAAGCTCTCGAAAAACCCCTCGGTGCGGTTCTCCGGAACCGGATTATCTGCCGTGGAATAGAGAATCGAATCCATGGCGATGTCGCGCCTCGCTGACAAATGGCTCATCTCAAGGGGATAGCGCAGGTGGAGCGAATTGCAACAGGTTTATGGTTTTTCTCCGAATGGTGCGCACGGGGCGACGCGACAGCCGTCCTCCACCTGCCTATCGTTGCCCGATATCGAGAGGAAAGCTCTTGAAAGGCTTGATCTCCTTCCGCGCGAAGGTCGTCCGCATCAGGTCTTCGGCGTCGCACCGCGGCGTTCGAGCGCTGTTTTGCGGATGATGTCGGCGATCTCCGGGCTGCTGCTCGACAGCATCTGGAAATCCGACGAATAGAGCGACAGCAGGGAGACTTCAGTTGCGGCGCTGACGGTCGCCGAGCGGGGCTCGCCGCTGATCAGCGCCATCTCGCCGAAGAAGCTGCCGGAGCCGAGCTCCACGGGGTTCGGTGTGGCGACGCTGACGCGGCCCTCGACGATGAAGAACATCTGGTCGCCGGTCTCGCCCTTGCGGCAGATCATACCGCCGGCCGGTACGACACGGGGTCTCAGCGCCCGCACGATCTCGATGAGCGCGGCCGAGCCCAGCTTCTGGAACAACGGCACCGCCGCAACCAGCTGCCAATTGCGCACGAAGTCCTGGCGACGAACTTCTTCGTAGAAACCGGTGGCGAGGATGCCGGCCCAGAGCGCAAAGATGCCGATTCCGCTCATCATGACCAGCCCGGCAAGGACGCGGCCGGCGAAACTTTGCGGAATTTCGTCGCCATAGCCCGTGGTCGACAGCGTGACCACCGCCCACCACATTGCCAGCGGGATGCTGCCGAACTTGTCCGGCTGGACGTCGCGCTCGATGATATAAGCTGCGAGTGCCGCGCCGAACAGGACGATGCCGAAGATCGAGGTGACGCCGATCAGGTTGCGCGCTTCCTTGGTCAGGACCCTGCCCAGCAGCCGGAAGAAGGTCGAGCCGCGCAGCGGCTTCAAGAGCCATATGGCGCAATAGAGGCCTTGGTCACGCCCCCGGACGAAAAAGAATGCGGCCACGGGGACTAATACGGCAAGCACGTCGATGGTGATTTCCAGCGCCCTGCCGCGAACGCCTCTCGTCCGCTGCATGATCAGCGTCTCGATCAGTTGCAGACCGTAGGCAGCCCAGATGCCGGCGAGCAGAACGTGCAGGATGAGCCTGGTCAGTCCGGTTATATCAGGCGTCGTGAGTGCCGCCACGGTCAACAGACCGATTGCAGCGAGCACCGCGTTCAGCGATGCGGAGATCTTCGAAAAAGGGAGCGCCGACATTCAATACCCCGGGGTGGGCTGCCACTTACTTAGAATAGGATGACCTAGAATAGGATGGCTTCTATCCAAACGTAAAGGGCTCGCAGGATATGCGCGACAGCCAGGCGTTGTGTGTTATCGCTGCCCGACCTCAAGCGGAAGGCCCTTGAAAGGTTTGATTTCCTTGAGCACGAAGGTCGTCTGCATTTCCTTGATGCGCGGCAATCGGCGAACGACGGCCATGGCGAAATCCGCATAGCTGTCGAGATCGGTCGCGACCACTTGCAGCAGGAAATCCGCGTCGCCGGCGATGCTGTAGCAGGCTACGACTTCGCTGAGCTTCAGGACGTCGCGCGAGAACTCCTCGGCTTCGGCCTCGCTGTGGCTGTCGATCTTCACCCTGATGAAGGCGAGAACGCCGAGCCCGATCCGGCGTCGGTCAAGCGTGGCCGAATAGCCCTGGATCACGCCTGTTTCCTCGAGCTGGCGCACGCGCCGCCAGCATGGTGATGTCGAGAGCCCGACTTCGGAGGAAAGCGCCTGGTTGGTCAGGCGTCCGTCCTTCTGGAGCGCGCCGAGGATGCGCAGATCGATGGGTTCAAGGGTATCAGGCATATCCTACCTAAGTCTCAGTTGAATTTGGTAGACTCTACCATAATTATATTCATAGTGGCAATGAAAGGTAAGAATATCCCGGATCTCGGAGATATCCTGTGCGCACATAATCTCAACAGCAGCAGGTCTCCATGCTTCCCGATATTCGTCTTGCCATCGTCATCAATCCGGCATTGCCGCTCGGCCTGATCGCCAACACCACCGGCGCCATCGCGATCGGGCTGAGTGCGAAATTTCCCGCACTTGCGGCGCGTCAATTGACCGATAGGGAAGGGAGGACCATCGACATCAGCTCGAACATGCCCGTTCCGATACTGCAGGCGGATGCCGAGACCATACGATCTCTGTTGCTGAAGACCTTGCCGGTGGAAGACGACCGCGCGGTCGTTCCCTTTCCCGGTTTCGCCCGCTCGCTGCATGATTACAGGGAATATGAGGCGACGTTTCCCGATCGCGATCTCGCTGGTGAAACGATCGACGGCCTGGGGCTGGCGGGGCCTTCGAAATGGGTGAAGTCGCTCACCGGTTCGCTGAAATTGCTGCGGTAGCTGTGTGCTTTGACGCAATTCCGGACGGAAAACCGCTTCACACTTTTCCTGGAATTGCTTGGGCGCCCAAAAGAAAAAAGGCCGGCTTGCGGAGATAGAGAGATCCGCTTCGCCGGCCGAGCAAGGACTGAAGAAGAAGGGACGATACACTTCAGTCATCGGACGATGGTGTTCCGATGGTCGATTGGTAGGCCGGCCAGCCTGAACGGGTTCCGAACCATGCGTTCATCTGTGGTTCACGCAGTGTTTTTCCTTGGGATTTTACCGAAGCGCGCAGGGGCCTTGAACTCCGGAAACGCGATCCCCATCTCCATCCTGCGGGTGCCAAACGGGCTCGCAGAACCGTCCCGAGGCCGCCAGGAGTGGGGCCGTGGGGCAAAGCTTGAAATCGCAATTGTCGCTCACAGGAGGACTCCATGCGTCACGTAGACTTCTCTCCCCTTTATCGTTCCACCGTCGGTTTCGATCGTCTGTTCACCATGCTCGACAGCCTTGCCCAGCCGGAACAGGCCCAGACCTATCCGCCCTACAACATCGAGCGCACCGGTGAAAACACCTATCGCATCACTATGGCCGTTGCAGGTTTCGATGAAAAGGAACTGAGCATCGAGGCTCACGCCCACGTCCTTCACGTCAAGGGCGAAAAGAGCGAAGAGCCGACCGAGGCCGGCGAATATCTCTATCGCGGTATTGCCAAGCGCGCCTTCGAGCGTCGTTTCCAGCTCGCCGATCATGTCGAGGTCCAGGCTGCTTCGCTGAAGAATGGTCTGCTGCACATCGATCTGCTGCGCAACATTCCGGAAGCCATGAAGCCCCGCCGCATCTCCATCGCGGCCGAGACCGTGGAAACCGCCAAGGCCATCGAGGCACATATCAACTAATGCAGGCTGGCGGTCTTCGACCCTCAAGCCTTTGATCCTCCCAAGATCAAAAGAAGCGGCGCTCTATCGGGGCGCCGCTTTTGCTTTGTCGTGATGTCGAAGGGCTCAGGCCGCGTTGGTGGCTTCGCCTGATTTTGCGTCTGCCTGTGCCTTCGCAGCCTCGCGTCGCTTGGCCGCGTCGGCATATTTCTGGGCAAGCACGGCGCAGGTCATCAGCTGGATCTGATGGAACAGCATGAGCGGCAGCACGATGGCGCCGATGCCCTGGCCGGCGAAGATGACGTTGGCCATCGGCACGCCGCTTGCCAGCGACTTCTTCGAGCCGCAGAAGGTGATGGTGATCTCGTCAACCTTCGAGAAGCCAAGGGCGCGGCTGCCGAACATGGTGATGCAGATCACCATCGCGAGCAGCACCATGTTGGCGACGATGACGGTGGCGATGTCGATCACCGAAAACGTGTGCCACAGCCCCTCGACCACGGCCTCGCTGAAGGCGGAATAGACGACCATGAGGATCGAGCCGCGATCGACCGGCATCAGGATCTTCTTCTTCGAGCGGATCCAGCCGCCGATCCAAGGCTGCAGCAACTGGCCGGCGATGAAGGGAGCGAGCAGCTGCAGCATGATCTGCCACAGGACATCCCAGGAAAAGCCGCCCTGGCCGCCGACCGAAAACAGGATGCCGACGAGCAGCGGCGTCAGAAACATGCCGAAAATGTTGGAGGCGGAGGCGGCGCAAATCGCGGCGGGCACGTTGCCGCCGGCGATGGAGGTGAAGGCGATGGAGGATTGCACCGTCGAGGGCAGCACGCTCAGGAACAGCATGCCGGTATAGAGCGACACGGGCAGGATGCTGTTCGGGACGATATGGCCCATGGCCAGCACCAGCAGAGGGAAGATGCCGAAGGTCGTCAGCAGAATGACGAGATGCAGCCGCCAGTGCAGCATGCCAGCGATGACGACATCGCGCGACAGGCGCGCGCCATGCAGGAAGAACAGCAGCCCGATGGCGAAGTTGGTGGCGATGCCGAAATAGTGAGCGCTTGCACCCTGCACCGGAAAGAAGGACGCCGTCAGAACAGTGAGCACCAGCAGCATGGTGAAGGTGTCAGGAAGAAAGCGGCGCATCGTGCCTACCCCAATCGCAGTTATAAGTCTTGAAGATTATTCCTTGCAGATAGACCTATCCTGATCCACGATGCAAGGAATAACAGTTATCGTAATATAGGATAAGCGCGATGCTAGACCTTACCCAGTTGCGCAGCTTCGTCGCCGTCGAGCAGATGGGCAGCTTCACGCTGGCGGCGGAACGGCTCGGCCTCGGACAATCGACCGTCAGCCAGCATATACAGCGGCTGGAGACGGAGCTCGGCCGCAAGTTGCTGGCGCGCGACACGCATCGGGTCATCCTGACCGGCGACGGCGAGGCCTTGCTCGGGCATGCACGCCAGATGCTGTCGATCGAAGGGGAGGTGCGGCAACTTTTTGCCGGCAACAGCCTGCGCGGCAATCTTCGGCTCGGCGTTTCCGAGGATTTCGTCACCAGCCAGCTTCCCGACGTGCTGGAGGAATTCGTCCGCTCGCATCCGTCCGTCGATCTCGAGCTGACGGTCGCGCTCAGCGGCACGCTCTATGAAATGCAGGACAATGGCGATCTCGATCTGGTGCTTGCCAAGCGCCGGCTCGGCGATGCAAGGGGCAAGCTCGTCTATCGCGAGCCGCTGGTCTGGCTGGCGCGCGATCCGGAGCGCATTCGCAGGCTTGCGGCACCTTTGCCGTTGATTGCCTTTCCCGCGCCCAGCGTTACTCGTGCGGCGGCGCTGGAGGCGTTACGCCGGCAGCAGGTGCCGTGGCGAATCGTCTGCACCTGCGGCAGCCTCAGCGGGCTGACGGCGGCTGCCCGCGCTGGCATGGGCGTTCTCGTCCAGCCGCAGAGCATGGCGCCTGCCGGCTTGAGCGAGATTACGCCGGGCTGGCTGCCGGCGCTGGAGGATGTCGAATTCGTGCTGGTGCCGCGCAAGGGCGCCAATCAACTGCTGATCAACGCCCTGTCGGAAGACATTCTGACAAAGGTCCGGGGGCCAAAATCGAACTGAGTGTGATGCCAATCGCGACCTCACGATAAAAGCAATGCGGATCATGCGGATAGCGCTGGGAATTTTCCGGCATCTCCTTTGCCGGCTGTCGTTTTCTTTCTCGCGCCGTGACTTACGGCGCGTGGGTTTCAGTTCAAAGTCAGCTTCCGCTGCTATCTTAGGTGGCGATGGGTGAACTGCGGGAGGATATCCGTCCCGATGACATATGATGCCATCTTCATTTCCGGACTTGTAGTCTGCGTCGCGGCAATGACGATGATCATTCATCATAAGCCCGCGTCCGATCGCGATGATTTATCGAACTTTGCAATATTCGCCTATCGGAAACAAAACTAACCCTCGTTGTCGCCATTTTTGGCGCCGTCCGGCTCGAAGCCGGCTCCGGCGCTCTTTTTTATGCGGTCAGGCCAGGCAGGCGAGAAAGTTCGCCACATCGGCCTCGGTCGTGGCGAAGCTCGTCACGAGACGGATCAGGGTTTCATCATTGCCGACCAGATCCGGTTGCGATTCCGGGATCGGCCATTCGTAGAACTTCGCCCCCTTGTCCTCGGCTGTCTTGGCAGAGGATTTCGGTATGATCGCGAAAATCTCGTTCGACGCCGTCGGCCAGGCGAGGCGGGCGCCTCGCGCATTTTCGATGCCGGCGCGCAGGCGATCGGCCATGCCATTGGAATGGCGGGCCAGATCGAGCCAGAGGCCGTCCTGGAAATAACCGTCGAACTGGGCGGCGATGAAGCGGGATTTCGAGAAAAGCTGGGCGGCGCGCTTGCGGATGAAGTGCATTTCCTTTGCCTTCTCGGGATCGAAGAAGACGATCGCCTCGGCGCACCAGCAGCCGTTCTTGGTGCCGCCGAAGGAAAGGATGTCGACGCCGCGCTTCCAGGTCATCTCGGCAGGGCTGGTGCCGAGCGCGACCAGGGCGTTGGCGAAGCGCGCGCCGTCCATATGCAGCGGCAGGCCGTCCGCCTTGGCGACGGCGGCGATGGCATCGATCTCGTCGAGCGAATAGACAGTGCCGATCTCGGTTGCCTGGGTGATCGTCACGGCGGCGGCGCGGCCGTGATGGATGGCATCCTGCGGGAAGCGGGCAATTTTCGCGGCCAGCGCTTCAGGGTCGATCTTGCCGGACCCACCCTTGACCGTTGCCAGACGCGCGCTGCTGAAGAAGTCCGGCGAACCGCATTCGTCCTCGGAAACATGCGCCTCGCTGTGGCAGAAGGTGATGCCGCCTGGCTTCTGGACGCTGGCGAGCGACAATGAATTGGCGGCGGAGCCGGTCGCAACGAAGAAGACGGCGACGTCGCGCTCGAAGATCTCCGAAAACTTTGCCTCTACTTTCTGATCCAGATCGCTCAAGCCGTATGCGGTCGCAAAGCCGCCGGACTCGGCAAGCAGACGTTCCGCGATCTTGGAATGGGCGCCGGCCCAGTTATCAGAGGCAAAAAACATTAGAGTACACCAATTGTAAGGAGTGAATTGCAGGCGGGATAAATAGGCCCGGCGGGACATTACGCCAATGCAAGAACCTATCAAGCGCATGAACTTGAAGAATGCATCACAGAAATTGATGTACGCAATCAATAAATAAAATGATGCGCCGCAGCGAAACTTTATTGCTTGATTTATGCGGCATTGGCAATCTTCAGTCTTTCGCTGACGAAATTTTGCCGTTTTGCTCTTGCGAAGGCGGTCGCTTTCTGGCATAGAGCTGATGAATTAGGACAGTGTTGCTGTCCTATTTTGGCCGCCGAGGCCGAAGATGTGCTGGAGGGTCCTGACGATGTCGGGATTTCAAGCTATAGTTATCCGGAGCATGCCTTTTCAAGCCTTTCAGGCGATCGGCAATGCGGCGGTGGAATAGCAAGGCGCGGAACGCTGACGACGGGCTCCCCCGTGGGGGTCGCGGTTCGCGGCCGGATCTTCACAATGCAACAGCGCTGTCGCGCGTCGGCCCCGGAAACGGACCGCGCGGGACGAAGGAGCGCCCGCGACGCGGGCCTTACCGGAGGGAAGACGATGACGAACAGGACGACGTCCACGAGTTTTGACCAGGCCGCAGCAGCCAATGCTACCGCTACGGCCAAGACGTCGAAACGCGCCGATCGTTTGCCATCGGTCGGCATCCCGCCGAAGCAGGGCCTCTACGATCCGCGCAACGAGCATGATGCTTGCGGCGTTGGCTTTGTCGCGCACATGAAGGGCCAGAAGTCGCACCAGATCGTGCGCGACGGCCTGTTCATTCTCGAGAACCTGACGCATCGCGGTGCCGTCGGCGCCGATCCGCTGATGGGCGACGGCGCTGGCATTCTCGTGCAGATCCCCGACCGTTTCTTCCGCGAGGAGATGGCCCTGCAGGGTATCGTCCTGCCGAAAGCGGGCGAGTATGGCGTCGGCCATTTCTTCCTGCCGCGCGACGAGGCGCTGATCGAGCATTTCAAGACCGCCATCAAGCAGGTCGTTGCCGAGGAAGGCCAGGTGCTGCTTGGCTTCCGCGATGTGCCTGTCGATAATTCCTCACTGTCGAAGGCGCCCGATATCGCCGCCACCGAGCCGCACCATGTGCAGGTCTTCATCGGTGCCGGCCGCGATGCCGGCACGAACGAGGAGTTCGAGCGCCGCCTCTTCACCCTGCGCAAGGTGATCTCCAACCGTATCTATGCGGAATATGAGGGCGAGGAGAGCAGCTTCTACCCCGTGTCGCTGTCGAGCTCGACCATCGTCTACAAGGGCATGTTCCTGGCTTACCAGGTCGGCGCCTATTATAAGGACCTGTCCGACCCGCGTTTCGAGACGGCGGTTGCCTTGGTGCACCAGCGTTTCTCGACCAACACGTTCCCGTCGTGGAAGCTCGCGCATCCCTACCGCATGGTCGCGCATAACGGCGAAATCAACACGCTGCGCGGCAACGTCAACTGGATGGCCGCGCGCCAGGCATCGGTATCCTCGCCGCTGTTCGGCGAGGATATCTCCAAGCTCTGGCCGATTTCCTATGAGGGGCAGTCGGACACGGCCTGTTTCGACAACGCGCTCGAATTACTCGTGCGCGGTGGATATTCCATGGCGCATGCGATGATGATGCTCATCCCCGAGGCATGGGCCGGCAACCAGCTGATGGCTGCCGAACGCAAGGCGTTTTACGAATATCACGCTGCCCTGATGGAGCCGTGGGATGGTCCGGCGGCTGTTGCCTTCACCGACGGCAAGCAGATCGGCGCGACGCTCGACCGTAACGGCCTGCGTCCGGCCCGCTATCTGGTCACCAACGACGACCGCATCATCATGGCGTCCGAGGCTGGCGTTTTGCCGGTCGAGGAAGAGAAGATCATTCAGAAGTGGCGCCTGCAGCCGGGCAAGATGCTGCTGATCGACATGGAAAAGGGCTGCATCATCTCCGATGACGAGGTGAAGTCCGAGCTTGCCACCAAGCATCCCTATCAGAGCTGGCTCAAGCGCACGCAGCTGATCCTCGAAGACCTGAAGCCGGTGGAGCCGCGGGCGCTGCGCCGCGACGTGTCGCTGCTCGACCGCCAGCAGGCCTTCGGCTACACCACCGAGGACACCAAGCTCCTGATGTCGCCGATGGCGACGACGGGGCAGGAAGCCGTCGGCTCCATGGGCACGGATACGCCGATCTCGGCCATGTCCGACAAGCCGAAGCTGCTCTACACTTACTTCAAGCAGAACTTCGCGCAGGTGACGAACCCGCCGATCGACCCGATCCGCGAGGAGCTCGTCATGAGCCTCGTCTCGTTCATCGGCCCGCGCCCGAACCTGCTCGACCATACCGGCATGGCAAACGCCAAGCGCCTGGAAGTTCGCCAGCCGATCCTGACCAATGGCGATCTCGAAAAGATCCGCTCGATCGGCCACACCGAGGACCGCTTCGACACCAAGACGCTCGACTTCACCTATGATGTCGAACGTGGCGCCGAAGGCATGCCCGAAATGCTCGATCGTCTCTGCGAACGGGCGGAAGCCGCCGTTCGCGGCGGCTACAACATCATCGTGCTCTCCGACCGCCAGATCGGTCCGGACCGCATCGCGATCCCGGCGCTGCTGGCGACCGCGGCCGTGCATCACCACCTAATCCGCAAGGGCCTGCGCACCTCCGTCGGCATCGTCGTCGAGACCGGCGAGCCGCGCGAAGTGCATCATTTCTGCCTGCTGGCCGGCTACGGCGCGGAAGCGATCAACCCCTATCTCGCCTTCGACACGCTGCTCGACATGCACCAGCGCGGCGAATTCCCGAAGGAAGTGGATGCGACGGAAGTCGTCTACCGCTACATCAAGGCCGTTGGTAAAGGCATCCTCAAGGTCATGTCGAAGATGGGCATCTCGACCTATCAGTCCTATTGCGGCGCGCAGATCTTCGATGCGATCGGCCTGCAGCAGGAGCTGGTCGACCAGTATTTCTTCGGCACGGCGACCATGATCGAGGGCATCGGTCTGGAGACGATCGCCGAGGAAACCGTATCCCGTCACAAGGCTGCCTTCGGCCGCGATCCGCTGCTGGCGAGCACGCTCGATATCGGTGGCGAATATGCCTACCGCATGCGCGGCGAAAGCCACGCCTGGACGCCGGATGCCGTGGCCGCCCTGCAGCATGCGGTGCGAGGGAATGCCGAGGACCGCTACCGCGAATTCTCCGAAATGGTCAACGAGTCGGCGCTCCGGATGAACACCATCCGCGGCCTGTTCAAGATCAAGGGTGCAGAGGCACTCGGACGCAAGCCGATCTCGGTCGACGAGGTCGAGCCGGCCGCCGATATCGTCAAGCGCTTCTCGACCGGCGCCATGTCCTTCGGCTCCATCAGCCGCGAGGCGCATACGACGCTGGCAATCGCCATGAACCGCATCGGCGGCAAGTCGAACACCGGCGAGGGCGGCGAGGAATCCGACCGCTACATGCCGCTCCTTGACGGCTCGCCGAATCCGGAACGCTCAGCCATCAAGCAGATCGCCTCCGGCCGCTTCGGCGTGACGACCGAATATCTGGTCAATGCCGATATGCTGCAGATCAAGGTGGCACAGGGCGCCAAGCCCGGCGAAGGCGGACAGCTGCCCGGCCACAAGGTCGATGCGACCGTTGCCAAGACCCGGCATTCGACGCCGGGTGTCGGCCTGATCTCGCCGCCGCCGCACCATGACATCTATTCGATCGAGGATCTGGCGCAGCTGATCTTCGACCTGAAGAACGTCAACCCGACCTCGGATGTGTCGGTCAAGCTCGTCTCGGAAGTCGGCGTCGGCACGGTTGCCGCCGGCGTCGCCAAGGCGCGCGCCGATCATATCACCGTCTCCGGCTATGATGGCGGCACCGGCGCTTCGCCGCTGACCTCGCTGAAGCATGCCGGCTCGCCTTGGGAAATCGGCCTTGCCGAAACGCAGCAGACGCTGGTGCTGAACGGGCTGCGTTCGCGCATTGCCCTGCAGGTGGATGGCGGTCTGAAGACCGGCCGCGACGTCATTATCGGCGCGCTGCTGGGCGCCGACGAATTCGGTTTCGCCACCGCGCCGCTGATCGCGGCCGGCTGCATCATGATGCGCAAGTGCCATCTCAACACCTGTCCGGTTGGCGTGGCCACCCAGGACCCGGTCCTGCGCAAGCGCTTCAAGGGCACGGCGGAGCATGTCATCAACTACTTCTTCTTCGTGGCCGAAGAAGTGCGCGAGATCCTCGCTTCGCTTGGCGTTGCCAAGCTGGACGATATCATCGGCGCTTCCGAGCTTCTGGAAAAGGACGATATGCTCGCCCACTGGAAGGCCAGGGGCCTCGATTTCGGCCGCATCTTCCACAAGGTCGATGCGCCGAAGGAAGAGACCTACTGGACGACGGTGCAGAAGCATCCGATCGACGACATTCTCGACCGTAAGATGATCGAGAAGGCGGAACCGGCGCTTTCTTCCAAGACGCCCGTCGCCTTCGAGGTCGATATCAAGAACGTCGACCGCTCGGCCGGCGCCATGCTGTCGGGCGCAGTCGCCAAGCGCTACGGTCATCGCGGCCTGAAGGACGATACGATCAACGTCACCCTGAAGGGCACCGCCGGTCAGTCCTTCGGCGCGTTCCTGGCGCGCGGCGTGACCTTCAACCTCGTCGGCGACGGCAACGACTATGTCGGCAAGGGCCTTTCGGGCGGCCGCATCATCATCCGTCCGCCGGAGAACTCGAAGATCGTCGCAGAGAACTCGATCATCGTCGGCAACACCGTGCTCTACGGCGCAACCGAAGGCGAGTGCTACTTCCGCGGTGTCGCGGGCGAGCGCTTTGCGGTCAGAAACTCCGGCGCGATCACCGTCGTCGAAGGCGTCGGCGACCATGGCTGCGAATACATGACCGGCGGTGTCGTCGTCGTGCTCGGCGAGACCGGGCGCAACTTCGCGGCCGGCATGTCGGGCGGGGTGGCCTATGTGCTCGACGAGAAGGGCGATTTCGCCCGTCGCTGCAATATGGCCATGGTCGAACTGGAACCGGTTCCCGAAGAGGATGAGCTCTTGGAGAAGCTGCATCATCATGGCGGCGACATCATGCACAAGGGACGCGTCGACGTCTCCGACGACATGACCCGCCACGATGAAGAGCGTCTCTACCAGCTGATTTCGAACCACGTCCACTATACGGGCTCGACGCGGGCCAAGGATATCCTCGATCACTGGGCCGACTACCGCCCGAAATTCCGCAAGGTCATGCCGGTCGAATACCGCCGCGCCCTTGAGGAAATGGAGCGCAGCCGGATGAGCGTGGCGGCGGAGTAATCCGCCCCGGCTCAAAAGCCAGCCGAGGGTTTCGCCTCGCACTGCGATCGCCGCCCTGGCGATCGCGACTGTCGAACAGCGGAATCGGATTTGAATTAAAGTGCCGGACAGGGAAACTTGGATGACCCTCAGGCACGGGAGCCATAAGCTCCTCTTTTAGAGTGAGGAAACGAAAGCATGGGCAAGGTAACAGGCTTCTTGGAAATCGACCGGCAGGTGGCGAAGTATCAGCCGGCGTCGGATCGCATCCGGCATTTCCGTGAATTCACGATCCCCATGTCGGACCAGGAAGTGCAGAAACAGGCAGCCCGCTGCATGGACTGTGGCATTCCCTATTGCCACGGCCCGACCGGCTGCCCGGTGCACAACCAGATCCCCGATTGGAACGACCTCGTCTACAATAACAATTGGGAGCAGGCGATCCACAACCTGCATTCGACCAACAACTTCCCGGAATTCACCGGCCGGGTCTGCCCCGCACCCTGCGAGGAGGCCTGCACGCTGAACCTGGAAGATGCGCCGGTCGCCATCAAGACCGTGGAGCAGGCGATTGCCGACAAGGCCTATGAACTCGGCTTCATCCGCCCGCAGCCGGCAACCGTGCATACAGGCAAGAAGGTCGCGATCATCGGCTCGGGCCCCGCCGGCATGGCGGCCGCCCAGCAGCTCGGCCGCGCCGGCCATGAGGTTCATCTCTACGAGCGCGAAAGCAAGGCCGGCGGCCTGCTGCGCTATGGCATCCCGGACTTCAAGATGGAAAAGAACTTCATCGACCGCCGCGTCGAGCAGATGAAGGGCGAGGGCGTCACCTTCCATTGCGGCGTCAATGTCGGCGTCGATGTCAAGGTGGAGCAGCTTCTGGCGGACCATGATGCCGTTCTCTATTGCGGCGGCTCGGAAACTCCGCGCGAGGCAGGCATTCCCGGCGTCGAGCTTGCCGGCGTCCATGATGCCATGCCCTATCTTGTGCAGCAGAACCGCCGCGTCGGCCGCGAAAATATCGATAGCGTCGGCTGGCCCGGCGATCCGATCCTTGCCGGCGGCAAGCATATCGTCGTCGTCGGCGGCGGCGATACGGCGTCGGACTGCGTCGGCACGGCATTTCGCCAGGGTGCGGTGAAGGTGACCCAGCTCGACATCCGCCCGCAGCCGCCGGAAAAGGAAGACAAGCTCGCCGTCTGGCCGTTCTGGGCGACGAAGATGCGCACGTCGTCCTCCCAGGCCGAAGGTGCGGTTCGTGAATTCCAGGTCGCGACGCTAGAATTCATCGGCGAAGACGGCATGCTGACGGGCGTGAAGTGCTGCGAAGTGGATGAGCGCCGCAAGCCGATCGCCGGCACGGAATTCGTCATCCGCGCCGATCTCGCCTTCATCGCCATCGGCTTCCGCGGCCCGTTCAACGACAGCGTGCTGAAGGAACTCGACGGCAAGCTGACGCTGAACACGGATCGCCGCGGTTCGACCAACGTCGTTGCCAACGACAAAGACTACAAGACTTCGATCGACAAGTTCTGGACGGCCGGCGACGTTCGCCGCGGCCAGTCGCTGGTAGTCTGGGCCATCCGCGAGGGCCGCCAGGCCGCCCGCGCCATCGACGAGGCACTGATGGGCTCGACGGTTCTGCCGCAGTAAGATTTGCCGCCGTCTTCACGTAGGTTATTGGAGGCCGGGTTCGGGATGAACCCGGCCTCCTTTGTTTTTGACCGGCTGGTCCTGTTCCCGCCTATAGGATTTCTCGGCCTGCCAGACGCAGCACCTACCGCGCCGACGATCCTGGCAGCCGGTAGTCGTCCACGCGGCCGGCCGGCGCCGGATCCATTCGACCCTTGTCGACGAGCAGATCGCGTGGCGAGGGTGTCGTCACGGCGGGAGCGGGCGTGCCGCCCAGAAGCTGCGAGCCGCCGTCGAGATCGGGGTCGGAGAGGCTGATCGGCTGCGTGCGGGTTATTTTTTCCATCTCGGTTGCGGGCAGGTTGGCCTGCTGTGCCGGCAGCGGATTGCCCGTGTCGAGGCGGGTGATATCGGGGCTTGCCTGATCTCCCAATATCCGGCGCGCCGGCTTCTCGACATAAAAGGCGACCTTGCGCTTGCCGGCCGCCGTCAGGTTGACGCCATCAGCCGTCCTCAATCGAACCTGCTGGCCGTTCATATCGGAGCCGGTGACGATGAACTCGCCGTTCTGGTCGGTAAATCCGTCCCAGATGTCGATGAATTCGCCGCCGACGCTGGTCATCTGACTTTGGTAGACCTGATTGAGCTTGACCGCACCGGCGCTCAACTGGTCCGAACCGAAGGAAGGCAGCCCCACCCAGAGCAGCGGAATATGACGGCTCGTCACCAGCTTGGCAAATTGCTGCACGCGCTCTTCATAGGCGAGGAACCACGGGTCGGTGCCGTATTTCTCGTTGAGCCCGTCACCGATCATCTGCTGGCGGTCGTTGGCGCCGATCATGACGACGACCATGGCCGGCTTCAACTGATCGATCATGCCGGGCAATTGCTGGGGCCAGTTGTAATAGTCCTGCCGGACGAGGCCGGAAGCGACATTGCCACGCGACTGGACGACAATGCCGGGGGAGGTGGAGAAAGCCTCCTCCAGTCCGGTTGCCAGGCCGCTCGCCAGGAAGTCGCCGACGACGAGGATGGTCTTGGCATCGGGGAGCTTTTCTGTCGCTGGCGGCGTTTCCGGCTGCACGACCGGCTGGCGGGGTGGCGGGCTCGGCCGCTTGCGCGGCTGGGCCTTTCGCCGTGGTGGCGGCTGGTCGGCGGATTGATCGGGATAGTCGGGTCCGCGGGTGCCGAACAGCATATCGAGCAGGTTTCTGCGCGGCCGTTCCTGCCCTTCGGCCACGCTCGACAGGCAGCCAACCATGATGACGGCCGCGAGAAATGCCGTGAGGACAATCCTTACTGTTGTCATGGTCGCGCGGGCAGGTCGTTTTATCATAGCTTCTTTTCCGCTCACGCTCCGCGGTCGCATGAGGACATTTTTCCCGTCCAGCGACCCAGGATTCGTTCTATGCGGCCTACTTGCGCAATGCCTTCAGCAGGCCCATCGAGGGCTCGCCATCCGCATCCATGCCCATGCGTTGCTGAAGGGCTGATATCGCAGCCTTGGAGCCCGATCCGAAATTGCCGTCGACGACGCCGTCGTAATAGCCGAGTTCCTTCAGGCGCGTCTGCAGCTCGAATTTCTGCTTGACGTCGAGTGCACCGCTCGGGCGCGGCCAGGATTGCTGCATGCCGCCATAGCCGGCGATCTGGTCAGCGAGCAAGCCGACGGCCAGTGCATAGCTGTCGGAGGCGTTGTAGCGCTTGACGGTGAAGAAGTTGCCGGTCATCAGGAAGCCCGGGCCATCCAAGCCGCCCGGCATCTTCAGCTGGGCGCGGTCGGAGGTCATGCGGAAGCTCTTGCCGTTCGGACGGACGAAGCCAAGGGCTGCCCATTGTGCGACGGTATGGGTCTTGCCTGCCTGGGCGCTGCCGCCCGATGGTACAACGACTTCATAGCCCCATGTGCGCCCCGCATCCCAGCCGTTCTTGGCAAGAAGGTTGGCCGTGGTCGCCAAGGCGTCCGGGATGGAGTTCCAGATGTCTGGATGGCCGCTGCCGTCGGCATCCACGGCATAGAGCAGGTAGCTTGTCGGGATGAATTGCGTATGGCCCATGGCGCCGGCCCAGGAGCCGTTCAGCTCCTTGCGCGAGATATCGCCCTTCTGCAGGATCTTCAGTGCGGCGACCAGCTGCTTCTTGGCATAATTGGCCCGCTTGGGATCGGCGTAGGCGAGCGTCGCAAGCGCGCGGGGCACATAATGCAGCCGATCGTTCTTGGCCAGCACGGCGCCGTAGTTCGATTCCATCGACCAGATCGCCAGCATGATGTTTCTGTCGACGCCGAAGCGCTGCTCGAGCACGCGCAGCGTGGATGCATATTTGACCGCCATCTTCCGGCCAATATCCACGGTATAGGGATTGACACGGGAGTCGAGGTAGTCCCAGATCTGGGACTTGAACTCCGGTTGATACTGCGCTTTTTCGAGGACCGTGGGGTCGGGGTCCGTCACGCCGGCAAATGCATCGCGATAGGTCGATTGTGTAATGCCGCTCTTTGCAGCGGTGGCGTAGAAGCCCGCGATCCATTTCTGGAACCCAGGGTCAGCGTTGGCGTTAACGGGGAAGAATCCCGCAAAAGCGCCGAGCGCGAGCGCCAGAGCGAGACCACGAAGGGAGTTTTTGCGGTTTACAGTCATCTACAGCCGTGTCCATCAATCGTTGGATTTCGGTGCGGCGAAGCAAATGGCATTCGCCCGAGCGTGACACTAAAGGAACGAAGTCAACAAATTCTTTACCATGGAAGTGAGGGCCAGTCATTATTTGCAAAACAGTAGCAAATTTAATCTACTGACGTTTCGAATGGCTTGGCGCCAGCGATTTAATGCCCAGGAGGTATGAGTGGGACAGCATAAGAAGGTGCGTAAGGCAGTATTTCCGGTTGCCGGACTAGGGACGCGGTTCCTGCCGGCGACCAAGGCGGTGCCGAAGGAAATGCTGACTGTCGTGGACAAGCCGGTGATCCAATACGTCGTCGACGAGGCGATGGAAGCGGGCATCGAGCATTTCGTGTTCGTGACGGGCCGCAGCAAGCACGTCATCGAAGATTATTTCGATATCCAGTTCGAGCTCGAGCATACGCTGCGCCAGCGCAACAAGAATGCCGAACTGTCGCTATTGAACGGCCTGCTGCCGAAGGCGGGTACGGCGAGCTTCACGCGCCAGCAGGAACCGCTCGGCCTCGGCCACGCCGTCTGGTGTGCCCGCGAGATCGTCGGCGACGAGCCCTTCGCGCTGCTGCTGCCCGACATGGTCATGCGCGCCGAAAAGGGCTGCATGAGGGGCATGATCGAGCTTTACGAGCATAGCGGCGGCAATGTCATCGCCGTCGAGGAATGTGCGCCTGACCAGACCCATAAATACGGGATCGTCGGCGTCGGTGAGACGATCGGCAATGGCTTCCGCATCACCGAGATGGTCGAAAAGCCGGCCAAGGGTACGGCTCCGTCCAACTTCTTCATCAACGGCCGTTACATCCTGCAGCCGGAAATCTTCCGTATCCTTGAAAGCCAGGAGCGCGGCGCTGGCAACGAGATCCAGCTGACCGACGGCATGCTGAAGCTCGCGCAGACGCAGGATTTCGCCGGCTATCACTTTGAGGGCCAGACCTTCGACTGTGGCGCAAAGGATGGCTTCATCCTCGCCAACGTCGCTTTCTCACTGGCGCGCGCGGACATCCGCCCGACCATCGAAAACGAGCTGAAGGCGCTGATCGCAGCCCTGAAATAAGCGCTTGTAATCTTCACAGGCAAAGCATCGAGGCCCGGTCATGCCGGGCCTCATTTCGTTTGCGCTGACAAAACGTCACGGATGCTTTAGATCAACGCTTCACCGTCAGGCCGACGCCGGCCTGCAGCTGGTGCGTATCGTCGCCGGCCTTTCTGGTGGTCAGCTGATAGCCGATATTGCTGGTCAGATCGAGGTAGCGGTTGATCCCCCAGGTCAGGCCGAAAGCCGTGTCGTATTCGGTTTCGTCGGAGGCGCCACCGTTGGAAGGATAGTCGCGCCAGATCGTTCCGCCCGTCACTTTGGCGGTCAGATCGTCGCGCAGCTGATGGCTTACGGTGCTCGTGAGCTGGTAGGCGGTATAGCCGCTGAGGCCAGCCGTGGTGGAGGGCTGGACCGTGGTCGAAAGGCCGACGCTGATATCCGTACCGCGCTGCGGCGACCAGGCGAGATTGCCGTCGATCGTCGGTGAGTCAACCGAGGCCAGGCGCGAATCGTCGAATTGCGTGTGCTGATAGCCGAAGCCGAGCTCGCCCTTGAACTTTTCGCCAAGGTCGAATTCAACGCCGCCCTTGCCGCCATAGCTCTGGTTCGAGCGGGCATAGCCGTTGCTGTCGCGCGCCTGATCGTAGAAGGCTCGGCCGAGATTGACTTCCACGAAGGGAATGATGGCCGGCGAAAGCTCATAGCCGATACGTCCGCGCCAGGTGCCGGCCGTCTGGTCACGGTCGCTGAGCGTGACCTTGGTTCCGTCGGAAAGCACGGCATCGGAATAGACCGTGCGCGTCAGCGCCAGTGCGGTCGTACCGCGCAGCAGGCCGAAGTCGCGTTCCAGCGAAAGCCCGGTTGTGAACTGGTTGACGGCCGATTGCTTCGAGGCGCCGGCGATCGCATTCGGGTCGCTCGTGTCCTCGCGGTAGAACTGATAGCCGGCGGTGATATGCGCGGTGGTATCGGCGGGAAGATCGAGCCGCAGGTCGGCGTTGAGATTGATGGTCGGCTTTTCTTCGCTCTTGCCGCTGAGGTTCTTTTGCCAGACGCCTTCGCCGGTAACGGTCAGGGCATGCCGGTCCCAATCCGAGGTCAAGGTGCTGCGCAGATCCGTCTGCAGGAAGGTGCGGTTGTCCTCGGTGGAGCCGGTGCGATCCCGCTCGATATTGATCGACTGGTTGACGGAAGGACGCAGGGTGAAGGTGCCGAGCGGTATGCCCTGGACATCCGCGCGATCCGGATGCTGGCGCGCCTTCAGTCCGTCGACGGTCGGTTCCGCCAGGTTGACGCGGCGCAGGTCGTTATCGAGCGTGGAGCCGGTGGTCGTGGGATCGACGCTGTCGAGGCGAAGGCGCATGTTCGGCGGCATGTCGCTATTCGACGCGCTCGTGGACGCCCGGTTCGTCGGTGGGGCCGCTTGCGTACCGCCCGACGAGATTGCCGTCGGATCGGCCGGGTATGCCGATGCCGACGCAGGTAAGGTGTCGCCGAGGTCCTGGCCGGGCGAGAGCGATTGCGCGTTGACCGACATCGGCGCGGCGAATGCGATGCCCCAGCCGAGCACGGCGGAGGTCGCCCACGCCGTCAGCCGGAGGGCACCGTGACCCGCCTTGTCCTTGCCGATGTTCATTTTGTTTATGTCTGGCCCTGCTGGAAATGTCTTAAAGTTCTTACCCAAGTGTAAAGCCGCGTGGTTAACGCTTGGTTGCCAAAGGACTGCCTACGGATGCGGATCAGCAATATTGTCGACATGGCACAGCAGGCCGGCGTTGGGCCATAAGTCGATCTTTTGTGGACAGATTTGGAGAAAAGCGTTAGGCCTCCCTCATGAATAAGAGAGCTGTGAGACTCATCGAGAACGGTGCGATCGAATCCGCCATGCGGACGATCGAGACCGAGAGGCGGGGCATGGAGGCGCTGGAACGCGCTCTGACCAACGGTCTGGCCGAGCCTTTCAGCCGCGCGGTGGAGATCATCGGCGACATCAGCGGCCGCGTCGTCATCACCGGCGTCGGCAAGAGCGGCCATATCGGCAACAAGCTTGCCGCCAGTCTGGCCTCCACGGGGACCCCGGCTTTCTTCGTGCATCCGGTCGAAGCCAATCACGGCGATCTCGGCATGATCACGCAGGACGACGTCATCATCGCGATATCCTGGGGCGGCGAGAGCGCCGAGTTGCGCGGCATTATCAGCTATTCCCGCCGCTTCTCGATCCCGATGATCGCCATCACCGCCGGCGAGACTTCCACCCTTGCACGCGAGTCGGACGTGGTTCTGCTGCTGCCGAAGGAGCAGGAGGCCTGCCCGCACGGGCTGGCGCCGACGACATCGACGCTGCTCCAGCTTGCCATCGGCGATGCGCTGACCGTGGCGCTGCTGGAGGCGAGGGGCTTTACAGCTGAGGATTTCCGTACCTTCCATCCGGGCGGCAAGCTGGGCGCCAGCCTCTCGCACGTCGCCGATATCATGCACAAGGGCGATCGTGTGCCCCTGGTCAAGCTCGGCACCGGCATGCCGGAAGCGGCGATGAGGCTCTCGCGAATGCGCTTCGGCTGTGTCGGCGTGATCGACGACGACGGTTGCCTCTGCGGCATCGTCACCGATGGCGACATCGCCCGCAATCTCGGCACCAGCCTTGCCGAGAAGCTCGTGGATGAGGTGATGACCCGCAATCCGAAGACGGTGAAGGAGACGACGCTGGCGACGAGCGCCATGGCCGTGCTCAATCGCCACAATATCTCGGCGCTGATTGTCGTCGACAATGAGCGGCGTCCGATCGGTCTCGTGCACTTCCACGACCTGCTGCGGATCGGCGTTGTCTGATCAGACGGGTTCGACCGTAAGCTCACGGCCGTTGCTGGCGATGACCTTGACGCGCGTGCCGACAGGCAAGTCCGGCCCGCTGACCGTCCAGTAGGTATCGTTCAGGCGAATGCGCCCCCGGCCTTCGGCGATCGGTTGCTCGAGGGTTGCCGTGCGCCCGACCAGGCTGGCGCCGCGCTGGTTCAGGAACGGCTCATCCGTAACCTGGTTGTTATTGTAGAGATAGCGGCGCCCAATCAGGGTGACGATCACGGCCGTGGCCGCGAAGACGAGCCCCTGCACCTGCCAGACCCAGAAGGCGCTATCCCAGAAAAGCAGTGACAAGGCGCCGACGATGATGCCGGCCAGGCCGACCCACACCAGGAAGAAGCCCGGCAGGATCAGCTCGGCGGCGAGCAGCACCAATCCGAACAGCCACCAGCTCCAGGGGCCGAGTTCCACGACAAGATTGTCGAACATCTCAGCTCTCCCGAGAGGGCAGCGGATTGACGGACGGCGTGGTGCGAACCGTGCCCGACCGTGGCTGGGAAGGTTGCGGAGCGCCGTTGCCGCCGCCATTGTCGCCGAAGACTTCGCGGGCGATGGCGCCGATGCCGCCGAGCGAGCCGATGAGGGAGCTGGCCTCCATCGGCATCAGCACGATTTTCGAATTGCCGGCGGAGCCGATCGCGGTCAGGGCTTCGGTGTATTTTTGCGCAATGAAGTAATTGATCGCCTGCACATTGCCCTCGGCGATGGCCTCGGACACCACGCGGGTCGCCTTGGCTTCGGCCTCGGCAAGACGCTCGCGCGCCTCGGCATTACGGAACGCGGCTTCGCGCTGGCCTTCCGCCTGCAGCACGGCTGCCTGCTTGGCGCCCTCGGCGCGCAGGATCTGGGCGTTGCGCAGGCCCTCTGCCTCCAGGACCTGCGCGCGCTTTTCACGCTCGGCCTTCATCTGCCGCGCCATGGCATCCACAAGATCTTTCGGCGGCTGGATGTCCTTGATCTCGACGCGCGTCATCTTGATGCCCCAGGGTTCGGCCGCCTCGTCAACCACGCGCAGCAGCCGCTCGTTGATCATATCGCGGTTCGACAGCAATTCATCGAGGTCCATGGAGCCCATGACGGAGCGGATGTTGGTCTTGGTGAGATTGAGGATCGCGTTTTCGAGATTGGTGATCTGATAGGCGGCCTGGGCCGCGTTCAGCACCTGAAAGAAGGCGACCGCATCGGCCGCGATGCTGGCATTGTCCTTGGTGATGACTTCCTGTGTCGGCACGGCCAGCACCTGTTCCATCACGTTCATGCGCGCGCCGACCGTTTCGATGAAGGGCACGATCAGGTTGAGCCCCGGCTCCAATGTGCGGATGTAGCGACCGAAGCGCTGGACCGTGTATCGATAGCCCTGCGGCACGGTCTTGATCCCTGCGAACAGCACTAGGATGACCAAGACGATCAGGGCAATCACGACGATGCTGAAACCACCGACTACCATCAAACTCCTCCATGGGCGCGCCCCGCCTGCAGCGAAACCGCGTCGCGTCAATCGCTGCCGTTCTGCCTTCGATCGCTCGGTCGAGCATACGAGGCGGCAGCTCAATCAGATGTGGTGGGTTAACATGTTCTCGACAAGTGAGGAATGGGCGTCGAAAGGGAAGGCGCTGGCAAGTTCGAATCAATCAATCGCGACCGGGTCTTGCTTCCGGCGGTTGATCTTCATACTTTATTGTAAGAATTCCGGCCCCGCTGCTAAGCAGCCTTTTGGGCCATGTCATCGCGCATCACCAGGGTGGAGCTATGAATATCGATAGGACCTTGCGGTCGGTCGTGGCCGTGCACGCCTCAATTCCGGAAGATGCCTTCACAGCGGCAACGCTCGGCACCCGCAGGGAAGGCAGCGGCGTGGTCATCCGGGGCAACGGGCTCGTCTTGACCATCGGCTACCTGATTACCGAAGCCGACAATGTCTGGTTGACGACCAATAGCGGCCGCGTCGTGCCTGGCCATGCCTTGGCTTACGATCAGGAAACCGGGTTCGGTCTGGTGCAGGCGCTCGGTCCACTCGACGTGCCCGCCCTGGAATTCGGCGACGCGGACAAGGCCGAGATCGGCGATGCGGTCGTCGTTGCCGACGGGATCGGTCAATTCGTCGAGGCGAAGATCGTCGCCAAGCAGGAGTTTGCCGGTTATTGGGAATATCTGGTCGATGAGGCGATCTTCGTTGCGCCGGCGCATCCCTCATGGGGCGGCGCGGCTCTCCTCGACGAAGATGGCAAGCTTCTCGGCGTCGGCTCGCTGCATTTGCAGATGGCAACCGAGAACGGCGATAGCGCCGACATCAACATGATCGTGCCGATCAACCTGCTATTGCCGATCCTGGACGATCTCATCAAGCGCGGGCGGGTCAGCAAGCCGCCACGGCCCTGGCTTGGGGCCTTCTCGGCCGAAAGCAATGGCGAAGTCGTTGTCATGAGCGTCACCGAGGGCGGTCCGGCGGCCAAGGCGGGATTGCGCCGTGGCGACGTCATTTCGGAGATCCGCGACGGAGAAGTGGACGGTCTCGCGGACTTCTACCGCAAGGTATGGGAGAGCGGGCCGGCCGGCGCCGAGATCCCCATGCGGGTGCTGCGCGATGGCCGCGAAGCCTGGCTGCGTGTCAAGTCGGCCGATCGCGGCAGCTTCCTCAAGAAGCCGCAGCTGCAATAGAGCATTTCCGCTTTTCTTCGAATCGCGAAAACGCCCTATCTTCTTGTTTTTCTACGCATTCCGGACGGAAAACCGCTGCGCACTTTTCCTGGAATTGCTCTAGACGTCCGCCGCCGGCGGGCCTCTCACGCCCAGCCCAGCAGCTCCCGCCGCACGACCTTTTCGAGCACTTTCATGCCGTCTTCGCTGTCGTTGAGACAGGGAATATGGGTGAATTTCTCGCCGCCATTATGATGGAAGGATTCGGCTGCCTGCTCGGCGATTTCCTCCAGCGTCTCCAGGCAGTCGGAGACGAAGCCCGGATTGAGAACGGCGATACGCTTGGTGCCGCTTTTGGCAAGCTCTTCCACCGTCTTGTCGGTATAGGGCTGCAGCCATTCCTCCGGACCGAAACGGGACTGGAACGTGACCATGAACTGATCCTCCGTAAGTCCGAGCTTTTCGCGCAGCAGGCGGCCGGTTTCGATGCATTGGCCGTAGTAGGGGTCGCCCTTCTGTGAGTAGGACAGCGGAATGCCATGGAAGGAGGCCAGTACCTTTTCCGGCTGCCAGTCGAGCGTCGCAAGATGCCGGGTGACGGAAGCGGCAAGCGCTTCGATATAGGTCGGGTCGGTATGATAGTCCGGCACGGTGCGCAGGGCCGGCTGCCAGCGCATCTTCACCAGTTTCTCGAAAGCCTTGTCGTTGACCGTGGCGGTGGTTGCCGCCGCATATTGCGGATAGAGAGGGAAGAGTACGATGCGGTCGCAGCCGCGATCCTGCAGCGCCTGAATGCGCTCACCAATCGATGGCGTGCCGTAGCGCATCGCCCAGTCGACGATGACATCAGGCAGGTCCGCTAGCCGCGCCGCCATAAGCTCCGATTGGTTGCGGGTATAGGTGCGCAGGAAGCTCTCATTCCTTTCCTTGTTCCAGATCGTCTCATAGGCCTTGCCGACCTTCTGCGGCCGGGTGTTGAGGACGATGCCGAAGAGGATCGGATACCATTTCCAACGCGACCATTCGATCACCCGCCGGTCGGTCAGGAATTCACGCAGATAGCGCCGCATCGATGTGTAGTCGGTGCCGTCAGGGGTGCCGAGGTTGACGAGGAGGACGCCGATCTTGCCGGATTGCTGTTGTGGTTGGCCGGTCACGGCTGCTGCGGTCATCAATCATACCTTCTAAGCGAAACGAAGCACTTCACATAAGAACAAAAGCCGGCCCGGGAAAGCCCGGACCGACTCTCTCATGCGAGACAAATCGTCCTTACTTGGACGGAATCCTCAACTTTTCGCCGACCGGGAGATGATGCGGCTTGATATTGCGGTTGGCGGCCAGAAGTTTGTGCCATTGCCCGGCATTGGCATAGTAGGTCTTGGCAAGATCCCAGAGCGTATCGCCGGCGACGATGACATGCGTCGTCGGCGTCTTTGGCGGTTCACTGGCCGAAACTGCCGGTGCGGTTGCCTCCGGCGTTGTTGCGGCGGGAGCGCTCGTCGCGGGTGTCGCGGTTGCCGGAGTTTCCGTCGCGGGCGCCGCTGTGGCGGGCGTCGACGTTGCCGGGTCCGATTTTGCCGGAGCGGATGGCGTCGCCGCCGGATTTGCCGGCATGGTCGTGCTGGGTATCGTGACCTTGGGAGCCGAAGAGGCGGGCGGCGTCGCAGTGGAAGAGGCTGCGCCACCGTCGGTGGCCGGTACCGGTTTTTGCTCGGGCGCGGCCTGCTGTGTGGCAGTATCGGCCGGCTTTACCGGCTCGGGCTGCGCCGCTGCCGTGGCTGCGCCGACCTGGCTTATGCGACCGTCCGTATAGGGCCTGTAGGGGTTGTGCGCGCCAAGATAGTCGGCGACCACCGATTCCAGATTGGGGCCGAAATCATAGGCGTTCTTGGCATCCTTGGCGAAGACCGCATAGCCATCGCCGCCGGCGCGCATATAATTGTTGCTGACGACACCATAGGCTTTTTCAGGATCGATCGGCTTGAATTCCGTGCCTTCCTGCACCTCGACGGATACCAGGCGGCTACCGGCCGGCTTTGTCTTGTCGAAGCTGTATTTGAGGCCGGCAACCTGCGGGAAGCGGCCGGCGCCTTCATCGATCTGGCTGAGGCCGTTTTCCAGCGCCGCCTTTACCTCCGCGCCGGTCAGCTGGAAGGTCGCGACCGTGTTCTGGAAGGGCAGCACGGTCAGGACATCGCCCATGCTGACATCGCCGGCGCCGATGGAGGCACGCAGGCCGCCGCCGTTCTGGACGGCGATGGAAATTCCTTGCGCCTTCGTGCGGTCGAGCATCGCATCGGCAACGAGATTGCCCATCGAGCATTCCTGAACGCGGCAGATTTCACGCGCTCCTTCGATCGGGGCCTGCGAGCTGCCGATGACCTTCTTGCGCAGTTCCTCGATCGGCTTGGCCATTTCCTGCACGCGAGCGGCGATCGCCGGATCGGGCTTGATGGAGGCATCGAGCAGGATCGGGTCACCCTTGGCATCCTTGATGACGCCTTTGTCGTCGAAGGTGACGACGAGATCGCCGAGATACTTGCCATAGGAGGCGGCCTGTACCACAGGCACCTTATAGCCCGCCGGATTGTCGACCATGGTCGGATAGGGGCCGGCTGCCTTCGGGTCGGTATTCGACAAAAGCGTGTGCGAATGGCCGCCGACGACGATGCTGACGCCGGCGATCTTGGCGATCTTCTCGACATCGCGTGGATAGCCGACATGGGTAAGGGCGATGATCTTGTTGACGCCCTGCGACTTTAGCGCATCCACCTCGGCGCTGATGGCGGCGGCATCGTCGGTGATCTTCACATGCGGGCCGGGCGAGGCCAGCTCCGGTGTTTCGGTCGTCACGGCGCCGACGATGCCGATCTTCTGGCCGCCGATATCGAGCACGATGGATTTCTTGATGCGCTCGCCAAGCTTCGACTGGTCGTCGACCACCAGATTGGCGGTTACGACCGGGAACTGCGCCTTGTCGAGGAAGGCCGCAAGCGGGCCTTCGCCATCGTCGAACTCGTGATTGCCGACCGTCATGGCGTCGATCTTCACGTCGTTGAGGAATTCGACTTCGGCCGCGCCCTTGTAGGTGGTGTAGAACAGCGAGCCCTGGAAATTGTCGCCGGCATCGAGAACCAGCACATTCTGGCCGGCAAGCGCGGCGCGGCGCTGGTCGATGATGGTCTTCAGCCGGGCTGCGCCGCCGAAGCACTCATTCTTGGCTTCCTCGGCCGCGGAGCAGGTCGCATCGAACTTGTTGATCGATTCCACGCGCGAATGGAAATCATTGAAGTGCAGGATGTTGAGCTGATAGTCCGCGAAGGCGGCGCTGGTGCTGAGCGCCAGCAGCGTGGCGGCCAAAAGGCCCACTCCGAAGGCCTGCTTCATCTGTCTCTCCTGTTGGTCATCGCAATCCGGTCCGCCTATGCCCCACGGCGGCCCTCCCGCGTTGATGTTTTCATCACGGACAAGCGAGTGCAAGCAAAAGCTGTTGGCTTCATTAGGATTTTTGCAAGCGGCGAAATGAGCCGCCGGATCAGGCGCATGCCTCGACGGAGGCGGGGCCGTAGGATTCCCGCAATGCCGCGGCGGCATTCCAGCCGACGGTGCAGAAGACCAGCAGGCAGCAAAGGGAAGCCGCGAGATGAAAGCGCCGTTTCCGCTTCCGGTAGAGAAGGATCGCGCCGGCGCCATAGATCAGCAGGGCCGGCAGGGCGAAGGTGAGGACGCTGATCGGCCCATCGCAATCGAGCGCCTCGATGCCCTGCGCCCGATAGGTGTTGACGGGGAGAACCGTCGCCAGGAGGGCGACGGGGAAGGCTGCAATGAGAGCCAGATAGAGGACCAGCACGCCGCGCATGATGCCTTATCCGTCCAGCGGGCTCATATCAGCCCTGGCGATTGAGCGAGAAATGCCCGCCGGTTTCGGAGGTGCAATTGAGCTGGCTCGGATTGGCCAGGAAGCAATTCACCTTCGACGATGTGCGCTTGATGTTCGAATAAAGATTGATCTGGATCGTGCCCGACGGATCGGTCGTGTAGGTTCCCGAGGCCATCTGCTGGTTCGTGCCGTCCGTGGTGTGCGTTTCGAATCGGCCGGCGTTGAAGGTCGAGTTCAGGCCGTTCGTATCGGCCCAGCTGCCTTCCACCGAGTTCGTCCGCGGCTGGGCGCCGGTGTTCATTCCCATCGGCGGCGGCCTCGATCCGCCGAAATCGACGCAGGCGGACAGGGCCGACGCGGCGGCAACGAGGGCAAGCAAGGTTCTTATCTTCATAAATGTCTCCCGCGAATAAGGGCGGACTAGAGGCGCATCGGTTGCAAGGAAGATGACGCGGCCATCGGGCTAAAGCAAGGCTTCACGGCCGATCTGCTTGATTTATCTGGCTTGCGTAACAAAAATGCCCGCACGACCTGTGCGGGCATTGAAGCGTTCTATCGGACGAACGCTATCGCTTTCAGCGAACCAGAATGTTCCTGAACTGCCAGGGATCCTTGGTGTCGATGTCTTCCGGGAAGAGGCCCGGACGGCCGTCGAGCGGCGTCCAGTCCGTGTAGTGACCTTCGACCGGGCCAAGGTAGGGCAGCTGCACTTCGAGGCAGCGCTTGTAGTCGACTTCGTCGGCTTCGACGATGCCGGCATTCGGGTTTTCCAGCGCCCAGACCATGCCGGCGAGCACGGCCGAGGTCACCTGCAGGCCGGTGGCGTTCTGGTAGGGAGCGATGCGGCGGGTCTCTTCGAGAGACAGGCGCGAGCCGTACCAGTAGGCATTCTTGGCATGACCGTAGAGCAGCACGCCGAGTTCGTCGATGCCGTCCTCGAGCTCGTCCTCGTCGAGAACGTGATGGACCGGCTGCGCGGTGCCGCCGTTGCCGAACATTTCGTGCAGCGAAAGCACGGCGTCATTGGCGGGATGATAGGCGTAATGGCAGGTCGGGCGGAAGGTGACTTCGCCGTCCTTGTCGCGCACGGTGAAATAGTCGGCGATCGAGATCGACTCATTGTGCGTGACGAGGAAGCCATATTGCGGGCCGGGGGTCGGGCACCAGGTGCGGACGCGGGTGTTGGCGCCCGGCTGTTCCAGATAGATGGCGGCCTGGCAGCCCTTCTTGTGCTTCTTGGCGTTCTTCGGCATCCATTCTTCATGGGTGCCCCAGCCGAGTTCGGCCGGCTGCAGGCCTTCGGAGATGAAGCCTTCGACAGACCAGGTGTTCCAGAAGACGTTGAGCGGCTTCGGATGCTTGGTGCGCTGCGTGTCGCGCTCGGCAATGTGGACGCCCTTGACGCCGACCTTCTTCATCAGCTTGGCCCAGCCTTCGCGATCGTGCTGGTCCGGCTCTTCGAACTTCAGGCCGATATCCTTGGCGAGGTTGACGAGCGCCTGCTTGACGAACCACGAGACCATGCCCGGATTGGCGCCGCAGGTGGAAACGGCCGTCGCACCGCCTGGGTTCTTCGCCTTTTCCTTGCGCATGGTTTCGCGCAGCGCGTAGTTGGTGCGGTCGGCGTTCTTCAGGCTCTTGTCGAAATAGAAGCCGAGCCAGGGTTCGACAACGGTGTCGATGTAGAGCACGTCGAGCTTGCGGCAAAGCTTGACCAAATCGAGCGAGCCGGTGTCGACCGAAAGATTGACGCAGAAGCCCTGGCCGCCGCCTTCCGTCAGGAGCGGCTTCAGGAGGTCCTTGTAATTGTCCCTGGTGACATATTCCTTGATATGACGGACGCCATGCTTTTCGAGGATCGCCAGGTGCTCGGCATCCATCTGCGGGTCGATGACCACCATCCGGCTTTTGTCGAATTTGAAATGGCGCTCGATCAGGGGCAGGGTGCCGCGGCCGATGGAGCCAAAGCCGATCATCACGATCGGACCGGTAATTTCGGCATATACCGGATAGTTCTTTTCCGTCATTCTTTTCTCCTTCGAAAGGCAGGACGCCGTTCGGTTTGCGAAATTCAATCAGAGTTTGCGCGAAAGCGCTGGCAGAGTTTGCGCGAAAACGCGAGATGAGCGGCTCTAATCATAATTTGATGTCACAATAAAGAGCTGTTCAGGGTTAGCCGGGCAAAGTCAAGAAGGCCAACATACACGCCATATGCGACGAGTTTGTTGCCTTCAAGGTTTGTTTTCACTGACCTAGGAGGAACTGGGCTCCGGCGGCCGCCTTCGTCGATCAGGCCTTTAGGGCTTCCAAGCCATCGGTGACGGTGGTGAGGGCGATTTCCTGGACCTCGTAGACGGCGATGCCATGGATGGTGAAGGGGTCGGCTGCGACATAGGCTTCTAGCTCCGTCCGCTCGCCGCGGGCGAAGACGACGCCGCCGGTGCGCGGCACCTTGCGGCCCGAGGCTAAAAACCATCCCTTGGCATAGCCTTCCTTCACCCAGGCCATATGCGGCTCCATGTATTTGTCGGCTTCGTCATTGCCCTTAAGATAGGTGAGCGAGAGAATGAACATTCAATCAATTCCATAGGAGTTGCGCGCGGATCAGGCCGCGCAGGGAGTTTCCGATGTAAAGGGTGTGGTCTTTGAGGTCGTCGAGCCGGATCCGGCCGACGCAGGCCTTGCGCTGGCAGATAAGTTCGGTACGCAAGACGCCCGCCAGCAGGCCGGCGGAAATCGGCGGAGTGCGTAACGCGTCCGGACCATCCTCGATGAAGACCGAGGTGATCGTCCCCTCGCACACCTCGTCCTTCTCATTGAGCAGCAGCACCTCGTCTGCTTCATCGGGCCGATATTCGGCGCGCGCCGCTTCATAGACGCCACGGCGCGTGGTCTTGACGCGCAGCAGCTTGTCGGCGGAATCGAGCCGGGTCGCGGCGATGCGGACGCGCCAGAGGGTGTCGGGCGGCAGCGGCGTAAAGGGGGCCGTCGTCACTGCCGTTTGCCCCTCGCGGTCCAGCGTCAACCGAACCCGCAAGGGCGTGGCTGCACCGGTAACAGCCTGCTCGAGTTTTCCGAGAACGTTCTTCGGCGCTGAAAAGCCGAGGCGGCGGGCGGAGCGCTGCAGCCGGGCGAGATGCAGGCGTAGGCGGACGAAGCCGGTTTCCGGCTCGTAGCGCAGGGTCTCGATCAGGGAAAAATCCTCTACCGGTCGATCCATCGGTCCCCCACGGCAAAGCGCGCCTTGAGGAGGCATTCCTCATATTCCGCTTCCGCCGTCGAATCGAAGACGATGCCTCCGCCGACATTGAACACCGCGCGGCCGTCTTCGAAAAGCGTGATCGTGCGGATCGCCACGGAAAAGCGCATGGCGCCTGTCGGCGAGATCATGCCGATCGCGCCGCAATAGGCGTCGCGGGGGGTGTCTTCGAGTTCATGCAGGATTTCCATTGCCCGCATCTTCGGCGCGCCGGTGATCGAGCCGCAGGGGAAGAGTGCGGCGAGGATATCGCGGATTGATATGCCGGGAAGCAGCCTGGCCTGCACGTGGCTCACCATCTGGTGCAGCGTGGGATAGGTCTCGATCTCGAAAAGCCTGGGAACGTCGAGCGTGCCGACTTCGGTGATGCGCGAGATATCGTTGCGAAGCAGGTCGACGATCATGCGGTTTTCGGCCTGCGTCTTTTCGTCGGCAAGCATGGTGGCGATGATCTCGTCATCCTCGGCGGCATCCTTGCCGCGCTTGGCCGTGCCCTTCATCGGATGCGTCTCGATCCAGCCGTCCTCGTCGGTGCGGAAGAAAAGCTCCGGCGAGCGCGACAGGATGATCGGACCGCCGAGATCGACGAGCGCGCCGTATTTCACCGGCTGCCGTTCGATCAGCGACCAGAAAGCGGCGCGTGGGTCGCCGTTCCAACGGGCATGGATCGGCATGGTGAGGTTCGCCTGGTAGCAATCGCCCTGGCGCAGATGCCAATGCAGCCTGTCGAAGCGTTCCTTATATACTTCAAAATTCCACGCCGCTTTCGGCTCCGTCAGGAATTCCTGGTTTTCCAGGCGCTGTGCCGGCTGGCCAAGCGGATGGCCGTCGGCGGCGGGCGCATCGAAAACCCCGAAGCAGAGCAGCGGCGTTTCCCTATTTTCCTCAGCAAACGCCGTGAGCTTTTCCTCGAAGAGATGGCCGGCCTCATAGGCCATGTAGCCGGCCAGCCATTTCCCCTGCCGCTTGGCCTTTTCCATGCGGTCCAGCGCATCGAAAAACTGCGCGCGCGTATGGGCTATGATGATCTCGGCCGGCTCGGCGAAGAGCATCACCTGTCCTGTGCTGTCGTCCCTGAAAAGGACGTAGGGTATGGCATCGGCCATGCGCGAATTTCGATCCAGTGCTTTGTCAAATCGATCGTCAGACATGATCGTATATGCCGTCATTCAGCACCTGGCCCGTCACCCTAGCCCTCTCCCCGCGAGCGGGGAGAGGGGACTGGTTCAGCATCCGCCGTACCATTCTGTGCAGACGATGGAATGGCGGTTGCCTTAGCTCCCTCTCCCCGCATTGGCGGGGAGAGGGTCGGGGTGAGGGGCCATGCGCGAAGATGCGGCAACGGCGAAGGTGCCTGGCCTGCTTCCCTTTTCAGAGCAGGCGAGAGATCTTATTTGCTATCTAGCGCTTCCAGTTCGTCGATCAGCCCTTCGATCATCGACAGTCCCTTGCTCCAGAACGACGGATCGGTCGCGTCGAGGCCGAAAGGCTTCAGGAGTTCGGAGTGATGCTTGGTGCCGCCAGCCTTCAGCAGCTCGAAATACTTGTCCTGGAAACCTTTTTCGGCGTTGCGATAGACCGCATAGAGCGAATTCACCAGGCAATCGCCGAAGGCATAGGCATAGACGTAGAAGGGCGAATGGATGAAGTGGGGGATGTAGGCCCAATAGGTCTCGTAGCCCTCGGAGATCTTGATCGCCGGGCCTAAGCTTTCCGCCTGTACGGAGAGCCATAGCTCGCCGATATTGTCCGACGTCAGCTCGCCATTCTTGCGAGCCGAATGCACCTTGCGCTCGAATTCATAGAAGGCGATCTGGCGCACGACCGTATTGATCATGTCCTCGACCTTTTGCGCCAGCATCGCCTTGCGCTCGCGCTTGTCGGTGGTCTTGTCGAGGAGCGCGCGGAAGGTCAGCATTTCGCCGAAGACGGAGGCAGTTTCCGCCAATGTCAGCGGCGTCTGGCACATCAAGGCGCCCTGGCCGCCGGCCAGCACCTGGTGCACGCCATGGCCAAGCTCGTGGGCCAACGTCATGACATCGCGCGGCTTGCCCATGTAGTTGACGAGAACGTAAGGGTGGGCCGACGGGACAGTCGGATGCGCAAAAGCGCCCGGCGCCTTGCCCGGGCGCACCGGCGCATCGATCCATTCCTCATCGAAGAAGCGCTTGGCGATTGCGGCCATTTCCGGAGCGAAACTGCCATAGGCTGATAGCACCGTGTCCTTCGCCTCGTTCCAGGGGATCAACGCATTGGGCGTTTCCGGCAGCGGCGCATTGCGATCCCAGAAATTCATCTGTTCCATGCCGAGCCACTTGGCCTTCATCTTGTAATAGCGATGCGAGAGGCGCGGATAGGCCTCGCGCACGGCGGCCGCCAGCGCATCCACCACCTCGCGCTCGACACGATTGGCCAAATGCCTCGAGTCGGCGATATCCTCGAAGCCGCGCCAGCGATCGGCGATTTCCTTGTCCTTGGCGAGCGTATTGGTGATGAGCGTGAAGGTGCGCAGATTGGCCTTGAAGGTTTCGGCAAGCGCCATGGCGGCCTTGCGGCGAGCGTCCGGATCCTGTTCCTGCAGCATGTTCAAGGCGACTTCCAGCGGCTGTTTCTCGCCGTCGATCTCGAAGCGCAGCTCCGCCATCGTCTCGTCGAACAGGCGATTGAAGGCGGCGGCACTCGTCATGGATTTTTCCAGGAACAGCTGCTCCAGCCTATCTTCGAGCTGGTGCGGCTTGTCCTTGCGCAGGTCGACGATCCACGGGCGATAGTGGCCGGCGGCGGGGTCCTTCGCCATGCAGGCGTCCATCACGGCGTCATCGATGCGGTTCAGTTCCAACGGGAAGAATAAGAGATGGGAGGAGTAGTCCGTCAGCTTCGACTGGACGTCGCCATAGAGCTTGCCGTTGTTCGGATCGATCGTATTGGAAAAGTAGTTGAGCGCGGCGAACGAGCCGAGACGGCCCATGATGTCGTCAAGCGCCTCGTACTCCTTGAGGGCCGCGCCGATACCGGCATCGCCCGATTTGGCGGCGGCATCGGTAAGCTTTCCCTTCCACTTTTCCTCGAAGGCGACAGCCATCCTGCCAGCCTTTTCCATGTCATCGAGGAAGGCCTGCGAGGTCGCGGACGGATAGAGATCACTGAGCTTCCAGGCTGGCAGGTCGCCAAGCGCTTGGCCGGCAGCCTGGCTCGCGGAGAAGTTAAGGGATTGATGGAGCGAGGTCGGGCTCATGGGCGATATTTCCTCTGTTTTTATTTTTCCGAACGTCCGGTCCGTTCGTGTCTATTCGGCTGCAAAGCCTGCGGCAAGGCCTGATTTCCCTGCGTTGGCGCTTGAAACATAAGCGATATTACATTCGTCATAATGATTAAAATGCAACGATTTGGCAAAACTTCGTGTTCAAGCCTTTCTGCGAGTGTTCGCTTCAGGTTTCGCATGAAGTGAGGCACCAATGACCGTTTATACCAGCGCCAAGGGAGGCGCGCAGATTCTCGTTGTTGAGGATGATCCGATTCAACGTCGTCTGCTGAAGAATGCCATCGAGCGGCACGGACACGTTGCTCATCTGGCGGAGAATGGCCGTCTCGGCCTCGAAGTTCTGAAGCGCAACAGCGATCAGATCAATGTGATCGTGCTCGATCTCATGATGCCGGAAATGAACGGCATCGAGTTCCTGGGCGCCCTGAACGATATGGGCATCGATCTGCCCGTGATCGTTCAGACGGGGCAGGGCGGCATCGACACGGTGGTGCAGGCCATGCGGGCCGGCGCCTTCGACTTCGTCGTCAAGCCGGTATCGCCTGAGCGCATCGCGGCATCGATCGCCAACGCCCTGAAGCTCGATCAGCGCGAGGCCAAGGCCCGCGCCGGGCGCAAGTCGCGCTCGAGCAGCATCACCTTCGACGACATCGTCTCGGCAAGCCCGGCGATGATGCGCGTAATCGATCTTGCGCATCGCGCGGCGCAATCGAATATTCCGGTCGTGCTGGAAGGCGAATCCGGCGTTGGCAAGGAACTGGTCGCGCGCGCCATCCAGGCCGCCAGCGACCGGGCCGGCAAGCCGTTCGTGACGGTCAACTGCGGCGCCATTCCGCATAATCTGGTCGAAAGCATCCTTTTCGGCCACGAGAAGGGCGCCTTTACGGGTGCTGCGGAGCGCCATGTCGGCAAGTTCATGGAAGCTGATGGCGGCACGCTGTTCCTCGACGAGATCGGCGATCTGCCGCTGGACGTCCAGGTCAAGCTGCTGCGCGCCGTCCAGCAGGGTGAAATCGAGACCGTCGGGGCGCGCATCGCGCAGAGGGTCAATGTCCGGCTGATCTCGGCGACCAACAAGGACCTGATCGAAGAGGTCAAGGCGGGGCGATTCCGCGAGGACCTTTACTATCGCCTCAACGTCTTCCCGATCACCATGCCGGCATTGCGCCGCCGCAAGGAAGATATTCCGCACCTTGCACGCGCCTTCGTAGACCGGTTCGCGCTGGAGCAGAAACTTGACCATCCGCTCGGGATCAGCAACGACGCGCTTGCGCTGCTGACGGCCTATGACTGGCCGGGCAATATCCGCCAGCTCGAAAATGCGATCTTCCGCGCGGTCGTCCTGTCCGAAGGACCGGAACTGCTCGATAGCGATTTCCCGCAGATTGCCGCGCAGTTGCCAGGCTACTTCGCCGCCGAGCATCCGACCTTAGTTGTGGATAATTCGCATGTGCACGCTGCCGAGGCCGTTGCCGCCGAGAGAACGGAGCGGGTCGCACGCCCGCTTTTTCAAGGCGCGGCTGCAACCTCTTCGCTCCAAAGCGGCGACGCTTCGGAGAGCGGCTCCGACAATGTCATCGTCAGCACCAATACATCAGGCGACGTCAGGAAACTGGCGGATGTCGAGGAGGAATTGATCCGATTTGCCCTGAAATTCTATCGCGGGCAGATGAGTCAGGTCGCAAGGAAGCTTGGTATCGGCCGCTCAACTCTCTATCGGAAGTTGAAGGACTATGGCATAGACCCGGATGACCCGCAAAAAAACGCCGCATGAGTGGTCACTTAACGTTTAGGCAAGCATATTTTGTTACCCGTCGTAAAGCACTTGTTAGTGCATCGTTCACCATGTATGAAGAGGGCGACCATGTGTGGCATTTTTGCCATCGTGTCACCGCAATTGACAGCCATTTGGAACACGATGCGACATTGTCTGTCGGACGGGGATCGAATTGCCGAATCTGAGTGGAAATACCAAGCCTAAAAG
The DNA here is from genome assembly GCF_003627795.1 of Rhizobium sp. CCGE531. Lineage (NCBI taxonomy): Bacteria > Pseudomonadati > Pseudomonadota > Alphaproteobacteria > Hyphomicrobiales > Rhizobiaceae > Rhizobium > Rhizobium sp. CCGE531. The sequence continues at coordinate 3,182,159 of NZ_CP032684.1, read as the reverse complement.
CTTGAGCTGGCATTCTGCGTGCTCGGACTTATTTCGCAAGGTGGCCAAGGTTGCAGCCGTTGGCCTCCTTGCTTTGGCTGTTTCCACTCCAGTTTTCGTCGGCACTCCCTCGCAGGCTGGCGGCGAAACCCGCAGCCTCAAGATCTATTACGTTCACACCGGCGAAAAGGCCGTCATCACCTATAAGCGCAATGGCAAGTTCGATCCGGACGGCCTGGAGAAGCTGAACCGCATCCTGCGCGACTGGCGCAAGAATCAGCCGACCAAGATGAACCCGCGCCTGTTCGACCTCATCTGGGAAGCTTATCGCGAAAGCGGATCGCACGAATTCATCTACGTGATCTGCGGTTTCCGGTCTCCAGGCACCAACGAGATGCTGCGCACGCGTTCCTCCCATACCGGCGTTGCCAAGAAAAGCCAGCACATGCTCGGCAATGCGATGGATTTCTATCTTCCGGACGTCAAGCTTTCCAAGTTGCGCGAAATCGGCATGAAGCTGCAGGTGGGTGGCGTCGGCTATTATCCGACCTCCGGTTCCCCCTTCGTCCATATGGATGTCGGCGGCGTGCGCGCCTGGCCGCGCATGGATCGCCAGGATCTCGTCCGCCTGTTCCCGGACGGCAAGACCATGCATATTCCGGCTGATGGCCGGCCGCTGCCGGGCTACCAGCAGGCGGTTGCCGATTACAAGCGCCGCATATCGTCCGACGATATCCAGGTCGCCAGCTCCTCGTCGCCGCGCCGAGGCTTCTTCGCCCGCCTGTTTGGTGGCGGCGGTGCGGATGAGGAAGAGGACAATGCGGAAAGCGGCGTAGCGGCGGCACCGGTGGCCGTCGCTTCGGCTACCCGCAAGGGTCAGCCGGCTCCGGCCGCAAGCGACGAGGGTGACGATAGCGCCGCTCCGGTCCAAACTCCGGCTCAGGTAACTCCGGCCCAGGTTCAGGTCGCAAGCGTAAACGCGCCCGTTCCGCAGGTTCGCCCGGCTTTCGGCAATCAGCCCGCCGGCAGCGATGTTGCGTCCGCGCTCGTCTCGCCATCGCGTAACGCCGCGCAGGACGCGCTTGCCGCCGCGATGCCGAATACGGACGATCAGCCGCAATATGCGGATCTTCGCTCCTATAACGTACCCGTGCCGTCCCTGCTCGATCGGCGCACGCCTGGCGATGCCGAGCTGGCCTCGGCCGAAGCTGACGTGAAGGGCCAGGTCGCTGCCGTACCTGTGCCGGCACAACGCCCCGAACTTGCCGAGAACCTTTTGGCATCCACTGATGCGGATCAGGAGGCGCTCGACGATCAGGCCGATGTCGCCGCACTTTCGCCCTCGGTGGTCGCTGCTCTCGAGCAGAGCCGTCCCGATCGATCCGATGCGAATGCTACGGTAGCCTCGCCGCTCAACAATGTTGCGTCGAAAGATCAGATCGCGCCGGTCAATGATGGAGCCGCAGCCGGGAACGGTGCCGCCCAGGCTATTGCTTCGGTTCTGCCGCAGCAGAGACCGGCGCAGCAGATGCCGATGCAGGTGGCGGCGCTGGCGCCGATCCGCAACGAGGTCAAAGCCAGCAGCAGCCGTCGTTTCAACGACAGCTTCGATACGGTGACCCCGCAGGAACGTCCGATTGCCGCTGGCATCGCGACCAAGGGCTCGCGGCCGAGCAGGCAGGATGCGGCCGAGGCCGATGCTGGCCGGGCTACCGTGACGACCGCGCCGACCCTGACGGAGAAGATGATTTCGCAATGGGCGATTGCAAAGGCTCGTGTCGAGGTCGTCAATCGTCCGGTCAAGGCGCCGCGTTTCGTCAGCCCGACGCTGCGTGCCCAGCCGACGGCCGTCTATACGGATGGCTTCAAGATGCAGACGGCATCGATCGATCCGGAACGTTTCAGCGGTTCCGCCGTGAATTTCCTCCAGGTGAAGAAGTTCAATTCTGTCGAATAGGCTGATTTCCTGCTCGATGCAGTTTTGAGGGAGTCGCTTGGGCTCCCTTTGCATATGGCGGGCGCAGCTGAGATGCAGTGCTGTTGCTTGCAGGTGACACCGTATCCGCTTTCAGGTTCAAGTCAGATTTTATTCATCCCGGCCTCACGCTTCTTTCAGCTTCGCTTCATTCAACCCGATTAGGGCGGCAGTCTTCGCAAGGGCTGGATATCCGCGTTTGAACCGAAAAACGGCAATCATTATCGGCAATGGCAAGCTGCAGCGCGATCTCTCGGAGATCGTGGACAAGGCGGATTTCACGATGCGCTTCAACGAGCCGAAGGCGTCGATCGGCATGAGCGGATCGCGCACCGATATTCTCATGCTCGCAGCCTCCAGCAAGCCGATGCAACGCCGGCTGACGGACCCGGCCTTCCTGACCAGCGCCACCTTCAAGGCCGCAGAGGAGGTCGTGCTTGCCTACCATCCAGTCATCATCAGCAAATATCACCCCAAGCCCAATTTCCTCTCGCGCCTGAAGGGCAGGAGAAGCGACTGGACGATGCGGACGGTCGAACTCATCGGTGCTGCCGGCAAGGAGATCCGCATCATGCCGCCGCAATTCTATATCGAAGGCTGTGCGGAGCTTGGCGTGAGCGAATGCCGGATGCGCCAACTCTTTCCAAGCACCGGGTTTTTCGGCATCCGCTATGTCCTGTCGCGGTTGCCCGCCGACGAGTGGGACGTGAAGCTGTGCGGCTTCAGCTGGGAAGGATGGAAGCGTCATGCCTGGCTGGATGAGCGCCGCTGGGTCGACGACAAGATGGCGAGCGGGCGCATCAGCCTGCTCGTCTGACCTTCCTTCAGTTGTCAGATCGGTTGAAAACAACCGTTTTCAGTTTCGGCTCAGGTTTGCCTAAGCCCGCTTTCATTCAGGGTTGCTAGAGCCTCGCGAAATTGACCGAGGTATTCTCAATGCAAACCCACGAATTCAACCCGTCTTCGGCGATGCCGCTCGAAAGATCTCATACGGGATTCGAGTTCGATCATGCGCAGAGTTCCGTCGGCGCCAGACTGGAAGAAGCCAAACAGCCCGTCATTCGCGGCTTCATCATCCATCTGGAGCGCGCCCGCGACCGCATGCCCCAGGTCGAACGGCTTGCGGCCAAGCTTCCGGTGCCAAGCGAGATCATCCAAGCGGTCGACGGCCGCACCCTGACGGATGGCGAGGTCGAGCGCGTCTATCGCCGCCGGCTGCAGAAGCCGTATTATCCCTTTGCAATGAGCAGCGGCGAAATTGCCTGTTTCCTGTCGCACCGCAAGGCATGGGCCGCCATTGTCGAGCAGGGAATCGACGCCGGTCTCGTCTTCGAGGATGACGTCGAGATCGACGATGCGTTCCGGACTGCCTTTACCGCGGCCAAGGCTTGCCTGAAGCCGGGTTCGTTCATTCGTTTTCCATTCCGCATGGGCAAGGAGCATGGCAAGTGCGTTCTCTCCGAGGGGCAGGCCAATGTCATTCAGCCGACCCGAATCGGTCTCGGCATGGTGGCCCAGCTCGTCAGCCGCGATGCTGCCATCCGCCTGCTGGAGGCGACGGCGGTTTTTGATCGGCCCGTGGATACGACCGTGCAGATGAGTTGGTTCACCCGCGTATCCCCGCTGGCAGTCCTGCCGGGCGGGGTGCATGAAATTTCCCCGCAGCTTGGCGGCAGCACCATCAAAAGCAACAAGACGTTGGCGGAGCGGCTTTCCAGAGAGGTGTTGCGGCCACTCTATCGCGCGAAAATAGCCCTTCGTTCGCGCCGCTTCATCTGAGACGCCATATCGTGACCGTTCCAATCCTCGCTTATCATCAGATTGCGGTGCCGCCTTCGCGCAAGACGCCGTTCAGAAGCATGGTCGTCCATCCCGAAGCCTTCCATCGCCAGATGGAATGGCTGAAAAGGCTGGGTATTCAGGGCATCTCGCTGCGCGAAGCAATGCCCTACATCCGGGGCGAAAAGACCGGAAAGGTCGCCGCCATCACCTTCGACGACAGCTATGCCAATGTCTACGAGAATGCATTGCCCGTGTTGCAGGAGTTCGGCTTTACCGCCACGAATTTCGTGGTGGTGAACCAGATCGGCGGCAGCAACGTCTGGGATACGCCCATCGGTGTAGAGTATGCGCCCTGCATGTCGGTCGAACAGTTGCGCCGCTGGCACAGCCTGGGGCACGAGGTGGGATCGCATACGCTCGATCATGTGCGCCTCCCGCAATTGCCGATGGAAGAGGCGCGCCGCCAGATTACGCATTCGCGCGAGTTGCTGGAAGACCTGCTCGACGAGGGCATCTCGTCTTTTTGCTTCCCCTATGGCGACGAAACGCCGCTCGACCGGGTGCTGACCTACGAGGCAGGCTATAGTGCCGCGACGACCACGCGGCGCGGCCGGGCGCGGCCGGGCAATGACCCATTCGGCTTGCCGCGTGTAACCGTGCGGCGCAACGACAGCTGGCTGCATTTCGTCAAGAAATGCGTTGTCGGATAGCGGGCTGCCGTTAGAGCTTTTCGCCGTTCTTCGAATCGCGAAAACGCTCTATCTTCTTATTTCCTAATGCATTCCGGACGGAAAACCGCTGCGCACTTTTCCTGGAAATGCTCTAATTCGCGGCGGCACCGGTTATGGCTGCTTTTTCGGTGCGGGAGCGGGATCCGCGATGGGCTTGCCATTGATGTCGCTGAGCGTGATAGGGCTGCCGACATGGTTTCGCACCGTCGTTGCCGGCGGCATTAGGGTCCATGTGAAATAGGCGATCAGGCCGCAGACACCGAACAGAAAGACGGTGAGAATCGCCGGAACGGACCATTCTTTCGTGAACATCGGCGTCTGCCGGCGAGGCTTGAACGTGGCGCGGCGGCCGGCCGCCGTCTTATTAAGCTGTGTCGGCATCGTTGCCTCCAAAACTAGGCGTCCAGGCAGAGTAGGGGCCGACAGACATCAACGGGACGGCGCATAGAATGCGCACTGGCCATTGCGTTGTTGCGAAGACCCGCTTGCGCACGATCTCTCTCCATTGTCTGTCTGGATGAAGCAGGTACGACATTCGCCGTTTCAGCTCAATGCGGCAATTTGGTATCGCCGCCGTCGCGCCCGTTTACATGCCGCGTCGAGGTCGGCTACAGATGATTGCGAGAGCTCGCGCTGGCGGATTGGCGGGCCTCCTATCGTCTATCGTCGCGCGCGGCCGGATCGCACTCCGGCGCTTGTGCGCAAAGGAATTGGAATGCCCATCATGTCCTGGAGAGGCGGCGAGGTCGACGTTGCCGTGATCGGTGCCGGAGCCGCCGGTGTGGGCGCCGCCCGGCAATTGCAGTTGCTTCGCCCGGATCTCTCCATCCTATTGCTGGAAGCCTCTGATCGCGTCGGCGGTCGTGCTCGCACGATCCATCCGTTCGGCGCGGATGGGGCCGGGCTCGATCTTGGTTGCGGCTGGCTGCATGGCGCGCGAACCAATGCCTGGACCGGGATCGCCGAAGAGGTCGGCCTGACCGTCGATCGCACGCCGGCGCCCTGGAGCGATGGCGGGCATCGGCTCGAGCAGGACGACCCCGGGGTAAAGGCGGCCGGAGCGGCGGTGAACGGATTTTTCGAACGCGCCTATGCATATGAGGGCGATGACGATGCGGATCTTTCGACCCTGATGGCGCCCGACGATCCATGGAGCGAACGGATCCATGCCGTCGGGGCGTTCATGACCGGGGGAGAGCTCGACAAGTCCTCCGTGATCGATCTTGGCCGCTATGATCCCGGTCCTGGTCCGGATTGGCGGGTGCGGCAGGGTTATGGAACGCTGGTTGCGACCTATGGCCTGCCGGTGCCGACCGTCCTTTGCGTCGAGGTCAGTCGCATCGACCATGGCGCCATCGGCCATATCGTGCTTTCCACGAGCAAGGGCCAACTGCGGGCAAAGGCCGTTATCGTCACCGTCTCCACCAACGTGCTCGCTGCCGAACGCATCGCCTTCTGGCCGCCGCTGCCGGAGAAGATCGAGGCGGCGTCGCGCCTGCCGCTCGGTCTGGCGAACAAGCTTTTCATTCGCATCGCCGAGCCGGATATGTTTCCGGAGGATACGCATGTCATGGGATCGCAGCACAGCCGCCGGACAGGCGCCTATCAGCTGAGGCCGTTCGGCGCGCCCGTCATCGAAGCCTATTTTGCCGGCGATCTTGCGCTCGATCTGGAACGGCAAGCTATGGAGGCGATGTTTGCTTTTTCGGTGGAACAGCTGAAGCGCGTCTTCGGTTCGGATGTCGGTGCGAAACTGTCGCCTTTGGTCAGGTCCGCCTGGGCGGGCGAGCCTTTCGTCGGCGGGTCCTATTCCTATGCGACGCCTGGCGCGTCCGATCTCCGTGGGGTACTGGCAGCCACCCGGGACGACCGATTGTTCTTTGCTGGAGAAGCCTGTTCGAGGGCACGATATTCGACGGCGCATGGTGCTTATGAGACCGGTGCCGGTGCCGCCGAAGCTGTCGCGAAAGCGCTGTGACGGAAGGCGGATGGGAGGGGCGTGCCGGTTGCGGACGGGAAATGGCGGTTTGCCCCATGAATTTCTGAAAATCACTCTTAAACTTGCGCAGGAACAGGCGTAAACGCAATCAAACACCACCCGATTTGATTTAAACCATCCTTCGGGAGATGGGCGGCGAAAGCCGCGATTAATGCAGCATTGGAGGAGCCATGAGCAACGGCGACACGTTAACCTTCGCCATCGAGAAAAATCCGAACCCTGCAACGGCCAGCGAGCGCGAAGCGCTACTGCAAAATCCGGGTTTCGGTCGCGTATTCACCGATCACATGGTGACGATCCGCTATTCGCAGGATCGCGGCTGGCATAGCGCCAAGATCGAGCCGCGCAAGGCGCTGGCTCTCGATCCGGCGACCGTGGTGCTTCACTATGCGCAGGAAATCTTCGAAGGGATGAAGGCCTACCATCTGCCAGACGGGGGTGCGGCGCTCTTCCGCCCGAGCGCCAACGCACGGCGCTTCCACAATTCGGCCGAGCGGCTGGCGATGGCGACCTTGCCCGAGGATCTGTTCGTCGAGTCCGTCCGCGAGCTGGTCAAGATCGATCGCGCGTGGATCCCGACCGCCGAGGGCGCATCGCTCTACCTACGGCCGTTCATGATCGGCTCGGAAGCCGCGCTCGGCACGCGGCCCGCGACAGACTATCTCTACTGCGTTGTTGCCTCTCCGGTCGCCTCCTATTTCAAAAGCGGCGCATCGGCCGTCACGCTCTGGGTTTCCGAGAATTACACGCGCGCCGCTCCTGGCGGTACGGGTGCTGCCAAGTGCGGCGGCAATTACGCCGCAAGCCTTGCCGCGGTCGCGGAGGGTCAGCGCGAAGGCTGCGAGCAGGTCGTCTTCCTCGATGCCGTCGAAAAGCGCTGGATCGAAGAGCTTGGCGGCATGAACGTCTTCTTCGTCTTCGATGACGGCTCGCTGCAGACACCGCCGCTCGGCGGTACGATCCTGCCCGGCATCACGCGCGACTCGCTGATCAAGCTCGGACGCGACATGGGCCTGACCGTTCGCGAGGAGCCCTATTCGATCGAGCAGTGGCAGGCCGATGCCGAGAGCGGGCGCCTGAGCGAAGCCTTCGCCTGCGGAACGGCAGCGGTCGTCACGCCGATCGGCAAGCTGAAGGGGCGCAAGCACGGCTTCACCATCGGCGACGGCAATGCCGGCCCCACGACCATGCGCCTGAAGGCCGCGCTGACCGACATCCAGTTCGGCCGCGCGCCCGACAAGCATGAGTGGTTGGACCGCCTGTTCTGATTGGAAACTTTGATCCGCGTCAGGTTCTGACCGGACTTTGATCGATACTCGGCGGGAAACGCATATCGGCTCTCCCGCCGGGCTCTGACGTGAGAGATCGCATAGTCACCCGAGACATCGGAGTTGTTATGATGACCAACGTCCGCGAGCGTCCCGGCGTCGAGCCGGGTGAAACGGTGCTGGAGTGAGGTCCCGCGACGCTCTCGACCGATCCTGGGAAAGCGTCGCGCCCGCACCTATGTTGCATTGAGACGGAAACACTCCCGAGAGGAAGACGGATATGCCGGCTGCCGCGAATAGCAATCTCTTTCGCCAACTCGGTTTGAAGCACCCGCTGATCGTCGCGCCGATGGCCGGCGGTCCCTCGTCGGTGGAGCTCGCGGCGGCTGCGTCGGCCGCGGGCGCGCTTGGCGCCATGGGTGGCGCCTATTCCAACGCCGCGGCCATCGAGGCTTTTGCGGATCAGGTGCGCCAGCGAACCGACAAGCCGTTTTCGATCAATCTCTTCATTCCGCATTCGATCGCCGATGTTGCGGCCGACCGTCTTGAGCGCGCGGTGGCGGCGACCGCTCGCTATCGACAGGAACTGGAGCTGCCTTCGCCGCAGCTTGAGGCTCCCTATGAGGAGGATTTCGATGCGCAGTTCGAAGCTGTGTTGCGCGTCAAGCCGGCATGCTTCAGCTTCGTCTTCGGTTTGCTCTCCGCCGATCATGTCCATGAGGCGAAAAAGGCCGGCATTCCGCTGATCGGCACGGCGACGACGCTCGATGAGGCGAGGGCTCTGGAAGAGAGCGGCGTGGATGCGATCGTGCTGCAGGGCTTCGAAGCGGGCGGTCATCGCGGCATTTTCGATGCCGGGGCGGCGGATCCGGAAATCGGGATGCACGATCTCCTGGCGCAATGCGCCGGCACCATTCGCGTCCCGCTCATCGCAGCCGGCGGCATCATGACGTCAAGCGATATTCGGGCGGCGCTGCAGGCGGGTGCGCAGGCGGTCCAGATGGGCACGGCGTTTCTCGCCTGCGCGGAAGCCGGAACTTCGGCACCCTATCGCAGGAAGCTTCTCGAAACCTCCGAGCGCTGGACGCGCACGACACGCGCCTTTTCTGGCCGTTTCGCACGCGGCATCGAAAATCGCTTCATGGATGAGATGGATGGCAAACCGGATGCCATCCTTCCCTTTCCGGCGCAAAACAAATTCACACGGGATATGCGCGGCGCATCGACGGCGAAGGGATTGCCGGATTTCCTGTCTCTCTGGTCGGGAACCGGCAACGGCGAACTCTGGCAGGGCAGTACTGCCGCCTTGATCGACCGCCTCTTTCCGGAGTGATGCTTTCACGCGTTCCAAAAAGAAAGGAGCCGGCAAGCCGGCTCCCGATCGTCTCGCGAGGCTGATGAGAGCCTTGATTATTCCATGCCGAGTGCGGCCATGTAGGTCTGCAGGATGGATTCTTCTTCCAGACGTTCATTCGCGTCCTTCTTGCGAAGGCGGATGATAGTGCGGATCGCCTTGGTGTCGTAGCCGCGACCCTTGGCTTCGCCCATCACATCCTTGATGTCGCTGCCGATCGCGGCCTTTTCTTCTTCCAGGCGTTCGATCCGTTCGATGAATTGACGCAGTTCCGCCGCGGCCACGTTCTCGACGCTGTTCTCTTCCATGCACTTCTCCTAAGGGGTCTTAAAGGGTCGCTTGCAGCCGGTCGCCAATGAGATCGGTCAATCACCGATACGGCACATCGCTTCAGGGTCTGCACGGTATTTCGAATTCGATCGGGCAGTTGACCTGCCGCGAATGGTGCGCAAGGTCAAGCCGGATTGGTGAAGGGAGGGTTAATCTTTTGGCTTGTTCTGCTCGAAAGCGGCTTTTTGCACAGGCGAGGCTTCTTTCTGGTGCAGGTTTTTCCAATCTTCATAGGGCATGCCGTAGATCATCTCGCGCGACTCGTCCTTGCTGACGGGCAGGCCTGCTTCTTCGGCCGCTTCGCGATACCAGTTGGAGAGGCAGTTGCGGCAAAAGCCGGCAAGGTTCATCAGGTCGATGTTCTGAACGTCGCCGCGTTCGCGCAGATGCGCGACGAGACGGCGGAAGGCGGCGGCCTCGAGCTGGGTCTCTTGTTCCTTGGTGAGCGTGGTCATTTCTATTCTCCTCGGTTCGCTCTCGGCGGTGCGCATCATCCTACGCCTCATAAGGCCCGGTGCGCGAAGGATACCGCTTGTATTCGTGCAGGGCCGGATCGTCATTGATCTCGGCGAAGATCGGTGTCAGCCGGTCGGTCCATTCGGCGATGCCGGCCTCGTTGCCGATCAGATCCTGCCGGACCTCCAGCAGCGCATGCGGAATGCCCTTCATCATGCAATGGCGGAACATGGTGTCGTTGCGCAGGGCGCCGTCGTAGGGCTCATTGTCTCCGACAACGAGATTGGTATCGGCGCCGAGCTTTGCAAGAAGCGGCGTAACGGCACGATCGTCGCTGTCCCAGAGCACGCTCGCATGCCAGGGTCTTGCTACACCCTTCCAGGCCGGGGTGAAGGAATGCATCGATAGCACCAGCGGTGCCTTGCCCGTCGCCTCCGCCACGGCGGAAATCGTCTCGTCGACGGCGCGATGATAGGGCCGGTGGAAGGCTTCGATGCGGTAGTTCCATTCCTCGTCGGTGATCGGATGATTGCCTGATATGATCGCGCCGTCCGAGATCTTCATGATCAGGGTCGGGTCGTCCTCGCCGCGGTTCGGGTCGATCAGCAGGCGGGAAAAACCACCGAGCACGCCCGGCACGTCCAATCTCTCGCAGAGATGGCGGCACAGGTTTTCGATGCCGATATCATAGGCGATGTGGCGGGAGAAGGCGGCTTCCGGCAAGCCGAGGCTGCCATAGCGTTCGGGCAGATGCCGCATGGCATGATCGCCGAGAATGACCATGCCTTTGTCACGATTGCCGGATATGATTTCAAACGGTCTGAAGTCGGTCATGCGGATTGTCGGTTATCGAAATTTTCAACTCTTTGTTTGATTGCATGTGCGGATGGAAGGTGCAAGGTTTGCAGCTTCGATCGGACGGAGGCGGCGCAGCGCGTCGTCACGGTGCCGTGAAGAAAATACAATCGATTAGAGTTGCGTTGACATTCATGGGATGGCGGCGCAAGAAGACGCAACAACGAATAACCGGGAGCCAATTGGAAGCCGTGTCCAGCCAAGTCGCGCCACGTTTCGTTAAGCGGTCAGGTCCGCTCGCCCGAATCACCTTCCTCATTCTCGCTGCTGCAGCGCCGTTCTTCTTCATGCCAAATGCGGCTCATGCCGACTTCCGCGTTTGCAACGGCACGCAGACTCTCGTCGGTGTCGCGATCGGCTATCGCGCAAAGGATGGCTGGATGACGGAGGGATGGTGGCAGGTTCCGGCGACCACCTGCGCCACGCTGATCGAGGGACCGCTTCAATCCCGCTATTATTATCTCTACGCAGAAGATGCGGCTCGTGGCGGCCGCTGGACGGGCGACGTCGAAATGTGCGTGGCGGAAAATGAATTCAAAATCCCAGGCGTGAAGGACTGCTACGCTCGTGGCTATCAGAAGATGGGATTCAAGGAATACGACACGGGGCGTCAGGCGAGCTGGATGGTTCAGCTTTCCGATACCTCGGGCAGCCAAGAAAGCCAGAATTGATGAGACGCAACCGCAAAGTCAAAATCCTCGCAACGCTCGGTCCAGCCTCCTCTTCGGAGGAAATGATCCAGAAGCTCCATGAGGCCGGGGCAGATCTGTTCCGCATCAACATGAGCCATGCCAGCCACGATGTGATGCGCATGTTGATCCAGCGTATTCGCGCCGTCGAGGCCCGCTGTGGTCGCCCGATCGGCATTCTCGCCGACTTGCAGGGTCCCAAGCTGCGCGTTGGCAAGTTTGCCGAAGGCAAGGTCGATCTCAAGCCCGGCCAGACGTTTACACTCGACAATCAGGATACGCCCGGCGACAACACGCGCGTGTTCTTGCCACATCCGGAAATCCTGGAATCGGTCCAGCCAGGCCATCGCCTGCTGATCGACGATGGCAAGCTGGCGCTGCGTGCCGAGAAGTGCGATGGCAAGAGCATCGTCACCACAGTTATTTCGGGCACGAAGATTTCGGACCGCAAGGGCGTCAGCCTGCCCGACACGCTGCTTGGCGTCGGCGCGCTGACCGACAAGGACCGCGTCGACCTCGATGCTGTTCTCGCCACCAACGAAGTCGACTGGGTAGCGCTCTCCTTCATCCAGCGCCCCGAAGACCTGATTGAGGTCCGCAAGATCTCCCATGGCCGCGTCGGCCTGATGTCGAAGATCGAGAAGCCGCAGGCCGTCGAGCGCATCGAGGAAATCATCGAGCTTTCCGATGCGTTGATGGTGGCCCGTGGCGACCTCGGCGTGGAAATGCCGCTGGAGGCTGTTCCGGGCATTCAGAAGCAGCTGATCCGCGCCTGCCGCCGTTCCGGCAAGCCGGTGGTCGTCGCCACGCAGATGCTGGAATCGATGATTTCCGCGCCGGTTCCGACCCGCGCCGAAGTGTCCGACGTGGCAACCGCCGTCTTCGAAGGCGCCGATGCGGTCATGCTCTCGGCGGAATCCGCATCCGGCGACTATCCGGTCGAAGCCGTCTCCATGATGGCCTCGATCGCCGGCACCATCGAGCGCGAGCCACATTATCCGGGCATCATCTATGCCCAGCGCGCCCTTCCGGAAGCGACCGGCGCCGATGCGATCTCGCTAGCCGCCCGCCAGATCGCCGAGACGCTGAAGCTCGCCGCCATCGTCTGCTACACCTCGTCGGGCACGACAGGCCTGCGTGCCTCGCGCGAGCGTCCGCAGGTTCCGATCCTGGCGCTGTCGCCGATCATCCAGACGGCACGCCGCCTCTCCGTCGTCTGGGGCATGCACTGTGTCGTCACGCACGATGCGACCGATCTTGACGACATGGTCAACAATGCCTGCCGCATCGTTGCCGAGGAAGGCTTCGGCAAGCCGGGCGACCGTATCATCATTTCGGCAGGTGTTCCGCTCGGCACGCCCGGCGCCACCAACATGCTGCGCATTGCCTATATCGGTTCGGACGGCCAGTCCGGCGTGTGATTGCCGACATCCGATTACGGCAGCACCCCTGAAACATCCGAAACCCGCTGTCGAAAGACGGCGGGTTTTTTCTTGAAGCCGAAGCGCCTGCGATCATCCCCCGGGCAGGCGGATTGAGAAGGAGATATGCTAATGAAAGTCGGATTTATCGGATTGGGCCAGATGGGCAGCGCCATGGCGGTCAATCTCGTCAGGGCCGGGCATGAGGTGACGGTCTACAATCGCTCGCGGGACAAAGCCGCGGCTCTGGCCGGCGAGGGCGCGAAGGTCGCTGGAACAGTGGCGGAGGCCTGCGGCGGTGAGGCCGTCTTCACCATGCTTGCCCATGACGATGCGTTGTCGGCCGTCGTTCACGGCGATGGCGGCGTTCTCAAGAGCCTTGGCAAGGGTGCGGTCCATATCTCCGCAAGCACGATCAGCGTCGCCTTGTCCGAACGGCTGACCGGGGAACATGCCGCCGCCGGCCAGCGTTTCGTTGCAGCACCCGTCTTCGGCCGTCCGGAAGCTGCCGCCGCGGCAAAGCTCTTCATTGCAGCAGCGGGTGCGCCGGATGCCATCCAGTCGGTCGCGCCGCTCTTCGAGGCGATTGGCCAACGCACTTTCGTGCTTGGCGAGGAGCCGAAGGCTGCCAATCTCGTCAAGCTCAGCGGCAATTTCCTCATCGCCGCTGTCATCGAGTCGCTCGGCGAGGCCATGGCGCTGGTGGAGAAGGGCGGTGTCGACCGGCATGCCTATCTCGATCTGCTGACATCGACGCTCTTCAATGCGCCTGTTTACAAGACCTATGGCGGGCTGATCGCGGACCGCAAGTTCAAGCCCGCCGGCTTCACCGCACCGCTCGGCCAGAAGGATGTCCGATTGGCACTGGCCGCCGGCGAGGCGCTGAACGTGCCGCTGCCGCTTGCCAGCCTGCTGCGCGACCGGTTCCTGACCCTGCTTGCCCATGGCGGCGAGGAGTTGGATTGGTCGGCCATCGGGGCGCTGGCTGCGAAAGATGCGGGATTGGTGGAGTAAATCGGGGCGTCCCATCGACGTTCGAGTTTGTGGAGAGTGTGCACCCCCCTCTGTCACTATCGTGACATCTCCCCCACAAGGGGACTATTGCAAAATTGAGTGGATATGATTCCCTGTTATTGAACGGGGATGATTGTCATGGTGCTGAAGCGGACAGGTCAGTTCAGTTTTGTGGATGCGTTGATGCCGGCCGGTGGCGGCAACCAGCGTCTGGATCGGTTATCGGGTCTTGTCAAATGGTACCGGTTCGAGAAGGTGCTGCAGCGGCTGCGCAATGATGCGGCTGCCGGCCGCCCGGCCTATCCACCGTTGATGATGTTCAAGGCACTGCTCTTGCAGTCGCTGTACGGCCTGTCGGACATGGAGCTGGAAGAAGCGCTGTATGATCGGCTGTCGTTCCGCCGCTTTGTTGGCCTGAGCTTGGAAGAGACTGTTCCCGATCACACGACCTTGTGCCGGTTCCGCAATCATCTGATCGAGGCGCGACTGCTGGAGGCGCTGTTTGCTGAACTCGACAGTCAATTGGACAAAGCCGGGTTGATTCTGCGGCGTGGCACGATGCTGGACGCCACCATCATCGAGACGGGAGCGGCTCGGCCGCCGAAGGGGCGCCTGCCTGGACAGGAGCCGGGACGGGAGCCCGGACAGGAGCCCGGACGGGAGATTGCCGAGCGTGGGGGAGATGCCGATGGCGTGGACACGGTGCCGCCGGTGAGGCTGAGCGACCCGGACGCCCGTTTCACGCGGCGCAAGGGCCGGCAGGGCTCGTCCTATGGCTACAAGGCCCATGTCGGCGTCGATGAGGGCTCGGGCCTGGTGCGCCGGCTGATCACCACCCCGGCCAATGTCAACGATACGGTCTGTGCCGATGATCTGATCTGCGGTGACGAACAGGCGGTATTGGCCGACAGCGCTTATCATACCCATGCCCGCGAGAAGACGCTGAAGGCCAGGGGCATCAAGGCGCGGCTGATGCGCCGGCCCAACAAACATCACCGCACACTGCCCCCGAAGCTGCAACGCTTGAATGATCTGATCGCTCGCCGGCGCGCTGCCGTCGAGACGACCTTTGCTACATGGAAGCGCCGCATGGGTCTTTCGGTCATTCGTTATCGCGGACTGATCAAGGCGCAAGCCCAGGTGCTGATGACGGCAATCGCCTTCAACATGCGCCGCTGGGTGACGCTGACCGCCTAATCCGAGGGGCGGACTCTGTCCGCCACCCGCTCAAAACCAAAACAGCCACCTAAAAACAGCCCGCTCACCAACATAGCGGACCCAAAAACTCCGCCCCAACCCTTAGGCCGTGTCTCTGCTCTCGTTTATGCAACGATCCCACAAGGGGGGAGATCGTTAGGAGCCTGCTGCCCGTTCTTCCCAAATCGATAAACAACAGGCTCTGCGAACTCGATGTTCATTTGAAGACCATCGGTGCCGCGAGCTACCAATCTCCACCCTTGTGGGGGAGATGTCGCGGCAGCGACAGAGGGGGGTATCAGAGGTGCGGCAGACTGGAAGCAAGCAGACACTTGCTAACCGCCGCACCGCATGCAACCTTCTTCGCTCAAAGAGGAGGGACCCCATGCATCTCACCACGTTGCTAGCCTTTGCCGCCGTTTCCTTCATCGGTATTGCGACGCCGGGGCCGACCGTACTTCTGGCGCTGACGAACGGTTCGCGCTTCGGCGTGAGGCGCGCCTTGCCGGGCATGGTTGGTGCCGTTCTTTCCGATGCCGTTCTGATCAGCGCCGTCGCCATCGGTCTTGGCGCCCTGCTTGCGGCTTCCGAATTCTGGTTCTCGGCCCTGAAATGGGTGGGTGCTGCCTATCTCGCCTTTCTCGGCATCATGATGCTGCGTTCGAAAGGAAGCATCGACGGGGCTTTGCAGGCGAGCGCGAGCCTGCCGAAGGGCACAGCCTTTGCCATCGGCCTGAAGAGTTTCATGGTCGCCGTCACCAACCCCAAGGGCTATCTCTTCTTCTCGGCCTTCCTGCCGCAGTTCATCGATCCCTCCGCGCCGCAGCTGCAGCAATATGTCGTTCTGGGCGCCATCTTCGCGACACTCGATTTCATGATCATGTTCGGCTATGCGGTGTTCGGCTCGCAGGCCGTTCGCGTCCTGAAATCGGAAGGGGCGAAATGGCTCGAGCGCGCCTGTGGCGGCGCGCTGCTGGCTCTTGCCGGGTCACTGGCGCTCTATCGTCGCGCCGTCAATTGATTTAACGACGGCTCAACGCCGCTTCGAAGACATCTTGGTCGACATTGCCGCCTGACGTGACAGCGATCACCGTATCGCTGTCGATATCCCCGCCGTGGAAGAGCGCCGCGGCCAGTGCGACGGCGCCGCCCGGTTCCACGACGATCTTCAAACGGGTGAAGGCGAGCGCCATGGCCTTTTGCGCTTCCTCATCCGTCACGACGAGACCGGGGCCGCAGAGGCGCTTCAGGATCGGGAAGGTGATGTCGCCCGGTTGCGGGCCGATGATGGCGTCGCAGATCGAGCCTTGCAGCGCGGCATTGCGCTCGATCTTGCCCGAGGCCAGCGAACGGGCGGTGTCGTCGAAATTTTCCGGTTCGCATGGGCGCACCTTGAAGCCCGGCGCGCGGGATTCGAGCGCCAGTGCGATACCCGAGGTCAGGCCGCCACCGCCGCAAGGCACGAGCACGCTTGCAGCCTCAATGCCTTCTTCGGCTGCCTGTTCGGCGATTTCCAGTCCCGTGGTTCCCTGGCCGGCGATCACCTGCGGTTCGTCGAAGGGCCTGATGAGCGTCAGGTTACGCTCCTCCGACAGGCGCGCGCCGATCTCGTCGCGATCTTCCTTGATGCGATCGTAGAGCACAACTTCGGCGCCGAAGGCTCGAGTATTGGCAATCTTCAGCTTCGGAGCATTCATCGGCATGACGATGACAGAGGGGATGCCGTGCAGCTTTGCTGCCAGCGCCACGCCCTGCGCATGGTTGCCGGACGAGAAGGCGATGACGCCCCTGGCGCGCACGGACGGCTCCAGCGCCGAGACTGCCGACCAGCCGCCACGAAACTTGAAGGAGCCGGAGTGCTGCAGGCATTCGGCCTTCACGAACAAGCGCCGCCCGGCAATCTCATCGAGAAAGGGCGAGGAGAGAAGCGGCGTGCGCCGGGCCCGGCTGCCGAGGCGAGCGCGGGCGGCTTCGATCATTGCGATATCGACCATGGAGGGATCACTCTTCTGATTTAGAAAGGCTTTCCATCCATAAGGCGCACAGCTTCTCTTTGAAACAAGGAGATTGTCTCCGTGACACTTCAGGCAACGCCTGGCAGCGAGAGATGCCCGACATTATAGGCCTGCAGGCCGGACCGGGCTGGATCTTTCTGCGGTTCGGCCAAGAGGCGGAAGCGCACAAGCGTCCAATGGGTCGGCTCGAAAGCCACGACCGAAGCGAGTGCTGCGCCATCTGATATCGCCTTGGCCGCAGCTTCGCTTTGTTCTTGCCGGAGTTCGGCGAGTGATGCGCTGGGATCGATTGCGACCACCTCGCGGGTGGCGAAGCTGGCGCTGCGAATATCCGCCGAGGTATCGGCGTGCCAGGCGATCCACGTGTTGACCCGGGGGCGGCCGAAGCTCTCGGTCAAGGCCACGAAGCCGGGGCCGCAGACGAAATCGCTCAGACCTTCCTCCTGCTGCCAGACGTAAAAGGGGGCATAGAGATTTTCGCGGCTTCCCGTCACCGCATCGCCCTTTCTCGTCGTAAGATAGGCCTTGAACTTCAGGCCCGGGAGATTGTCGAGCAGAGGACCCTTGTCACGGATGCGGCGATCGATGATCGTCATGTCGTAATCCGCGGGCAGGGGGAAATTATACTGCATGGCGATCATTGGTCATTCCTCCAACCAAGTCACGGCGCTGCCATCCTGCGCCGCCTGGATGCTGATATAGGAAAAGGTGCTTTCCGCTGCCGCGCCGTGGCGATGGCGTTCATTGGGCGCGAAGCTGATGCAATCGCCGGCCCGCAGCTCCTCCGCCGAGCCGCCGAAACGTTCGGCTAGCCCGACGCCGGACAGAACATAGAGGATCTGTCCGTGCGGGTGCGTATGCCAGCGCGACATGACGCCGGGCTCAAGGCTGCAGCGCATCGCGGTCAGGCCGCCGTTGTCACCATTCTCCACGAGCGACTCCACCCAGAAGGAAGCGGTGGCGATGCCCTCGGGCGATGGTCGCATGTTCGTGCCGGCACGGTGAATGGCGGGCGATTGGGCGGATGTGGTCTGAGGCATCGCTTTCAGACCTGCTCGATCATCTGCGCGCGGCCATCGGAAAAGGACCAGTCCTCGCGCGTCGCCGTCGTGATGGTGATCATGATGTCCTCGGGACGGATGCCGGGCGCCTCGCCAAGAAGCTCGGCGACGCGGCGATAGAAGGCCTTCTTGACCTCGGTGCTGCGCGGCTTGCCGATCGTGACATCAAAGAAGATGTAATTATCCGAGCGCGGAGTGCCGGCGAAATAGGTCCGATCGAAGACGAGCTCATGCGGCTCCAACTGATGAATGGCCTGGAAGCGATCGGTCGGCGGCACGTCGAAGGCTTCGACCATGGCACGGTGAAAATTATCGGACAGCGCCTTTAGATATTCCGGCGACTTGCCGCGCAGAAGGGTGATGCGGGTGAATGGCATGGGATGCTCCTGTTTCCGTGTCACTTGACGAGCATAGAATGCCAGCAGATAATCATCCTGAAAATCAGATAATTCTGGATTTATAGTCCCAAAAATATGGATGGTTATCCATGCGGAAGATTATCTTCGATCTCGATGTGCTGCGCAGCTTCGTCACCGGCATGGATCTTGGCAGTTATGCCAAGGCAGCCGACCGGCTCGGGCGTTCGACGTCTGCGATCAGCGCCCAGCTCAAGAAGCTGGAAGAGCAGGCGGGTACGCCGATCTTCCGCAAGGTAGGGCGAGGATTGGCGCTGACGGAGGCCGGCGAGACGATGCTCGGTTATGCGCGACGGCTGCTGGACCTGAACGACGAGGCGGCCACGGCGCTCCATGGCACCGAACTGGAAGGTTGGGTGCGCCTGGGCTTGCAGGAGGATTTTGGGGAAACCCTGTTGCCGGAAGTGCTTGGACGTTTCGCGCGCGCGCATCCAAAGGTGCGCATCGAGGCGCGCGTCGTGCGCAATGCCGAGCTGGTCGAGCGGGTGACGTCAGGCAAGCTTGATCTGGCGCTTGCCTGGAGTGACGGTTTTCGCACGGCGCATACGGATCGTATCGCCGAAGTACCCCTCTGCTGGGTCGGCCCGGCGAATGGTGCGGTGCATTGGCACGCTGACAGCGGTGAGGTCATGCCGCTGGCCTCGCTCGAGGCACCCTGCCTGCTGCGGACGATCGCCACGAAGACGCTCGATCGCGCCGGTATCGGCTGGCGGATATCCTTCGTCAGCCCGAGCCTCGGAGGCCTTTGGGCAGCAACGGCGGCGGGCCTCGGCCTGGCGCTGCGCACCCCGCTCGGCTTGCCAAGTAAGGTACGGCAACTGACGCCGAGGGAAGCCGGTTTGCCAGCCCTGCCGAAGCTCGATCTCGTATTGCATCGTGCCGAGGCCGAGGCGAGCCCGGCAACGGAACGGCTGGCATCGATCATGCTGCAGGCCGTACGGCAGACGGTCGACACCGTGCCGCAGAGCCGGATATTCGAGGATGCGCCAGACTATGATGTCGTTACGGCCTGAGAGACGGCGCTGGATTCGGAAGGCTCCTTCGGCAAGCTGGCTATCCGGATTTCGGCCTCGGCTGCCAGTATCTCCAGGTCACGCGGCTGGCCCGCCAGACGTTCGATGGCTGCGATCGCAACATCCGTCGTCACATAATCGGGCTTGTGGCCGAGATTGCGGATGGTGATGAGTTCGGCACCGGCGATATCCCGCGCAAGCCCGCGTGAATGCAATTCCTCCAGCACGATATCGTCGCTGTCGCCGGTGATGATGACGGTGGGCGCCTTGATCTCGCTGTAACGCGGCGCATGGGCGGAGACATAGGCAAAGAGATTGACCACGTCGATTGCATTGTTGCGGAAGGTCTGTGGCCGCAGCACGAGTTCCGGCGCTGTCTTCATGATATAGTCTATCGGCCGCGTGTTCGGATGGAAGATGCTGAGCGTGCCGGTATCGACCCGGCGCAGGCCGATCGGAATGACGAAGAGCTGGGTGAAGAGCCAGCCGAAGACCGGCATGGCGGCGAGCGTATAGTACCAGTCGACGCCGCCGGGCCAGGGATGTGTCGCCGGAGCGAGGAAGAGCAGCCCTTCGGTCTTTTCGGGATGGCGCATGCCGAAGGCGGCGGCGATGGCACCGCCGAAGGAATGACCGATGATGACGGCACTCTTGATGCCGCGCCTCTCCATCAGCTTGGCGATGGTATCGGCCTGGCCGGAGGGAAGGGCGTTTTCGGCTGTCCCGCGCTCGGAATAGCCATGACCGGGACGATCGACGAACAGCATTTCCGCGCGGCCGCTTAAGGGTGCCGCAAAGGCCTCGAACTGATCGCGCAGATTACCGCTGGCGCCGTGGATGAAGACCAGAGCCGGCAGGTCCGCCGTTATCGGTCGTGGCAGATGCACGGCGTTCAGGCGGTAGCCGCCGATGTCAGTGAGCTCGCCGATATTGGGATAGGTCTGCTCTATGGCGCGCGTCTTGTAGGCGGAGAAGCCCGCGGCAACGGCAAGAAGCATGACAATGGCGGCGAGAAGAGAATCAAACATTGCAGCACGGATCAAATATCGTATGCCACTAATCTAGCGCATTCTCGCGGCTTTTCATCCCTTCCAACGCGATTTCAACGAAGGGGCATTTGATTCAACGAAGGAAAGAGCGTTCGCGGCCATGATCTCAGGTGCGGCTGCCGGCAACCTTTTCCGCGAGCTTGCCGGCTTCTTCCTGAGCCGACCGATTCGCCGGATACACTTCCAGGAAGCGCTCCCAAGCCCTGAGGGCGAGCGCGTCATTGCCGCCTTCGGTCAGGATTGCCGCCATGCCGGCCAGCGCGCCGAAATGGCGCGGCTCTATCCGGAGGACCTGATTGATATCTTCCATCGACTTGCGATAGTCGCCGATGGCGAAGTTGAGCGTCGCACGGCGATTCCAGCCCTCGACATAGTCGGGCTTCAGCGAAATCACCTGATCGAGATAGTCCATGGCGGCGGCATTGCGCTTGTCCCGGATGGCCTTGTCGGCCCATTGCATCAGGAGATTGATCGTGGCGCTGCCGGAATTGCTGAGCTCGGTGTTGATCTGATCCGCGATCAGGCTTGCCTGATCGGGATCGCGTTGGCGCTTCAGCGCCGTGAAGAGATTGTCGAGCTGCTGCTTCGGCGACAGGCTGCCGGAGGAATCACCGGGATTCTTCTTCTCCATTATGCCCGGTTCATCCGCCAAGGCCGGATGGGCGGCGGAGGCCGTGAGAGCAATAAGAATCGGCAGGGCTAGATATGACAAAGCAAAAACGCGCATGGCGGGCATAGTAGCCCGCCAATGTCGAAGATCAAAACCAAATTTGATGCGATCAACTAAAACTGAGCGTCGAATCCATAGGATCCGAGCCGCGCGCTATATCAGCCCTGACGAGCCTTGTAGCGCGGGTTCAGCTTGTTGATGATGTAGATGCGGCCCTTGCGGCGGACCAGACGGTTGTCACGGTGACGCGCCTTGAGCGACTTGAGCGAATTCTTGATCTTCATTTTTCTGATCCGCGATCTCTGAGGGGGAATGTCACATTCGCCCGTGTCTTTTAACAATCAAAAGCGCGCTCAGGGCGCGCTCTTTAGGGTGGGGAGCAAATACCCTGTCGCCCGTGCCCTGTCAACCATGTCAGGGGCTTTTTCCCGCCGCTCTTAGCGGAGAAGCTGTGTAACATGCCCCATCTTGCGGCCCGGCCGCGCTTCGGTCTTGCCATAAAGATGCACCAGCGTGTCGTCAAGGCGCAGCCATTCCGGCAGGGCGTCGATGTCGTCGCCGATCAGATTCGTCATGACACAGTCCGAATGACGCTCAGGCTTTCCAAGGGGCAGGCCGGCGACGGCGCGGATATGCTGTTCGAATTGCGAGATGACGCAGGCGGCTTCCGTCCAGTGGCCGGAATTGTGTACGCGCGGCGCCATTTCATTGGCGATCAGGCTGCCGTCGGCCAGTGCAAAGAACTCGATGCCGATGACGCCGACATAGCCGAGAGCCGTCAGGATCTTCTCTGCGGCTTCCCGGGCAGCTTTGGCAGTATGGTCCGAAATGGCTGCGGGTAGGGTGGACGTGTGTAGAATGCCGTTGCGATGGATATTTTCGGCCGGATCGTAACAGGCGACCTCTCCGTCGATCCCGCGCGCGGCGATGATGGAAATCTCGCGCTCGAAGGATACGAAGCTTTCGAGAATGAGCGGCACGTTGCCGAGCGCAGCATAGCCGCCCTCGGCGCTGTCGGCGGTAGAGCGATAGACGCGTTGCCCTTTGCCGTCATAACCGAGGCGGCGGGTTTTCAGCACGCCTTGCCCGCCGAAATCGGCCAGCGCCTTTTCAAGATCGGCCTGGCTGTCGACGGCATGGAAGCGGGCTGTCGGAATGCCGCAATCATTGATGAACTGCTTCTCGGTCACCCGGTCCTGCGCCATCTCCAGCGCCTTGGGGGGCGGATAGACGGTTATCTGCGAGGCAAGTTCCTCGGCGGCGGAAACCGGGACGTTCTCGAACTCGTAGGTCACGACATCGCAGCGCTTCGCCAGCTCGGCGAGAGCGGCCGCATCGTCGTAGGCGGCGGCAATCTGCTCGCTGGCGACCTGGGCTGCGGGACAATCCGTCTGCGGCTCGAGGATGACGGTGCGAAAACTCAGGCGCGCAGCCGCCATGGCCAGCATGCGGCCGAGCTGGCCACCGCCGATGATGCCGATTGTCTTCGCGCTCATAGGTCGTCCATCGGATATTCGGCGACCGCAGCACTTTGGCGCGCGCGCCATTCGTCGAGCCGGTCGGCGATCTCCTCGTCGCCAAGCGCGAGCACGGCGGCGGCAAGAAGGGCGGCATTGATCGCGCCGGCCTTGCCGATCGCCAGCGTCCCGACGGGAATGCCGGCCGGCATCTGGACGATGGAAAGGAGGCTATCTTGTCCGGACAGCGCGCGGGACTGCACCGGCACGCCGAAAACAGGCAGAGGCGTCATGGATGCGGCCATGCCCGGCAGGTGCGCCGCGCCGCCCGCGCCGGCGATGATCACCTTGAAGCCTTCGTCCCTTGCGCCCTTGGCGAAGTTCATCAGCCTGTCGGGCGTACGATGAGCCGAGATGATGCGCGCATCATAGGTGATCTCAAGCGCTTCCAGAGTGTCCGCGGCATTCTTCATGGTTTCCCAGTCGGACTGGCTTCCCATGATGATGGCGACAGGCGGTCTTTCAGTCATCATCGTTCCGTTGTCCTCCTCAGGCTATGATGTCGGGAATGATCTGGTCTTCCAGCTTGGTCAGCTTGTCCTTGATGACGAGCTTCTTCTTCTTCATGCGCTGGATTCGAAGGGCATCGCAGCCCGTCTGGATCATGGCATTGATTGCGGTATCATAATCCTCGTGTTCCTGGCGCAGCCGCGCCACGACCAGCCTGATTTCCGCCTGTTCCTGATCGGCCATGTTCATTTCCCCAGCATATAGCGGAATCGCGTTCGTTCCGTCTCCTGAATCCCGCAAGCTCCTATCACCAAATGGCGATAACGGGAAGTTATCCTTCATCACGAATTTGCCGCTTATAGGCCACGTTTTCGCCTTCGACAAAGGCTCGATATTATGGCACAGTGGGAGGGTTGACACCCAGAGTCTTGGCGAATGGATGGTCAGGGCTCTTAAAGAGGAAGGAAGGGTCATATGACTGTTCAAGCTCATCTTGAATCGCTCGAAAAGAAACATGTTGCTCTCGAGGAGGAGCTACATCTGGCACTGTCATCTCCCTCTATGAATGATACGGAAATAGCCGACATCAAACGCAGAAAACTGCGCGTCAAGGACGAAATCCAACGTCTGCGTTCGCCGGTTCACTGACATAACGTTTTTAAAGGTCAAGAAGCCATTGATCTTGGGGGCAAGAGAGGCGGATCAAAAATTTTCCAGCCAGGGTCGATGAGCATTCCCGTCAAAAACGGATGCGCCAACATCATAGCGTTAGGGGTAGAAGTTGGCGCAATTTTCCTGAAGCAGCGAAAGCGAAGCGTTTTCAGGACCAGAACTGATCCAGCCATAAATTCAGCTTGTCGAAACCGCGGCTGTTGACCGCGTATATGCGTTTCGTGCCTTCATTGGTGACGGAAACGAGATTGCTGTCGAGCAGCGCCTTGAGATGCTGCGAGACCGCCGGGCGGCTGATCGGCAGGCCCTGCGCCAGTTCGTTGACCGTTTTGGGTGCGCGGCGCAATTCCTCCAGCAGGTAGCGCCGGTTCGGATCCGCGATGGCTGCGAAAGGGTCCATGGTCGACATGGCGGAAAGCTACGTCAAACACCAAAGGGCGGCAAGTTAATTGTGCGCTGCATGATATATTGTGCGACCTAGCCGATTGCTTGAACTTGGCGAGCACTTCATCTTCCCGCGGGCCGGCGGTTTCGGACGCTGCCCCTTGTCAGACAGAGCTAACGGATTTACTCACGATTGTCGAACCGGTGAGCCATCGCTGACGATGGAAGCCAAAACCATGGAAGCTCGCATGACCGTGCCCGAAGATCGTTGCCGCCTCGTTCTCATCGTTCCCGATATTGCCGATATCGAGCTGCAGGCGAAGGTCGTGGCCGACGCGCTTAGGGGCGGAGACGTCGCCTCGGTGATCATTCCCCAATACGGGCTGGATGACGGCGCTTTCCAGAAACATGCGGAAAAACTGGTGCCAGCGGTGCAGGCGGCGGGGGCTGCGGCATTAATTGCCGGCGACAGCCGCGTGGCGGGCAGGGTCAAGGCCGACGGGCTGCATATTGCCGGCAATCGCACGGAACTTGCCGATGCCGTCGAAAAATTCGTGCCGAAGCTGATCGTCGGCGGAAGCGCTGCCGACAGGCACGGCGCGCTGGAGGTCGGCGAGTTGCGACCGGATTATATCTTTTTCGGCAAGCTGGACGGCGACATCAAGCCGGAGGCGCATCCGAAGAATCTGGCACTCGGCGAATGGTGGGCCTCGATGGTGGAAATCCCTTGTATCGTCATGGGTGGCACCGATCCGCAATCGGCACTCGAAGTGGCCTTGACGGGTGCCGAGTTCGTCGCGTTGCGTACAGCGGTTTTTGCCGATCCTGCGGCGGCTCCGTCCATCGTTGCGCAAGTGAATGCGCTTCTGGACGAAAAAGCGCCACGGTTTGAGGATTGATAGCGTTTCATGTCGTCAAAGCCTCGATTCCGCCATAAACCTTTTCTTGTCGCGCTCACGGCCGGCTTGGCGATATTTCCACTGCTGGCTGCAGCGCAATCGGATAATGGCGCCACGTCGCTGCCGGGCGTCGCGGTACCGGCCGACAAGGGGGCGAGGCCCGACGACAAGGCGCAGTCCGACGACGCATCCACCGTGCCGGATGCGCCGGCGGCCAACGAAAGCATCGTGACGCGGCCGCTGGGTACCGATGCCGGTACCTTCAAGACCGAGAAGATCCAGCCGGGTGCCGAGCCGAAGGCCGACGGCGACGTCAAGCCCTCCGAAGGCGTCGGCGTCTTCGAGCGCATGGGCGCCAATCTGCCCGCTCTGCCGCCGGAAAAACCCTTCAAGGGCAAGGTCGATGACGCCTATGGCGCTTTCCAGCGCGGCTATTATCTGACCGCCTTTCAGAGGGCGCTGCCGCGGGCGCAGCTCGGCGACCCGGCCGCGCAGACCCTCATTGCCGAGCTGATGTCGCAGGGATTGGGCGTCAAGCGCGACACCAAGGATGCCGCTTTCTGGTACAGCAAGGCCGCCGATGGCGGCGATGCGACCTCGATGTTCAAATACGCCTTGATCCTGATGGAAGGTCGCGACGTGCCCCGCGATCAGAAGAAGGCGGATGAATGGATGAGGAAGGCTGCCGAAGCCGGGCAGCCTTCGGCCGAATTCAACGTGGCACAGATGCTGACGGCCGAAAATCCCGGCGCGAAGGGCCTGCAAATGGCGCTTCCCTATTATGAGAAATCCGCCCAGCAGGGCATCGCCGACGCGCAATATGCCGTCTCGCAGCTCTATCTCAATCTTCCCGACCTGCCGCCGGAGAAGAAGGCCCGCGCGCGGGAGTGGCTGTCGCGCGCCGCCAATTCCGGTTTCGACACCGCGCAGCTCGACATGGGCCTGTGGCTCATCAACGGCATCGGCGGCGGCAAGGATCTGGAAAACGGCTTCAACTGGATGCGGGTCGCCGCCTTTCGCGGCAATGTCGTCGCCCAGAACAAGCTGGCGCACCTTTATATCAACGCCATCGGCACGAAGCAGGATCCGGTGGCTGCGGCCACCTGGTATGTCGTTTCCCGCCGCGCCGGTCTGAAGGATGCAGAGCTCGAGGATTTCTATCAGGGCATCGAGGACTATCAGCAGAAGGCGGCCATCGACGCTGCGAACAAGTATCGTCGCGCGCGGTAGCAGCGAGGCCGAAACCAGCCGTAACGGGCCCGATATGACGTCAGTTTGCGCGTGGCATAGCCTCACCACTTGAAATTCCCCCGATTTTATGGTCTTGAGGCCGCCAATCTTTATTTCCGCTGACGCTCCCGCTCCGTCGGGGCCTGCTTTCGGGCCCGGTCAGCGCTTTCTGCATTATCCAAGGAAACCCGATGGCCCGTTCTGCTCTTCTCAATGTCATGGTTCAGGCTGCCCTCAAGGCAGGCAAGTCGCTCAGCCGCGATTTCGGCGAAGTGCAGAACCTGCAGGTTTCGGTGAAGGGGCCGGGCGATTTCGTCAGCCAGGCCGACCTCAAGGCACAGAAGATCATTCGTGACGAACTCCTGAAGGCCCGCCCGACCTACGGTTTCCTCGGCGAAGAAGACGAGGAGATCAAGGGAACCGACGGCGCGCATCGCTGGATCGTCGATCCGCTCGACGGCACCACCAACTTCCTGCACGGTATTCCGATGTTCGCCGTTTCGATCGCGCTTGAGCGCAATGACGAGATCGTTGCCGGCGTCATCTTCAATCCGGCGACCGACGAACTCTATACGACCGAACGCGGCGGCGGCGCATTCCTCAACGATCGCCGCCTGCGCGTCGCTTCGCGCCGCGTACTGTCGGACAGCGTCATCGGCTGTGGTGTCCCGCATCTCGGCCGCGGCAATCACGGCAAATTCCTCGTCGAGCTGCGCCACGTCATGGGCGAAGTCGCCGGTGTGCGCCGCCTCGGCTCCGCATCGCTCGATCTCGCCTATGTCGCGGCCGGCCGTTTCGACGGTTTCTGGGAAACCGGCCTGTCCCCCTGGGATGTCGCGGCCGGCATTCTGCTGATCCGTGAAGCCGGCGGTTTCGTCTCGGATTTCCATGGCGGCAACGACATGCTCGGCACAAGTTCGATCATCTGCGGCAACGAGCACATCCAGAAGGCGCTCGCCGAAGTGATCAAGCGTCCGATCCCGACGAAGTAAGCCATTCCCCAGTTCGCTTTTTCGAATGACAAAACAGTCTGTTGCCAACGGACTGTTTTGTGCTTTCCGTCTCTTCAATTCGGCACAATGTTGCTCTAGTCTCCGCCTGCGGAAAATGCGGTGGCGGAGCGTATGATGGAAAATGTGAATCTGTCGGATCTGGGATCGACCGACAACGTATCGGGCACTTACACCTACAAGCTCTCAAGTCCGATGGCCTTTTTCTGGACGATGGTTCTTTTCCTGATCATCGTCGGCTTCATAGTGGCCATCCTCTTCCGTCAGGCCCAGGTCGCTTTCCTCCATAATCCCGGCCTCAACGGCCTGATCCTCGGCGTTCTGGCCGTCGGTATCCTGCTGGTCTTCAATCATGTGCTGATGCTGAGGCCTGAGGTTCGCTGGTTCAATCATTTCCGCGCCGTCGGCAATGCGGACAAGGTTGGCCGCAATCCGCGGCTTCTCGCGCCGATGCGCGCGCTGCTCGGCAACCGCCGCGCGATGCAGCTCTCCACGGCGACATTGCGCTCCATTCTCGATTCGATCGCCACGCGCCTCGACGAATCGCGCGATACCTCGCGCTATCTCATCGGCCTGCTGGTCTTTCTGGGCCTGCTCGGCACCTTCTGGGGTCTGATCGGTACGATCGGCTCGATTAACGACGTCATTCAGGGCCTCGATGCTGGCACCGGCGGCAGCGGCGATATTCTGAGCGCCCTGAAGAGCGGGCTTTCCGGCCCGCTGGTCGGCATGGGCACGGCCTTCTCGTCGTCGCTGCTCGGCCTTTCCGGCTCGCTGATCCTCGGCTTCCTCGACCTGCAGGCCGGCCGCGCGCAGAACCGCTTCTATACCGAGCTCGAAAACTGGCTCTCGTCGGTCACCGATGTCGGCTCCGATATCGCCCCCGTCATCGAAGGCGCGGCCGGTGCCTCCTCGGAGGATGTGCGGGCGCTGTCGGACTATCTGCGCAAGATCGCCGACGAAGGCGGCGGCCAGCGCTCGGTAACCGCCATGGCCAACCTCGCCGAAGGCATTCAGGGCCTGGTCAAGAACATGCGCAACGAACAACAGATGCTGCGGGACTGGATCGAGGCACAGCAGGAAGAGGCGAAATCGATGCGCCGCACGCTCGATCGCCTTGCCGACCGCATCGGTCACACCGAGAAGACCGGGAGCAAGTAGGCCATGGCGCTCGCCCGCAACCGACGCCACCAGAGAAGCGTCGACTACTGGCCAGGCTTCGTCGACGCGCTGTCCACGCTGCTGATGGCCATCATGTTCCTGCTGACGGTATTCGTCGTCGGCCAATTCATCCTCAGTCGCGAAATCTCCGGGCGTGACGAGGTTCTCAACCGTCTCAACAGCCGCATCAACGATCTGGTGGAGCAGCTGGCGCTCGAAAAAAATGGCAAGCAGGATCTGGAAGATACCGTCGCCAATCTGCAAGCCTCCCTTTCCGCCGCGGAGGGCGAGCGCTCGCGCCTGCAGACCCTGCTTGCCGCGGGGTCCGGCAATAGCCAGGCCGCCGAGCAGCGGGCCGGTACGCTGTCGCAGCAGCTCGACGAGCAGAAGCAGGTGAGTACGCGGGCCCTCAGCCAGGTCGATCTCCTCAATCAGCAGATAGCCGCTCTGCGCAGCCAGATCGCGGCCGTGGAGGCGGCACTGCAGGCTTCCGAGACCAAGGACCAGACGTCGCAGGTGAAGATCGCCGATCTCGGGCGGCGGCTGAACGTGGCGCTGGCCCAGCGTGTGCAGGAACTGAACCGCTACCGCTCGGATTTCTTTGGCCGCTTGCGCGAAATCCTGTCCGACCGTGATAATATCCGCATCGTCGGCGACCGTTTCGTGTTCCAGTCGGAAGTGCTGTTCCCGTCGGGAGCGGCCGATCTCAATCCGGCCGGCCAGGCGGAGATGACCAAGCTCGCGGCGGCTCTCATCGATCTTTCCAAGGAAATCCCGCCTGAAATCAATTGGGTGCTGCGCGTCGATGGCCATACGGACAATGTGCCGCTTTCGGGCAGTGGCCGCTATCCGGACAACTGGGCGCTGTCGTCGGCGCGCGCCATCGCCGTCGTCAAGTTCCTGATCTCGCAGGGCGTCCCCGCCGATAGGCTGGTTGCGGCCGGCTTCGGCGAATTCCAGCCGATCGCACCCGGCGATACGCCGGATGCTCGTGCCACCAACCGGCGCATCGAACTGAAGCTGACGGAAAAATAGTCGATCAGCGCCCCGGCGATGCGACGCTATCGAGGCGTGCCTGCAGGAATTGCCGCACGGCTTCGCTGTCGCTGAGGCCGATCGCGGTGCGATATGCGCTGGCGGCGTTTTCCGTATCCCCCGTCTCGGCCAGGAGGTGGGCGCGCACAGCCCAATAGGGCTGATAAGTGACCATGTCGCGCTCGGCTATCCGGTCAAGGAGCGCCAGGCCGGCTGACGGACCCTTTACTCTGCCTGTCACGGCCGCGTGGCTGACGCGGGCGCCAGCTGTCGGCTTCATGATCACAAGCGCTTCATAGAGCTTGGCAAGCGCGGCCCAGTCGGTCGCGCCGGAGCGTCGCCGTTCGGCATGTACGGACTGGATCGCGGCCTGACACTGAAACGGGCCGAAACGGCCGACTGCACCGGCCTTTCGCAGCAGATTGTCGGCCTCGGCGATCATTTCGGCATTCCAGAGCGCGGGTTCCTGCTGGTCGAGCGGGACATATCGTCCATTCGCATCGCGCCGTGCTTCACGACGGGATTCGCTGTAGAGCATCAGCGACAACAAGCCCGCCGCCTCCGGTTCCTGGGGCAGGGTTGCAAGCAGTGTGCGGCCGAGCCAGATGGCTTCCTCCGCGAGCGAGCCTTGCTTGCCGGTCTCTCCGTCGACCCCGTCCCAGCCGAGGCCGTAGGCGGCATATATCGCCGAAAGCACGCTTTCCAATCGGTCCGGCAACACGGACCGCTCCGGAACGATAAAAGGAATATGTGCGTCGCGGATCTTGATTTTTGCCCGCACGAGCCGCTGGCTCATGGCTTGCGGCGAAACGAGGAAGGCCTTGGCTATGGTTGCGGCATCGACGGCCAGTACGGATTGCAGCATCAGCGGGGTGTGAGCGGAGCGATGCAAAGCCGGATGGGTGCAGACGAAGAGGAGCTTCAACCGTTCATCCGGAAATGTTGGATTATCGGCATTCATGCGTTCCTCTGCCTCTTCGAAGGCCATCATGATCCTGTCGCGCGCGCCGGCCCTGACGTTCTCGTGCCTGACCCGGCGAAGGAGATTACGCTTGGCCGCAACCAGCAGCCAGGCTTCAGGATTGTCGGGGATGCCGCGCTCCGGCCAGGTACTCAGCGCTGCCGCGATCGCATCGGACAGAGCATCCTCAGCCGCCGGCACGTCACGGAAGCGCGCGGCGAGAAAAGCAATCAGCTTGCCGTAGGATTGACGCGCTGCTTGCTCTGCAGCGCGTCGGGCATCCAATGCCATGATGGCTACATCTGCAATCGCGGCCGTATCTCGACCGAGCCTTGCTGGGAGATCGGTATGCGCAGGGCCCATTCCAGCGCGGCATCGAGATCCGGAACCTCGATCAGATAGAAGCCGCCAAGCTGCTCCTTACCGTCAGGGAAGGGACCGTCCTGCACTTCGTGGTCCTCGCCTTGGCGACGGACGACAGTTGCCGTTTCCGGCGCGGTCAATCCCGCGCCACCAGTCATGATGCCGGCCTGGATAAGCGCCTGCGTGTAGGCAATCCAGCTGTTCTTATAGGTCGGGTCCGCGCGACGCTCGAAATCCTCGGCTGATTCACGGATGATCAAAGCATATTGCATGAGATAATTCTCCCATTTGCAGTTTTGACGATGGCCGGACGGCGTATCCCACAAAGCTGAATGCCGGAATATACAACACCGCTGGCAAAACGGCTTCCTGCCGCTTCGATATAATGAGCCGCGAGCTCGGGCGAATTCGACACGCGCAGAAAGATTTTTGAATTCATCGCCGAAAAATCAAAACGGCCGGCATGCCCAGGGGCAGCCGGCCGGATATGGCTTTACAGCGGATGCTTGACGCGAAGCCTCAGGCCGTTGCGGTGGTCTGGTCGTCGATGGCGGCGGCGCCGACATGAGCCTTGATCGATTCGATGGCATGCAGAGCCGAAGCCTTTGCCTTGTAGCCTTCGGAACCGAACATGGTTTCGCCGTTCGAGGCTTTGAAGCGGAAGCGAAACTCGCCGGCCTTGTCCTTGTAGACTTCAAATTTATACATGGTTCACGTCTCCTAGAATCGCGTCAGCGCGGGATAACGCGGAAAATCTAGCTCAACTTCAAAGTTATTTCCATATGGTTGTATTTGCGGCAACCGAACACTGCACACACTATTTCGCGATAAGCATGTGCTCCTCTATGCCGGCATCGAACTGCAGGCGCGCAAGCTTCGCGTAAATGCCGCCGTGACGAATCAGGCTTTGATGCGTGCCTTCCTCGACGATACGGCCCTGATCCAGCACCAGAATGCGGTCAGCCTTCAGCACGGTCGCCAGGCGATGGGCGATGACGAGGGTGGTGCGTGTTTCCATGAGGCCTTCCAGGGCCTTCTGCACCAGGGTTTCGCTTTCCGCATCAAGCGCGGAGGTTGCCTCGTCGAGCAGCAGGATCGGCGCGTTCTTCAGGATGGCGCGGGCAATGGCGATGCGTTGCCGCTGGCCGCCGGAGAGCGTTACACCGCGCTCGCCGACTTGCGTGTCGTATCCCTTTTCCAGGCGCGAGACGAATTCGTCCGCCTGTGCGGCGATGGCGGCGGCGTATACTTCGTCGCGAGAGGCATCCGGGCGGCCGAAGGCGATGTTGTCATGGATGGAAGCGGCGAAGATCGTCGTGTCTTGGGGCACGATGGCGATGCGCTCGCGCAGGGCGTCCGGCAGAACATCGCGAGCGTCGACGCCATCTATGGCGACACCGCCCTTCTGTGGATCATAGAAGCGCAGCAGCAGCGAAAAAATGGTGCTTTTGCCGGCGCCAGATGCCCCGACGATCGCGACCGTCTCGCCCGGCTTCACCGAGAAGGAGAGCCCATGCAGCGCCGATCTGCCGGGACGGGACGGATAGGAGAAATGGACATCGGTGAATTCCACGCGACCTTGCGCCGGCTGCGGCAAGGGCAGGGGATTGGCCGGAGCGGCAATCGGCGAAACCTCGGCAAGCAGCTCGCCCAGGCGGTCGGCCGCGCCCGCGGCCTGCGACAGCTCGCCCCAGACTTCCGACAGTGAACCGAGCGAGGAGCCGGCAATGACGGAATAGAGCAGGAACTGGCCGAGCGTGCCGGCCGACATGGTGCCGGCGAGCACATTTTGCGCCCCCACCCAGAGAACGGCGACAATGCTGCCGAAGATCATGGCAATGGCGAAGCCCGTCAGCAGCGAGCGGGATTTGATCGCCGCGCGCGCCGCCTGATAGGCATCCTCGACCGTAGCTCCGTAACGCTGGGAAGCGGCGATCTCGCCGTTGTAGGCCTGTATGGTGCGGTTGGCTGCGATGGTCTCATTGGCATAGGCGGATGCCTGCGCCAAAGTATCCTGGGCGGCACGCGAGCGCTTGCGCACGGAACGGCCGAAGCTGACCAGCGGCAGCACGATGATCGGGATGGCGATCAGGACGATGCTGGAAAGCTTCGGGCTGGTGACGATCATCATGATCACGGCGCCGAGACAGAGGATGAGGTTGCGCAGGGCGACCGAGGCAGTGGCACCGACGGCGGATTTGATCTGAGTCGTGTCGGCCGTCAGCCGCGAGACGATTTCGCCGGATTGGTTGACGTCGAAGAAGGAGGGCGACAGCCGCGTGACGTGGTCGAAGACCTCGCGGCGCATGTCGGAAACGATGCGCTCGCCGATGGAGATGACGAAATAGTAGCGCAGCGCGCTCGCCGCGGCGAGCACCAGGGCCATGCCCATGATCGCGATGAAATAGCTGTCGACCAGTCCGCGGTCGGCCTCATCGAAGCCGTGGTCGATCATGCGGCGGACGGCGACCGGCAGAGCGAGCGAGGTGACGGCTGCGAGGACGAGCGAGACAAGCGCTCCGGTCACCATGCCGCGATATCGCCCGAGGTACGGCGTCAATCGCCCAAGGGGACGGATTGATCGGGTTTTCTTTTCCTCTGCCTGGCCAGTCTCTGACAAGTCGTCTCCAATCCCCATATCAGCAAGGGACTCGACGTTTCGCCCCTTGTTATCGCCGCTGCCTTCATGTATAGGCACGCCATCTTAATTGGAAGCCGTGGCCTTTAACGGACTGCGGCTTCATTTATTCAATCGGTTCGGTTGCCGCAATGGCTTGCGACAAATGGACCCTGGCATGACAGGAAGATTGTTATGAAGGCCAACATTCATCCCGACTACCACGTTATCAAGGTAGTCATGACCGACGGCACCGAATATGAAACCCGCTCGACCTGGGGTTCTGAAGGCGCTGTCATGAACCTCGAAATCGACTCCAAGTCCCATCCGGCTTGGACGGGCGGCAACCAGCAGATGATGGACCGTGCCGGCCGCGTTTCGAAGTTCAACAAGCGCTTCGGCGGTCTCGGCATCTAATCGCTCTGCGATTTGCTGTTTGAAAAGAGCCCGGTTTTGCCGGGCTTTTTTGCGTTTCATACGGAGCTTTGGCGCCTCATCGCACGCGCCGCAGGTAATCGGCGCGATCGAACGGGTTTGCGCCCGCGCGCTCTCGCAAGTGCTGCGGACCGGCCAGCGGCGCGTAGTGGTCGAAGGCGTGATCCAAGGCGCCCGCTCCGCCCGACAATCCTGGCAACTGCCTTTGAATGTTCTGGATCATCGAGGACGCCACCGTGCCTTCCAGCCGCGCCAGCCCACCGTCGATCAGCGTTTTCTTCATCGATGCGCCGGATTTTGCCAGCAGGCTGTGGATGCCGGTGAGCGCCGTTGCCAGTATTTCGATGTGAAAATGCTCAACGGGCTCGCATAGGATCGTGCGCGCGGACGAAAGCGCCGATGCCAGCACCAACGGCGTCAGCTTGCGGAAATCCACAGCGGTCGTGGCCGGCGAGCTTTGGCGCGCTGATGTCATCGCGACATGGCAATCGATGACCTGCCAACCGAAAAGACCTTCCTTGAGCGTTTCGAAAGCGGCTTCCTCGACAGCTCTATAGAAGCTTGCGGGCATCTGGCCGACCTCCACCTCCAGGGCAAAGCTGTTGCCGGCGCCTTCCGGCCGCGGCTCGATGCGCAATCCGACCGTTGCGAGAAACGGATTGGGCTCCTTGAATATCAGCTCCAGCCCGCTCCCGGTTCCGACCAGCCTCTCGACGTAGATGACGGTGCTTTCCTCGAAGGCGATATCCAGGCCGAACTCGCTCGACAGCGTTGCCTGAATGACCTCCTTCTGCACCTCGCCATAGAGCGAGACGTACATGTCGCCGGTTTCCTCGTTGGCGCGCAGGTTGATGAGCGGATCCTGCTCTGCGAGCTGGCCAAGGGCCAGCCACAGCGCCGCGTTTTCGGAAGGACGCATCGGGCGGATGCGGGTTTCCAAAGTGGGCGGCGCAAAGTGGCGAAGGGTGCCGGGGGACGTCTCGGTGCCGATCCAATCACCGATGCGGGCATTCGCGAGCCCGCCGACCTTGGCGATCCGCCCGGCGCTGAACTGTGTGACCTTGTCCGCCCGGCCGTCCCGGAAAAGCTGAAGGCTGCTGATCTTTGCCGGGCCATTCGGGAGTTCGAGATCGTCACGAAGTCCGATCGTGCCTGACGCCAGATAGAGATAGGCGAGCTTCTCCCCGCCCCATCCTCGCTCGATCTTGAAGATTTTCCCGGAGACCGGACCATCAGGATTCGGGCGGCGGCTGGGAAGCAGGGTCTCGATCGCCGAGATCAGGGCGGGGATACCGAGGTCCCTTGTGGCCGCACCGGCAAATGCCGGATGAATGAGAGCTTTCGCCACCTGATCGATAAGGGCGCGCTCCAGCCTTTGTCTCGTCAGGCACTCCGGATGAAGCACATAATCGTTCAGCAGCGCCTCATCGTTGCTCGCAAGCACCTCGCATAGGCGCGAGAAATGGGGATCGCTTTCGATATCGACGGCTCCCACGGCGGCGAGCCTGCCGCCGGCATCGCTGACATCCGACATTGCAACGGGGCAAACCGCCAGCTGGGTCGAAATCTCTTCAAGAACGTCGTCGTAGCGCGCGCCGAGGCGATCGACCTTGTTGATGAAGAATAGGAAGGGAATGCCGAGGCGTCGCAATGCCCGGACGAGCACGCGGGTCTGCGGCTGCACGCCCTCGACGGCCGAAACGACGACCACGGCCGCATCGAGCAATTGCAGGATCCGTTCGATCTCGGCGATGAAGTCCGGGTGGCCTGGCGTGTCGATGAGGTTTACCGCCACATCGCCGATGGTAAAGGAGACCACTGCCGCGGCGATGGTGATGCCGCGTTGTCTTTCGAGTTCGAGACTATCGGTCTGCGTATTGCCGGCGTCGACGCTGCCGAGTTTGCCGATAATACCGGTGTCGAAAAGGAGTCGTTCCGTAAGGCTAGTCTTGCCCGCGTCTACATGGGCGAGAATGCCCAGATTCAATGTGCGCATGGTTCATCATCTTCTCAGAATTTCGGATTTGATTTTCGTGAGAAGTGAGTCGGCGCATTGGGTCCTCCACGCACATTCGATATCGGCTTGCCAGCCGCTCCGGTTGGGAGAAGCTGGCACCCGTTTTACAGATGTTTCACGGAATCCGTCAAGCCTGGCCCGGTTTCTACTCTGGGCTTAACTCCGCGCGTGCCTTATCCGAGTGTGGCATGGTTGCCAAAACGAAACCGGCCGCGCCAGGCGCGACCGGTTCAAATTCATTACCGATGGTTCGGTAGCTCAGTTGCCGCCGAAGGCCGTCTGCAGCAGGGTCAACTGTGCCTTGACGCTGTTCTGGTTGTCCGGAACGATGGCGGGCTCGGTCGGGCGATAGATCTCGCGGTCGAGCAGGGCGACGCGGTTCTGCAGGCGCAGCGAGCGCTCGACCAGATCGCGGAAAGCTTCCGGCAGGTCGTTCCAGCCCGGAGCGCTGCGATCGACGTTGAAGCCGTCGAGACGAACCTTGTTCTTCTCGGCCAGCACCTGGTCGCGCGACATTTCGCCATTGTTGACGGCGCGCTGCAGCAGCAGCCAGGAGGCCATCTGCATCAGGCGGGTCGTCAGCCGCATGGATTCGGCGGCGTAGAGCACGGAAGCCATGCGCGGCAGAACCTTGGAGGCAGCACGGCCCTGGCCGTCAAGATAGCTGGCGGTTTCCTCGACCAGCGACATGCCTTCAGAATACAGTACCCTGAACTGTGCCGACGATGCGGCATGGCCAGCAAAGCTGATCGTGTTCAACCCAAGTTCCGACATCGAATAAATCCCTGCTTCACGCAACACTTTTGTTCAGGAAAAGCCGGTCAAGTCCCTAAGAGCTTTCGGCATCCGCTTTTATGACTTTAGGATGCTGGTTTTAACTGAAATCCGCAAGGCCATTCTTAAGAAAGGGTTAATCTCCACAGTTTCGATGAAGGCGGTGTTACAGGATGAAAAAAGAAGAGCCGCAAAAGCGGCTCTCAAGGTAAAACAGGGAGAAAAATCAGACCAATTCGCCGAGTGGAGGAACTGTCTGAGTCCAGAGCGAATCTGGATGGTCATAGTAATATGTCGTAAAGCTTAATATTCGGTTGAGCATGCCTTGATCTTGGACCTCCGCCGCTGCCGCCGGAGGCTTCAGAAACGGAAGAGGCCCTCTGCCGCCTTGCGTCCGGATGCCTTGGTTTCGATTTCCTCTTGCAGCCGGGCGATCTCGCCCTGGAGCAATGCTATGCGGTTTTTCAGCTCGTCCACTGATAGCAGCGACAAGTCGCTACCGATCTCGTGGGCTGACGGCTGCTGCGAACGATCATCGTCGAATAAGCTCATTTCGGCTCCTCCTTTCCCTTTTGGGGGATCAGGTGCCGTAATTTACAGTTATATCGTCCTTTTTTGAAGTCTCGCTTCGCGCGAGTGCCATGCTCTCCGGCGTGATCATCTGCGCATTGGCTGAAGGCATGGTCGTATAGGCGTCGCGATCGCCCGCCGGCTTGGCGGCGCGCATGCGGCTGCGGAAGATCGAATAGGCCGTGATCAGCACATGGGCGACGGCCGTGAGGAAGAACAGCGAGTAGGGGCCGACGGAGGACATGACCGGTCCGCCGAGCGTCGGGCCGATGATGGTGCCGATGCCATAGAGCAGCAACAGGCCGCCGGAAACCTTGACGAAATCCTCCGGTGCGGCGAAGTCGTTGGCATGGGCAACCGCGATCGGATAGAGGGTGTTGGCGACCGCGCCATAGATCACCACCATGCCGATGAGGAAGGCGGGATTGCCGGGCTGCACCAGGAAAAGCAGCAGGCCGTCGAGTGCTGCCACGGCGGCCATGCCCGCCAGTACGTAGCGGCGGTCGATGCGATCGGAAAGGCGGCCTGCCGGCAACTGCATGACGGCGCCTGCAAAGATGGTCAAGCTCATCATCAGCGCGATATCGCTTTGGGAAAGGCCGGCATTGGCGCCGAAGACGGCGCCGAGCGTGCCATAGGCGCCGTTGGCGATGCCGACGAGCAGGATGCCGATCGAGGCGACCGGCGAATTGCGGTAGAGCGCCTTCAGGTCGAGGCTGACGGCCTTGAGCGGCTGCGGGGAGGCGGCGGTCGACAGCGTGGTCGGCAGCATGGCGACGCAATAGCAGATGCCGCACATCATGAAGAGGATGGGCGTGTGGATATCGGCAAAGGGCACCATCATCTGGCCGGCGACGGCGCCGAGGAGGGTGATGCCGATATAGAGCGAGAAGATCGCGCCGCGGCTCTCGTTGGTGGCGCGTTCGTTGAGCCAGCTTTCGATGATCATCGAGGTGCCGGCCGTGCAGAAGCCGGTGACGGCGCGCAGCGCCACCCACCAGATCGGATCGACGACGATGCCGGTCAGCAGCGCGATGATGGCGATGACGGAGATGAAGCCCGAAAAGGCGCGAACATGGCCGATGCGCCTGACCAGCTTCGGCGCAGTCAGGCAGCCGAGTACGAAGCCAGTGGCCCAGGTCGTGCCGAGCAGGCCGAGCGTCGTGGTCGCGTAGCCTTCGGCCGTGCCGCGCATCGGCAGCAGCAGGCTATGCAGGCCGTTTCCCGTGAAGAGGAAGAGCGTACCGAACAGCAGAGCGAGTACGGGCAAAATATTTCTTTTCATGCTCCCCACCTTCATGCGGCTCCGCTTAAGGAACCGATAAGACAGGATCCCGCCCTGCCTGTTTTCACTATTGATTGTGTCCCGGATTGCCGCTATCGGCCTGTAGAAACAGTCTGTTGGCGCGGAAAGATGTCCGTCCTGTGGCGATTACAGCATGAACGCGAAAGCTATGCAGCGATTTTTGGTCGCGGCGGCTCTCACTCTTGCGAAAACGGGGAAAAAGAGCGTGACAAAAGCCATAGCGGTGCTTCTTCTGCTCGCCATGGCGGTGCATATCATCAAGCCCCTGGGACTGCCGGGACTGAAGCGCAGGGCAGATTTCTGGAAGATCGCCATCTTCGCCTTTGCCATCTGGACGGTGGCGCTGGTCATCAACGAGACGTTTTAGCGTATTTCAGGCTGGACGCCGGAGCTTCGGCCCCGCCATGCGCCGCTTCCTAAAGTTGGATTTCTCCGCGCATAACGGAGACGCTGCTGCCCGACAGCAAGACTTCATTTACCGTGCCGGCGGTTTTCTTGACTTCGACGCCGATGAGGCTGCGTCTTCCCATCTCCACGCCCTGCTCGATGGTGATTTTCACTTCCGCGTCCGGTGCCGGCAGCAGGGAGGTCAGATACGCGCCGAGGGCCGCGGAGGCGCTGCCGGTCGCGGGGTCTTCCGTCACATTGTCGAGCGGCGCAAACATGCGGGCGCGGATATGCCAGGGATTTTCGGCGGAACGCACGTAGAGAAAGAGTGAAAAGCCGGTCTTGTCCTCTTTATGCCGCGCGGCCGCTTCGGCAAAAACCGCCGCGTTCGGCCTTGCCTTTCCAAGCACCCCGAGGCTGTCCAGCTCCGCAAAGGCGAAAGGCAGGCCAACCGAGGCGAAGGTCGGAGCATGCGTGGTTTTGCGGATCGCTTGTGGGTCGATCTGGACGCAACGCGCAATCAATTCGTCGGCAATCGTTTCGCCGATCGTCAGGCTCGCCGGCGCACGTATGCTTGCGCTGGTGACGGCACCATCGGTGCGCAGCAGCGTTGCTTCCACCAGGCCGGCATCCTCCTCGAAGGTCAGCCTGTCGCCCGCGGGCTTTCCGAAGATTTCCCGCTGTTGCCCGAGAACGAAAGCGGTGCCGACATTGGGATGGCCGGCAAAGGGAATTTCGGCCGTCGGCGTGAAGATGCGGACGCGCGCGGTGTGATCGTGGCTTTCCGGCGGCAGCACGAAGGTCGTTTCCGAATAACAAAACTCGGCTGCGATCTTCTGCATGGCGTCGCTGCCGAGGCCACGGGCATCGGGGATCACAGCCAGTGGATTGCCGACGAAGCGCTCCGATGTGAAGACGTCGACGGTGACATAAGCGACGGTGTTCATGGCGGCTCCTGATGCTTTCATGGGACTGTCAGGATATAGACGCTGCCCGACCATGGCTTGAAGCGAGAACTTGTGCTGGTGACAAGTTCAGGTCGTCCGCATAATTCGAGTAAAATCCGAACGCAGGTAGGGAACTACCTTTCGGCGACATGGCGTATCGAAAATTCCCTTGCGGCCATCAGGACAGGCATAAGCCCTCGACCGGCGTCGGTAAGCTGATACTCCACGCGGGGCGGCTGCTCGCCAAAATCCCGCCTCTCGACAAGGCGGTCATTTTCAAGCTCCCGCAGGTGTTGCGTGAGCATCTTTTGCGAAATGCCCGGCATGTCCCGTTTCAATTGCGAGGTGCGCATCGATGGCCCGGCAAAGAGGCGGAACAGGATCGGAAGCTTCCAGCGCCCGCTGATCATTCGAAGCATCCTGGTGACATGCGCCACGGATCCGTCCGGACCAAGGCATACGGATCGGTCTTCGCGTTCTACAGGCACTTTAAAGTGCGTAATTGTCTCGATCATCGTTCTGTTCTTTTGTGAGGTACCGACTTCAAGATAGGTACCGGACAATGGATTTGAAACTGGATGGGAAGACAGCGCTCATCACCGGGAGCAGCAAGGGCATAGGAGAAGCGATCGCTAGAGGGCTTGCTCGTGAGAAGGCGGTCGTCGTCGTCCACGGCCGCGACAGGACACAGACGGAGCGGGTCGCCCAGGACATCATCGCCGAAGGAGGACGTGCCCACGCCGTTCTCGGGGACCTCACGATCGATGACGACGTGCGCCGGCTTGTCGATGAGGCGCAAGCGCTTGCCGGTCCGATAGACATCGCGATCAACAATGCCGGGGGCTCAGGTGACGCGGAGGATTGGACCAGCAGCCGCCCCGCCTCATGGATGTCCGCCTACGACCGCAACGTCCTCGCCGCCGTGAGAGTCACGACCCTGCTGCTGCCAAGAATGCGGCAAGCCAAGTGGGGACGGGTCGTCAACATTTCCAGCCTGGCCGGTTTGATGCCACCGGCCTCGAGGCCGGATTATTCCGCCTGCAAGGCCGCCATGAACGCAATGACGGTCTCCATGGCGAAAGCGGTCGCGGCCGACGGGGTCACAGTCAATACGGTATCGCCAGGCACTATACGCAGCGCCAGGCTGGAC